>NZ_JBIALO010000004.1:5356-355467 GCF_042873595.1 Streptomyces sp. NPDC004629 | reverse complement strand
GAGCACGCCGTTCCCCGCACCCCCTCCGGGGCACACCCACCAGCAACCATGCCACCCAGGGCCGGACCGCTGCCCACCATGGGACCGCACACCGGCAGCCGAGTGCAGGTGACCCCGTGGCCGAGCACGCCGTTCCCCGCACCCCCTCCGGGGCACACCCACCAGCAACCATGCCACCCAGGGCCGGACCGCTGCCCACCATGGGACCGCACACCGGCGGCCGAGTGCAGGTGACCCCGTGGCCGGGCGCGCCGTTCTCCGCGCCATCCTGTCGGGGTGCCTGGTGGTGGGGTGGGGCGTCACTATGGGAGCGGCCGGGAGGTGATGGCGTTGGACGGTCGCAGGCGTGGTCCGGGACCGGTGGCCACGATGTGGGAGCACCCGCGGCTCATCACCGCGGGGCTGATGTCCATGCCCGTCGCGCTGCTGGTGGTGGACCAGGCGTTGAACCGGTCCATCAGGCTGGGTCCCCTGATGGTGGGGGCGCCCGCGCTGGCCGCGGTGTTCTGCACACCGCTCGGCGTGGTCGCCGTCATCGCGATCACCATTCCCTGCATGGTGCTGGCGGCGGCCGGGAACCTGGCGCTGGGCACGGCGAACTTCTGGGTTCAGCTCACCGCGCTGATGCTGATCTGCATAGGCGCCGTGGGCGCCAGTCGGATCCGCGAGCGCCGCGAGGACGAACTGGCCCGCACCCGCGCGGTCGCCGAGGTGACCCAGCGGGTCCTGCTCAAACCCCTGCCGCCCAGCATCGGCGACCTGGCCCTCGCCTCGGTCTATCTGGCGGCCAACGAGGACGCCGCCGTCGGCGGGGACCTGTACGCGGTGGCCGGCGTGGGCGGGAGGGTGCGGATCCTGATCGGCGACGCGCACGGCAAGGGCCTCGCGGCGGTGGAGACCGCGAGCTACGTGCTGAGCGCGTTCCGCCGCTCCGTGCGCCAGCGCGGACCGCTGCACGCCATGGTCAGCGATCTCGAAGAGGACTTCAGGGAGGACCTGCGGGATGCCACGGCAGCGCAGCAGGACACCACGAGCACGTCCCTCGCCTTGGAGGAGTTCGTCACCGCCATGGTGCTTGAGGTACCGGAGAAGGGCGACGGACCCACGTTCATGATCAACTTCGGGCATCCGCCGCCCGTGCTCATCGACCGCGGACAGGTCACCGTGCTCGACCCCACGTCCTGTGCGCCGCCGCTCGGACTGGGCGATCTCGACCGCGCGCATCCGTACGTGGAGACCGTGGACTTCCCGCCCGGCGCCACCCTGCTGCTGTACACGGACGGCGTCGTCGAGGCCCGCAACCGCGCCGGTGACTTCTACCCCCTCGCGGACCGGCTTCCCGGCTGGGCCGGACTGGAGCCCGAGGCGCTGCTCAGCGCCGTCCACAGCGACCTGCGGCGGTATGTGGGCCGGGGCCTGAGCGACGACGTGACCATGATCGCGCTGCACCGCACCCGCCCGTCGTAGTTCACGGAGGGAGACGAGGAATGTGATCTTCCGTGGTGGCCGAGCAATCTCTCGCCGAGGGCGCACCGTATGTAGGGATATGCAGAGATTCCGGTTCTCTGCGGGACGCCTCCCGGACGAAGCGCTGCTGTCCGGGCTGGCCACGGGTGACCCGGAGTTGGCCGTCACCTTCGTACGCAGGTTCCAGCACACGGTCTTCGGTGTCGCCGTCGCCGTCACCGGGGACCCACAGCTCGCCGAGGACGTCGCCCAGCAGACGTTCGAGCGTGCGTGGCGTCATGCCCAGGTCTACGACGCGCGCCGCGGCTCCGTGTCGACCTGGCTGACCACCATCGCCCGCAACCTGGCCATCGACGCCATCCGGACGCGGCGGCCGGAGCCGGTGGCGCCCGAGGACCTGGACGCGGTCCTCGGTGCCGTCAGCGAGACTCCGGAGCAGTACGCGCTGGCCGACGAGGCGTCGACCCGGCTGCGGGCCGCGGTGGCGGAGCTGCCGCGGGAGCAGGGTCGCGCTCTCGTGATGGCGGGCATCTACGGAATGACGGCCCAGCAGATCGCCGACTGGGAGAGGATCCCGCTGGGTACCGCCAAGACGCGCATCAGGACGGCGATGGGCAAACTGCGGACCTCACTCGCGTCCTCGAAGCGAGGCGACGATGGCCAGTGACGTGACCTGCCGGACGCTGCGGGAGATCGGCGCCGAACTGGCTCTGGGCGTACTGCCCGGCCGGGAACGGGCGGAGGCGGTCGCCCATCTGGACCAGTGTGCGGAGTGCCGGAAGTACATCGAGGAACTGACCTCGGTGAGCGACCGGCTGATCGGGCTGCTGCCGGGCAGCGAGCCGCCGGTGGGCTTCGAGGAGCGGGTGGCGCGGAGGCTGACCGCGGCGGCGCGGGAGCGGCGTGCGCCCATGCGGGTCGCCGCCGCGTTCCCGAGCCGCCGCAGGCGGATCCGGGTGCGGCTCGCCGCGGCCGCGGCCACCGTCGTCATGGCCGTCGGGTTCGGTGGCTGGGCGATCGGCACGGCGATCGAGGACGTCGTGGCCGGTCCGTCCTCCACGGCCGGGACCAACGGGGGCATGCTCTCCGGGGACCTGTCCCCGGCCGCGAGTCCCGGAAAGGCGGTCGGCGAGATCTACGTCCACCCGGGCAGGCCGGGCTGGATCTACATGGCCGTCGACCTGGCCGACACGGGTGCTCCGCGCGACGGCAAGGTGACCTGTCTGCTGGTGAACAAGGACGGGAGCACGGTACGCGTGGGCACGTTCACACTGCGGCACGACGGAACCGGGTACTGGGGCAGCCCGGCCACGGTCGACAGCGCAAAACTCTCCGCCGCCCGACTGACCACAACCACCGGCACAACCCTCGCCACAGCCCACCTGACAACAGGCGACCAGTCGTAGCACGAACCCAGACAAGCCAACACAGGGCACCAACAACGCCCCCGAAGGGGCGCGGGGAACTGCGCGCTCAGCCACAACACCGCCGCACCCGGCCACCGACACACAGCCCCACGGCGAATGGCCACCCCGCCAGGCCGCACAGCGCCAACGCGGGGAACTGCGCGCCCAGCCACAACACACCCGCACCCGGCCGCCAACACACTCCCCCACGGCGTGTAGCCGCCCCGCCCAACTCACAAGCCCCTCGCCCCACGCGACGCAAGGCCCGGCCGGCCAGGCCCCCGTACGGCGTTCAACCGGTGCAGCCGCGCGTATGCGCCGCGGCGCGCCAGCAGGTCGTCATGGGTGCCGGACTCGACGACCCGGCCGTGGTCGAGGACCACGATCCGGGTGGCGTCACGGACGGTGAGCAGGTTGTGCGAGATGACGACGGTCGTGCGCCCCGCCATGAGGCGCCGCAAGGGGCCCATGATCCGCAGGCCGGACTCGACGTCGAGGCCGCTGGTCGGCTCGTCCAGGAGCAGGACGGGCGCGTCCCGGATCATCGCGCGGGCGATCGCCAGGCGCTGCCGCTGACCGCCGGACAGCATCCGGCCGCGCTGGCCGACCAGCGTGTCGTAGCCGTCGGGGAGCGATTGGACGAACTCGTGCGCGTCGGCCGCCCCGGCCGCCGCGACGATCTCCGCGTCCGTCGCCCCCGGTCGGCCGTAGGCGATGTTCTCGCGCACCGTACCGTGCAGGACAAGGGTCTCCTGGAGGACCACCGTGACGTTCTCCCGTACGTCGCGCAACCGCAGGTCGCGCAGATCGGTCCCGTCCAGGCGGATCGCGCCCACGTCTGGATCGTAGAAGCGCAGGAGCAGCTTGGCCGCCGTGGACTTGCCGGCCCCGCTGGCCCCGACCAGGGCCAGGATCTCGCCGGGGGCGACGTGGAAGGACACGTCGGACAGCGCCTGGCGCGTGGTGCCGGGGTAGTGGAAGCAGACACCGTCCAGTTCGATGTCGCCGCGCGCCCGGCCGGTCCGCCGGGCGTCGGCGGCGTCGACGACCTGGGGCCGCTGGTCGAGCAGTTCGAGTATCCGTTCCGCGGCGGCGGAGGCGGTGTAGAAGGTGGTGGCGAGGCCGGACAGGTTGCTGACCGGGCCGTAGAGCTTGCCGATGAGGGCCAGGAAGAGCAGCAGCCCGCCCAGTGTGAGCTGGCCCTGCGCCAGTTTCCAGGTGCCGAGACCGAGCACGGCGAGGATGCCTGACACCTCGATGATCTCGACGAGCGGCGAGTAGACGGCGCCGATCCGCGCCGACGCCATCGCCGCGTGGAACCGGCCCAGGTTCTCCCGCTCGAAGCGGCGTTCCTCCCAGCCCTGCCGGTTGTACGCCTGGACCAGGGCCACGTTGCCCAGCGTCTCCTCGACGACCGCGCTGAGCGAGCCGCTGCGCCGCCTGCGCTCCCGGGACGCCTCCCCGATCAGCCGGGAGAAGTGCCGGGCCGCGCGCCAGAACAGCGGCACGACGACCAGGGCGAGCAGGGTCAGGTCCCAGCGGAGGTAGCAGAGCAGACCGAGGAAGACGCCGAGCCGGACGACGTGGTAAAGGCCGTCCGCCACCCCCGAGAGCAGCAGCGTCTCGACGGCGTCCACGTCGCCGGTCACCCGGGACAGTACGTCGCCGAGTCGCCGCCGTTCGAAGAACCCGAGCGACAGCCCCTGGACGTGCCGGAAGACATCGCGGCGCAGTGACAGCAGGAAACGTTCACCGACCCAGGCGGACGTCACGCTGTCGGCGAACCCGAGGATGCCGGAGACGACGATGAGCCCCAGATAGGCGGGTGCGATCCACAGGAACGGGCGCGGATCGCGCGGGACGAGCGCATCGTCGATCACGGTCTTGAAGAGCCACAGTTCGGCGCCGTCGACCGCCGGACCGACCAGGCTGAACAGCAGCAGGGGGACCAGCCAGCGCCTGCGGCCCCGGGTGTAGGGCCAAAAGCGCCGGAAGACATCACGCGGGGACAGGCGCGGCGCGGGCGCGACCACGACGGCGGGGTCACGTTCGTCCCCGCTCGCCGGCCCGCCCGCCGACAGCAGTCCCCGCAGTGCATGCCGGAGGACACCCACCATGGCACCGCTCCGTCGCATTCCTCGCAACCGGACGGCGAAGCGGGCCGGCTCCCCTGGGCACCGACCCACTCAGCCTTCCCTCACTCTCAGTAGCCGAAGCGGTCGTCGCGGTCGCGGCCGTGGCGGTCCCTGTCCTCGTCCCGCCGGTCCCGGCCGTGGTGGCCATGGTCCCTGTGGTCATGGTCATGGTGGCCGTGGCCGTGGTGGCCGCCGTGGTCCCCGTGGCCGCCGTGGTCTCCGTTCCTGCTGGGGAAGAGATGACCGAAGACTGTCATTGCGTTCCTCCAATCGCTTCTCCTAGGAGGTACGCCTCACGGGCGCAGTTGGATTGCGTCTGGCGGAAACTCCCGGCGGGGAAGCCGACGTGCCAGGAGCGGCCGGTGAGGTTCACCCGGGCACGTACGCCCGGACACGGTCCCCTCACGGCGCCGCCGGGTCATGGGCGGGTTACGAAGCGTTCGCATCGCGGGCGCGACGGTGGGTGAGCGGTTCCTCACGGCCGGTTCATGCACCCCTGACGCCCCGGCAGGTAAGCGGCCCGACGGGGTGGACATCGACCGGCTCAAAGGGCATCAACGGAGCTTCGTGGGGCACCCCTTGGCGGCCACCCGCTCCTGCTCCGGCCGCTCCATGCGCAAGGCGCACGAGCACCTGTCCATCATGGACGCCGCCTGCGGGTGCTCGCACACCTGGCGGCGTCGCCCGCCGAAGCCGGCGTCGACCAGGCCGCGATCGACACGATCGCCGAGTCCCTGCTGCCGCTCCGCCAGGACATCGTGACGGCCCGATCGAGAAGGCGCCGTAGGCCCTCGCCGACTTCCCACCGTCCGGCGGCATCAGAGGTGTTCGCGGGCCGCCCCGTCGGGCCAGAAGATCTCCACGTCGATGCCGCTGCTGCGCGCGTAGGCCACCAAGTGGGCAGTGGCGTCACGGCCGTTGGACGGCGAGCCGTCCCATACCGCGACCATACGGCGGCAGGTGCGCAGCAGACTCTCGTCGGCGCCCACGCAGGCGCCGCGGTCGACCGGGTCGTACTCCAGCAGCCGCACCTGATCCGACAGCAGCAGCAACTCCCCGGCGGCCTTGCGGTCGTACTCCTCCAGCACCGCGGGGACCCCGTTCCTGGAGGGCAGCACGGTCACCAGCGCCAGCCCGGCCTTCCGTGCGGCGCGGCCGAAAGCGACCGGCAGCCCCTGGCCCGCACGGACGAGTCCGGCCCGGCCCGCCCGTGCGAAGCCCGCCAGACGCCGGCCCAGCGCCTCCTCCAGCATCGTCAGCGTAGGCGCGGTGAGATCGGGGTGTCCCACGACAGCGATCACTTGAGGCTTCCTCTCTCCGGGCCGAGCCGACCACCCGTCACCATGTTCCGTGCCGCCTTGCCGGACCGCTGCCCGGCGAAGGCAGTCGATCCTCTCGGGGCAAGGGCTGGGCGGGCCAGGGCCTCGGGGGGCGGATCGGGGGCCGTTCGGCCCTTGCCGGGCAGCGGCACTCGCAGCACGTTTCAGGTCCGCTTGCGGGTGTCCGCGGCGAGCCGGAACAGGGCCTGCCGTGGCTCTCGTTCCGGGCCGGGCCCGGGAAATACGGGGCCTGCCGCGGCAAAGTCCCGAATTCACCGGTGTGATCGAGATGCGGTCCGCGGGCAGCGGAGCCAAAAATCGAACCGAGAGGCAGTGACGCCGACAAAGAAAGGCTGCCGATCATGCGAAACAGGATCATACGCGCTCTGGCCGCCAGTGCCGCCGCGGGCATGCTCGCCAGCGGGGCGGCGGTGGCCTCTACGGGTACCGCCTTCGCAGCTCCGGCGACCACCACGGTGGCGGACAGTCACAACGCCCCCACACCGCACCCCACGAAGACTCCGAAGCACAAGAAGTGCCCCAAGGGTGAGCACTACACCAAGGTCAACGGCAAGTGGGCCTGCCACAAGAAGTAGCCACCAAGCCGGGCGCCGGGGAGTTTCGGCCCATCATCCGCACAGAGCGGCGCGGTTGAGGCCGAGGCAACCTCCCCGGCGCCCGCGGGCTGCGCGCATTCGTCCAGGAGACACGCGACCACGGTGCCGTCCCTACGGCCCGATCCGCCGGCCCGCCGCGACGGAGGTGCGGGGTCGCTGTCGGCGTGCGGTCACCGTACGCCCGACGAGCACGACGACGACAGCCACCGCCACAACGCGGGTGACGTTCCACGTCGCACCGACGAGTGCCCCTTGCAACGAGGCTTCGACCCGGAGCCGCGTCGATGTCTCCACGACGGCCGCCAGCGGAATCAGCACCTGAAAGGGAAGTCCGCGCATTCCCTGATGCCGGGCCAGATTCCCGGCCACCCCCAAAATGGGCCCGAAGAATGCTGCCGCAATGCACCAGGCCGCCGTGGACGACAGGATGTTCACGGCGCGGAAATCACTCTGCCCGAGTTTGGTCGTGTAATAGGCGATTACCGCGGCGATGAGGGAGGCGGGGGCCAAGACGGCGGCCCTGAGCATGCTTGGGCAGCGCAGGCCGACGCAGAAGGCCAGCGCCGACCAGGACCACCCCGCGTTCAGCACGAGATGGAGCGCGTGCAGGGCCGGGGCGTCGGCCGGTTCGAGGAGCGGAGAGAGAACTCCGAATACCGCACCGGCTGTCAGCGCGGCAGCGGATGCCCGGGGCAGGGAGCGTAACGGGAGCACGGTGTTCGCCGGCGTCCTGTTCACCGGCGTCCCTCGCCGACGGAGGGCAGGTGGACCAGTCCCGCGTCCGTCGGCCGGAAGCCGCAGGCGTCGAAGTAGAAGCCGCGCAGATCGGGGTCGAAGTCGACGTGCAGCCACTCGCAGCCCGCCGCACGCGCATGGACCACCGCCCGACGCACAAGTGCCGTACCGATACCGCGACGCTGGTAGGTGCCCCGGGTCTTCGTGTCGATCAGGAAGGCATGGTCCACGCCGTCCCACGCCACGTTGACGAACCCGACGAGGACGCCCTCGCCGTCCCGGGCCCCCACCCAGCCGAGACTGTGCTCCATGACCTTGCTCCACCAGCCGGGTACGGCGTTGCCGCCATGGGACCGGACGAGGTCGACCATCTCCTCGTCGGTGATGGGGTCGCGCCACACGTAAGAGATCGCTCCGCTCATCCCGCCAGCCTCGCCGACCGGCCCCGCCGTGACAACACACCTCCGACGGCGGGGACCGCTCCGGGACAAAGTCCGGCGCGATCAGGCGAACCCGGGAAAGCCGTCGACCAGACCGCCCTTGCCGGCGCAGTTGGCGAGCTTTCGTCGTGACGACGTGTCACCCGGCGGCGAGGGCCGCCTCGGCGCGGTCCGCGTCCGCGTCCCGCCGCTGGGCCCGGTACAGGTCGCGCGCCTGGGCCCAGGCACCTCGGGCCTCGTCCGGCCGGCCGAGGGCGGTGAGCACCTCGGCGATCCCGGCCAGGGTGTCGGCCTCGTTGGCGCTGTCGCTCATCGCCCGGAAACGGGCGAGCGCCTGCCGGTAGTGGTCCAGCGCGGTGGCGTGGTCACCGGTCCGGTGGGCGATGTAGCCGAGACTGTCCAGCGTCGATGCCTCGTCACCCGGCCTGCCGTGCTTGACGTGCAGGGCGTACGCCCGCTCACAGTACGCGCGTGCCTGTTCGTACACGCCGAGTTGGGCGTGCATCCATCCCACCGCGTTGAGCTGGTTGGCCAGCCAGAAGGGGTTGTCCAGCTCCTCGTACAACCCCAGCGCGCCGAGGGCGTGGTCGAGGGCCCGCCGGTCGTCGCCGTGCAACTCCCAGACGCGGGCGAGGGTGCGGCGGATGTGTGCCTGCGCCGCCGTGTCCCCGGCCTCCTCCGCCATGGTCAGCGCCTGGTCCAGATGGTCCCGGCCCTCCGCGTGGCGGCCGCTCAGCGCATGGAAGTGGCCCAGCCGCCAGCGGGCGAGGATGCGCGCAACGGTGGCGCCCTGCCGCTCGGCCGCCGTCAGCGCGCTCTGCCAGACCCGGGCGTAGTCCTGCAGCTGGTGGGCGCCCAACTGGTAGGAGATCAGGGCCCAGGCGAGATAGACCGCCTGGACGTGCAGTCCGGCCGACAGCGCCAGCTCCTGCGCCGCGACGAGGCAGGCGTGCTCCTTCGTGAACCAGGCGTGCGCGTCCTCGAAGTCGGCGGGCGTCCACGGTCCGCAGCCCGCGGCCGGCGGGTCGTACCGCTCGGGCTTGAAGGGGGTGTGGACGCCGTCCAGAAGTTCGTTCGCCGCGTACGCGGTGTGCAGGTAGAAGTCGACGAACCGGGCCGTCGCCTCGGCCTTCTCCCCCGCCTGGTCCTGGGCGGTGCGCTCGCGCGCGTACAGCCGGACGAGGTCGTGCAGCACATACCGACCCGGCAGATGCTGGTGGACGAGGTGCGCGGCCTCCAGCTCGGCGAGCAGGGCTCGGGCCCTGCCGCGCGCGACACCGGCGAGGCTCGCGACCGCCTCCAGACCGGCATCCGGGCCGGGGACCAGCCCCAAGAGGTCGAAGAGACGACGGGCCGGCGGGCTGAGCGCCCGTCGTGACATCGCGAACACCGCACGCAGGTTCAGACTCACCGTCGGATCGCCGGTGTCCAGGGCGTCGAGACGGTCCGCGGGCCTCGCGAGTTCATCGGCGAGCGCGGCGAGCGGGAAGCCGGGGTTGACCGCGGCGCGGGCCGCCACCAGCGCCAGGGCCAGCGGCAGCCCCGCGCAGTACGCCACGAGCGATGCGACGGCCTCCGGCTCGGCGGCGGTCCGCTCGGCGCCCAGCCGGTCGGCGAGCAGTTCGCGGGCCTGGCCGTCCTCGAAGGCGGCCGGCGCGAGGGTGACGGCGCCGTGCCTGACGACCAGCGGGGTGAGCCGGTTGCGGCTGGTGATCAGGACGGTGGCCGTGGGCGTGCCGGGGAGCAGCGGGAGCACCTGGCGGGTGTCGCGCGCGTCGTCGAGGACGACCAGGACACGTTTGTCCTTGAGCAGGCTCCGGTACAGGCCCTCCTGCGCGGCCGGGTCCTCCGGTACGTCGTCGGGGGGAACGCCGAGCGCGCCGAGGAAGCCGCGCAGGGCGGCGGAGGCGGGCAGCGGCTCCGCGCCCGGGTCGAAGCCGCGCAGATCGACATAGAGCTGTCCGTCGGGGAAGCGGTCGGTCTCCTCGTAGGCCCATCGGGCCGCCAGCCAGCTCTTGCCGACTCCCCCCGGACCGGTGACGACGACGATCCGTCCGACTGCCTGCGCGAGTTGCCGCCGTTCCCGGTGCCTGCCGAGGAAGCCGGCCGGCGCGAGCGGGAGCAGCCGGGGGACGGCGGCCGGCGGGACCGCGGCCGCCGAACTCACGCGATGGGAGGTGGGCGCCGCCGCCGTGTCGTCGTCCCCCTGGGGTCCCGCGGTCAGCAGCTCATGGTGCAGCCGCTGGATGGCGGCGCCGGGAGTGAGCCCCAACTCCTCGTCCAGGCTTCGCCGCAGGGTCTGGTAGTGCTCCAGGGCCTGTACGGTGCGCCCCTGCCGGTGCAGCGCCAGCATCAGCTGCCCGGCGAGCCGTTCGTCGAAGGGCTGCGCGGCCACCGCCGGGAACAGCCGCGGCAGCAGTTCCGCTTCCTTCCCCTGCCGCAGCAGCACATCGCCCAGATCCAGCTCGGCCGCCTGCCGTTCGCTGTCCAGCACCTCCCGCAGGTGCGTGAACCAGGGCGTGTCCGGCACGGCCGGCGCATCCCCTTCGGGGAACAGCGCCAGCGCCTCCCGCAGCAGTTCGCCGGCCTCCTCGTCCCGCGTCCCGCGGGCCCGCGCCACCAGGGAGCGGAAGCGATGCAGATCGATGGTGTCCGGTTCCGCCTCGGCGGTGTATCCGCCGGAACGGCGCACCAGTCGCAGGCCCGGCGTGCACAGCGTGCCGCGCAGCCGGGACACATAGCTGTAGAGCGTGCTCACGGCGCTGCGCGGCGCCCGCTCGCCCCACACCCGTTCGATCAACGTCCCCACGGACAGCTGCCGGTTGACCTCCACCAGCAGCACGGCCAGCACATGCCGCTGCCTGGCGTGCCCCAGGTCCACCGGCCGGCCGCGGACGAGGACCCGGACCCCTCCCAGCACACGGCACTCCACGTCGCCCATGGCGCCCCCTCCCGCTCACCGGGTGCCCAGTCTTCGCAGGCGAAAGGCGCGATTCAAGAAACATCCAAGCCTCATTCAGGCTCGATACACCACCCCCGCCCCAGCCCACCCGACCGAGCCCCGCGCACATCCAACCGCGGCCGGGTACAACCGAGTTCAGCAAAGCCCGCCCACGCCTCGAACACCCCGTCTCCGACGGCACGTCGCGTCATCCCCGCAGGGTCACGGGCACAGGACCACCCGCATGCTGAGGTCCGGCCACGCCATGGCGCAACGCCTCAGCCGCCCCTCCACCGGCACCCCTGTCGCACTCAAGGGTTCGTCCGGTCTGAAGTGGACCAGTGTCCCTGTGGTGCCGTCGGGCTCGACGGGTTCCAGGCCGGTCACCGGAACGCCGTGCTCGTAGCGTTGGGTCCAGGCTCCGTCGAGGCGGCGGTTGGTATGAATCAGCCACTCGCTGAGTGCCGCCACGACGGACATGCCACGGCGCGGATGTCCGTCCGGAAGCAACTCGGTGTCCGGCGCGTCGAAGAACCGGAGGTCCTTCGACGCCATGACCGGCTTCTTCACGGTCCGGCCGTGCCCGTCCCTACGGGTATCGGTGCCCCGCCCGTCATCCGTGACGGACACGGAACCATCCGGACCAGTCGTGCGTGGTCTTGACCCACGAACCCCTTGGGACGTCCATCAGAAAAGTATCCCCACCGACACGCGCTCGCGGATGGCCTGTTGTGGCGACGGTGGGTTTTCGTCAGCGAAACCGGTCGGCGAAGGCGTCGTACGCGTCGTGATCGAAAGGGCACAAAGCACACCTGCTCGACCGCCCGTCGGCGAGAAGCGGGTGCCCCAGCCTGTCGGCGAGGCGGAACCGTCCGATGTACGGGCGTCTTCAGTTCCGGATAGGGCCGGCCGGACAGTTCGGCGATTCCTCTGCTCTGTACCGCGCCCCGGGCCAGTCGCGCACGCCTCGTCAACTCGGCTGTCTGGGAAGCGGATTGCCACTCCGCGCGCTTTCCAGCCAAGATCACGGCCGTACTGCGGCAAGATTTTGTCATCCCTTTACAAGATCCATGCATTCTTCATAGATTCTCCGCGGGTGTGCTAAGCGCCCGTTCATTGGACTTGCCGCCATACGGCAAGGAGGGGGTCACATTGAACAGCCACTCACCCGAAGGCCGGACCGGGCCTCTGGGGCTCCTCCGGCCTCGGGGAAGACGGCGCGTGCGGCGCGTCGCGGTGGTGCTGGCCATCGCGATGTCGACGTCCGCGCTGTACGGGGCGGAGGGCGCGTCAGCGGCCCAGCAGCCGACCGCGAATCCCGCCGTGGTACCGAAGAAGCCCGCCGCCACGACCGCTGCGGACATCGTCTCCGCCCGCGTCGCGGCACGCCTGACTGAGAAGCGCGTCGAGGCGCTGTCGGAGCGCGCCGAGACGTCGGCCACCTGGGCCAACCCGGACGGCAGCCTGACCACCGAGCTGTCCGCCGGTCCGGTGCGCTTCCATGACGGCGATGACTGGCACGCGGTCGACCTCGACCTGGTCCGCACCCGGGACGGCTCGGTGGCACCCAAGGGGCATCCGCGCGGCCTGGAACTCGGCGGGCGGGGCGGCCGGAAGCTGGCTTCACTGTCGGAGAACTCCGTTGCCACGGCTCGCGATCTGGTGACACTCGGCGAGGGTGACCAGCGGATCACCCTGCAGTGGAAGGGGGGCCTGCCCGAGCCCGAGCTGGTCGGTAATCGAGCCACGTACGTGAACGCCGTGCCGGGCGGTGACGTCGTTGTCGAGGCGACTCGCACGGGCTTCGAGCAGTACGTCGACATCCGGGAGCGACCGGCGCAGGAGCGTTACTCTTACACGCTGCCGCTGAAGGCCGAGGGTCTGAAGGTCGAGCGACTCAAAGACGGCAGCCTGCTCTTCATGGACAAGAAGAGCAGCAAGAAGACTGTCATGCCCGCGCCAGTCATGTGGGACGCGACCGTCGACAAGCGCTCCGGCGAGCACACCAAGCGGGCCAAGGTCGCGATGAAGGTCATCAGGACCGCAGAAGGCGTCGACCTCGTCATCACCCCGGACGCAAAGTTCCTCGCCGCCCCGGACACCAAGTACCCGGTCACCATCGACCCCTCGACCTCCTCGCTGTCGAACGTCTTCGACACCTACGTCCAGCAGGGCGAGACCGTCGACTGGTCCACCGACACCGAACTCGACTTCGGCAACCCGGGCACCAAGAACGCCGACGGCACCCCGCGCACCGCGCAGTCCTTCATCACCTGGAACAGCACCCCGATCCAGGACGCGCTGGTCTCCAGCGCCAAGCTCAGCCTGTGGAACTTCCACTCGGGCAACACCGACTGCAAGGTGTACCCGTGGGAAGTCTGGTCCTCAGGGGCGGCTTCCACCGCCAGCCGGTGGACCAACCGTCCGACCATGACGGCCAAGAAGGCCACCTCCACCGAAACCCGCGGCAACGCCGACTGCTCCGCCCAGCCCGACGGCTGGGTCAACGCCGACGTGACCACACTGGTGCAGGAGTGGGCCTCGGCCAGGGCCACCCGCGGGCACATGGGCATCCGCGCGTCCGACGAGTCGGCCGTCGCCCAGTGGAAGCGCGTCAACTCCGCCAACGCGGCCACGAACCCGCCTAAACTGGTGGTGACTTACAACTACCGGCCGCGCACCGGCACCAAGCAGGAAGCCGGCCCACCGTACCTGTCCTACTCCGGGGCCTACGTGGTGAACACCCCCACGCCGACCCTGCGGGACACCTTCGTCGACGCCGACGGCGACAAGGTCAACGGCACCTTCCAGATCTATGACAATGCCACCGACACGCAGGTTGGCAACGTCCTGGTGTCCCCGTACGTGCCGTCCGGCCAGCCCGCGTCAGTCACCGTGCCATCGGGCGTGCTGACGGAGGGCAAGACCTATAAGTTTCGTACCTCGCCCTACGACGGAACGCACTACAACAACGGCTGGTCCGCCTGGAAGACCTTCACGGTCGACGCCAGGGCACCGCTCGCCCCGTCCAAGGTCGTCTCCGCCGACTACCCGTCGGACAAGTGGGTCAGGGGCGCGGGCCAGGCGGGAACGTTCACCGTCACCCCACCCGCCACAGACCACAACTGGCTGGAGTGGTCGCTGGACGGCGTGACCTGGACCAAGGTCACAACCGGCGGCTCCACCGCCGACAAGGCCATCAGCATCACCCCGCCGAAGAACGGCACCCACACTCTCCAGGTGCGCGCCGTCGACAAGGCGGACAACAAGTCCGAGGCCGTCGGGTACACCTTCCACGCCGGCCCCGGCGGGTTCGTCGAGCCGTCGGAGGGCGAGCGCACCGCACGCCGCCTGCCTCTGGTCGCTGAGGCCGAGGCGGGCAAGTACGACAGCGTGTCCTTCTCCTGGCGCCGCGCCGAAGCGGACCCGTGGGTGAAGATCCCCACCGGTGACGTCACCTCAGGGGGCACAGCGCTCACCGCCTGGCCAGTGCCGCTGACGAACGGCAGGAACGCCGCGCTGGTATGGAACGCCGTGAGCACCGTCGGCCCCGACGGCAGCGTGCAGATCAAGGCCGACTTCACCGGCCCGAACTCCGCCTCGGCGAGCACCCCGCCGCTGACCGCCGTCGTGGACCACGCCGCGGACGGGGCGGCCACCAGCGAGATCGGTCCGGGTCAGCTCAACCTGCTCACCGGTGACTACAGCCTGTCGGCCACCGACGCGTCGTTCTTCAACATGACGGTGTCCCGCACCGCTTCCTCCCGCGTCCCTGGCCGGGGTGCCCAGCAGACCGGCCAGGCGCCGATCTTCGGCAAGGAGTGGGTGTCAGGCACCACGACTGGGCAGGCGGACTCCGACTACTCCCATGTGCGCCGGATCTCCGACACCGCGGTCGACGTCGTGCTTCAGGACGGCGACGCCGTCCACTTCACGGCCAACACCGCCAAGACCGGCTGGATCGCCGAGCCCGGCGCGGAGGACCTGACCCTGACGGGCAGCGTGAGCGGCTCGTTCACGCTCACCGACACCGAGGGCATGGTGACCCGGTTCACCAAACCGCAGGGCGCCTCGACCTGGCAGGCGTCCGGCACGCTGGTGGACGGACTCGACAACTCCACTACCACGGTGGTCTCCGAGACGGTGACCGCAGGCGGCGAGACCCTGTCGCGTCCGCAACGGATCATCGCGCCGACCTCCGCGGTCGGCGCCGCCGCCTGCACCACGGCACCGGACACCAAGGGCTGCCGCGCGCTGCAGTTCGTCTATGCCACCGCCACGACCGCCACGGCCGGCACGTACGGCGACATCGCCGGGCAGGTGAAGGAGATCCGGCTGTGGTCCACCGAGCCCGAGGCCGCCAAGGCCAGCTCGCGGTCCGTGCAAATGTACCTGTACGACAGCAGCGGACGGCTGCGCCAGGCGTGGCACCCGCAGATCAACCCGTCCCTGAAGACGGAGTACGCCTACGACGCCGACGGCCGGGTCACCAAGCTGACCACGCCCGGTGAGCTGCCCTGGACGTTGACTTACGGCAAGGCCGGCAGTTCTGTCACCGCCGGGGACGGCATGCTGCTGAGGGCCTCGCGCCCGGGACTCAAGCAGGGCACCAAGGACATCGTCGAGGGCGAGGCGGCCACCAGCGTCGTCTACGACGTACCCCTCACCGGCACGTCGGCGCCGTACAAGATGGGCGCCGCCGACGTGAGGGCGTGGGGGCAGCTGAACGCGCCGACGGACGCCACCGCGGTCTTCCCCGCAGACTCGGCCCCGGCCGGGCACACGGGCGCCGCGCTGCAGGCGAGCAGCTACCAGCGGGCCGAGATCCACTACCTCGGGGTCTCTGGCCGCGAGGTGAACTCCGCGGTGCCGGGCGGGCACATCTCGACCTACGAGTACGACCGCTTCGGCAACGCCGTCCGCACCCTCAGCCCCGCCAACCGGGCGCTCGCGCTCGGCACTACCGCCGCGCAGAAGGAGATACTCACCGGCCTCGGCATCATCGAGCGCTCCACGGCGGAACGCGCCGAACTGCTCTCCACCGTTTCGCTCTTCGACAGCAAGGGCGTCCGGGAACTGGCGGAGTTCGGGCCGCTGCACCGGGTGGACCTCACCAAGGACCTCAAGAACGGCACCACCGTGCTGATCGCGGCCGGCACCTCGGTGCCCGCCCGCTCTTGGTCGGTCTACGAGTACGACGAGGGACGCCCCACCGATGGCACCGCGTCCGTCGAGGACCAGGTCACCCTGGAAATCAGCGGCGTCCGGGTCCGCGACCACGACTCCGTGATGGGAGAGAAGCGGGTCACCGAGACCCAATACGACTGGGCCAAGGGCCTGCCCACCCTCACCATCCGTGACTCGGGTGGGCTGAACCTGACCACGACCACCCACTACGACACGCAAGGACGCGTGACCTCCCAGGTGCCGCCCGGCGCCACCGGCGACGACGCGGCCACCACTATCACCGCGTACTGGTCCGCGACCGGCACCGGCGACTGCCAGGGCCGCCCCGAATGGGCCGACCAGGTCTGCTGGACGGGCCCGGCCGGAGCTGTCACCGGCGGCGGCAGCCAGCCGTCCGAGGTCACCGACAGCACCACCGAGTACGACTGGTGGGGCAACCCGGCCGAGGTCACCGAAACGGCCAACGGCGCCTCACGGACCACGACCACGTCGTACGACTCGGCGGGCCGCAAGACCAAGGCCACCGTCACCGGCAGCACCGGGCAGGCCGTTCCCGAGATCACCACCGAGTACGACCCGTCCACCGGCCAGGTGGCCAAGCTCGCCTCGGCAACGGCGGGCACCATCTCCAAGGAGTACGACAAGCTGGGCCGACAGGTGTCCTACACCGACGCCGACGGCGGCGTTACCAAGACCGAGTACGACCGGCTGGACCGTCCCGTGAAGATCTCCGACTCGGTGCCGTCCACAGTGACGTACACCTACGACCACACCGCGGAACCGCGCGGCCTGGTCACCGGCACCACCGACTCGGTGGCGGGCACGTTCTCCGTCTCGTACGACGCGGACGGCTCGGTGACCTCCGAGGGGCTACCCGGCGGTTACACCCTCGACATAGCCGAGGACCCCACGGGCGCCGAGACATCCCGGTCCTACACGCGCAGCAGCGACGGCACCGCTGTGTACAACGACACGGTGAGCGAGTCGGTCCACGGACAGGTCACCAACCACGCCGGCTGGTCCGGTCAGACCTACCGCTACGACCGGGCGGGCCGACTGACCACAGTCGAGGACACCACGGGCCAGGTCTGCACCCGCCGCTCCTACACCTTCGACAGCCGCAGCAACCGCAAGTCCCTGACCACCGCGGCCGGTGAGGCCGGCGCCGCCTGCCCCACCACAGGAGGAACCACCACCAGCCACACCTACGACAGCGCCGACCGGCTGATCGACACCGGCTACCAGTACGACGCCCTGGGCCGCACCACCGCCCTGCCGGGCACCACGGCCGCCTACTACGCCAACGACCTCGTCCACCGTCTGACGACCGGCACCAAGCGCCAGACCTGGCAACTCGACGCAGCCCTGCGATTCCGGAGCTGGACGGCCGAGACCAGCAGCGGCGGCACATGGACCCAGGCCGAGTCCAAGCTCAACCACTACGGCGACGACAGCGACAACCCGCGCTGGATCGTCGAGGACACGGCGGCGGGTACCGTGTCGCGCAATGTGGCGTCCGCGTCCGGCGCGTTCACCGCGACCACCGCCAAGAGCGGCCAGACGAATCTGCAACTGAGTACCGTCCACGGCGACATCGCCCTCCAGCTGCCGCTGGACAGCAGCGTCGCCCCGGTAGCCCTCGACACCGACGAGTACGGTAAGCCGCGCGCCAATGAAGCAGCCACCCGCTACGGCTGGCTGGGCGGCAAGCAGCGGTCCACCGAGACCCCGTCCGGACTGACCCTCATGGGGTCACGCCTTTACCAGGCGGAAACCGGTCGGTTCCTTTCCCGGGACCCGGTTCCGGGCGGAAATGCGAACCCGTACGACTACTGCTCCGGTGATCCCGTCAACTGCTACGATCTCAGCGGTAATTACAGCACCGGCGGGCTGCTTCCCGAAGCGGTCATCTGCGCGATGTTCGTCCTGTGGTGCGCGGACATGGTCTACATCACGCAATGGGCGCTCAAGGAGGCCAAGCGCGCGTACAAGAACGGGCCGAAGCAGAACGCCTATCGGCACTGCATCTGGCAGGCCATGCTGACCTGGGCCGTCGGATCGAGCCTGGCCAAGGCCCTCGGCTGGGCCCATGAGAAGAACGCGGGCAGCTCTGCGGCGGCCAAGCGGGATTCCAAGGCCGACAAGTACAACAACACGGTCGGGCGGAAAATCGGCGGCCAGATCACGGCATGGACGTATGGCGGCGCCAAGAAGGCGGCGTGCAATCGCTGCAAGAAGGCCGTCAAGCAACACAAACTGAAGTCCAATGCCAAGGGAAAGACCTGGGTCTAGAGACCGGGTGATTCATCCATATGCGGCAGGGCCGACCGTTTCCGGTCGGCCCTGCCGTCCCTCGCAAATCCTGGAAAGCAACCATGCTTCTGTCACTTCTCCCGATGCGGCAGGGACCGCGATTCGCACTCCTGGAGACCGGCGTGACGCTGTTCGCCGCCCTCTGCTGGAAAGTGCTCGCATTTGCGATGTACGCGGAGGGCTACGACCTCGACGAGAGCGCACCGGTCCAGGTAACAGGCGATGACGACATCGCGGCCCTGGCCCTGCTGTTCGGGCTCTCGGTTCCCCTGACCTGGCTCCTGCGCCTGGTTCCCTGGCCCCCGTTGCGTACCACCGCGGACTCGGTCATCGCCCTGCGCCTCGTCGCGGTCGTGCTGCTGTCTGCGGTGATGTTCGTGGGCCTGCTCACCGGCATGCGCATTCCGCTGGTGGGCTGGCGGCTCTGAGCCGATCAACCTCGGCGGTTCGCCTAATCGCCCGGTTCTCGACCGGAATGGACAGACCAGACGACATGCAGGTGCGCGCGGAAGCGCCACGTCGGTCCGGGGAGTACACGCCCGCCAGCAGACGGGCCGACGCCTGGGTGGCCCCGATCCTGGGCTCGGACCGCAAGGGGTGAGTCCCACCGTGGTGTGCGTCAGCCCGGTTGCCGAGCGAACGCCTCGTACGCCCGGTCGTCGAAGAGGACGAACCGCACCTCCTCGACCGTCGTCGGGGTGCCTCGAACCGTCTCCAGCGCGATGCGGGCCGCGGCCTCCATCGGCCAGCGGTAGACGCCGGTGGAGATCGCCGGGAAGGCGATGGTTCGGGCGCCCAGTTCGTCGGCCAGGCGTAGTGACTCGCGGTAGCAGGACGCCAGCAGGTCCGAGCGGTCCTCCGTCGGGGAGAAGACCGGGCCCACCGTGTGGATGACCCAGCGGGCGTCCAGGTCGCCGGCCGTCGTGGCGACCGCGCGGCCGGTGGGCAGGCCCTTGCCGTACCGCGAGGCGCGGAGCTTGCGGCACTCCTCCAGGATGGCCGGGCCGCCGCGCCGGTGGATCGCGCCGTCCACGCCTCCGCCGCCCAGGAGTGAGGAATTGGCCGCGTTGACGATCGCGTCGGCGGTCTGCCGGGTGATGTCACCCTGCACGAGCGTGATGGTGGTCATGGCTGTCTCAGCCTGCGCCACACGGCCTTCGCCGCGTTGTGCCCCGACATGCCGTGCACACCGGGGCCCGGCGGGGTGGCCGACGAGCAGATGAAGACCGCCGGGTGCGGAGTGTGGTACGGGAACAGGGACGGTTTCGGCCGTAGCAGGAGTTGCAGTCCGGAGACCGAGCCGCAGGCGATGTCGCCGCCGATGTAGTTGGCGTTGCGCACGGCCAGTTCGGGCGGGCCGGCGGTGGCGCGGGCGAGGACGCGGTCGCGGAAGCCGGGGGCGAACCGCTCCAGCTGGCGTTCGATGGCGTCGGTCAGATCGCCGGTCCAGCCGTTGGGCACATGCCCGTACGCCCAGAAGACGTGCCGGCCGGCCGGTGCCCGGGCCGGGTCGGCGACGCTGGGCTGCACGGTGATCAGGAACGGCCTGTCGGGGGCCCGGCCCTCACGGGACGCCGCGTGCAGGGCGGTGCCGATCTCAGCGGTGCTCGCGCCGATCTGCACCGTCCCGGCGGAGCGCGCCTCGGGCGCCGTCCAGGGCACCGGCCCGTCGAGGGCGTAGTCGATCTTGAAGACGCCGGGGCCGTAGCGGTAGCCCGCGTAGTAGCTGCCGAAGCCTGCGATGCGGGCCAGGGCGGTGGGCGAGGTGTCGAAGACGTACGCCCGCGCGGGCGGCAGGTCGTCCAGCCGCTTGATCTCGTAGTCGGTGTGGACGCTGCCGCCGAGATCCTTCAGGTAGGCGGCGAGCGCGTCGGAGATCGACTGGGATCCGCCGCGGGCCACGGGCCAGCCACGGGCGTGCGCGGCGAGGGCGAAGATCAGGCCGATGGCGCCGGTGGCGAAGCCGTTGAGCGGCGCCATGACATGGGCGACGAGCCCGGCGAAGAGGGTCCGGGCGCGCTCGTCGCGGAAGCGGCGCATCAGCCGGCTCGACGGCGGCAGGCCGACGAGGCCGAAGCGGGCGAGGGTGACCGGGTCGCGCGGGAGCGCGGTCAGCGGCAGGGACATGAAGTCGCGGGCCAGGGTGTCCCACTTGGACAGGAACGGCGCGATGAGCCTGCGGTACGCGCCCGCGTCGCGCGGACCGAAGGAGGCTGCCGTCTCCGCGACGGACCGGGCCAGCACGGCGGCGGTGCCGTCCGGGAACGGATGGGCCATCGGAAGGGCGGGGTGCAGCCACTCCAGGCCGTACCGCTCCAGGGGCAGGGCGCGGAAGGCGGGCGAGTTGATCCCGAGGGGGTGTGCCGCCGAACAGGGGTCGTGGCGGAAGCCGGGCAGGGTGAGTTCTTCGGTGCGGGCTCCGCCGCCCACCGTGTCACGGGCCTCGAACAGCGCCACGGAGAAGCCGCGGCGGGCCAGCTCCACGGCAGCCGTCAGCCCGTTCGGCCCCGCTCCCACCACGACCGCATCGAGCATCGACGGCACCTTCGGACCCCTTCGTCAGCCGATGGCCACTCATGGTCAGCATAAGCCGGGGCGGTGACACCCCGGCGGCGCGGGGAGGAACCGGGCGCAGCCGCGGACAGCCGGGGGCCCCGTAACCTCCGATCGGGTCAGCCGCCGTCGCGCAGCAGTTCGCGTACGCGGTCGGCCGTGGCCGCGTCCCGTGCCGCGGTGAACGGCAGGGCGTTGCCACCCGTGATGCGAAACGGTTCGCCGGTGAGCGTGCGGTGGGCGCCGCCCGCCTCCTCGACCAGGAGCAGGCCCGCCGCATGATCCCAAGCCGCTTCCCAAGTGAACGTGGTGCCGTCCAACTCGCCCCGGGCGACGGCGAGATACTCCAGGCCCGCGGAACCGCAGGCGCGTGGCGCGACGCCGTCCGCCCACACTCCGAGCAGTGCGCGTTTCTGCTCGTCGGTCGTGTAGTCGGGGTGGGAGGTGGCTATCCGCAGCTCCCGGCCGGCCGCCGGTGATCCCGCGCGGAGCCGCTCGCCGTCGAGGAACGCGCCCCGGCCCCGTACGGCGGTGGCGAGTCGGTCGGGGACCGGCGCGTACGTCCAGGAGGCGAGCAGGACGCCCCGGTGGGCGAGCGCGACGAGCGTGCAGAAGCCGGGGTCGCCGTGCACGAACTGGCGGGTGCCGTCCACCGGGTCGATGATCCACACCGGCGCGTCGCCGCGTATCGCCTCGTATGTCGTCGGGTCGGCGTGGACCGCTTCCTCGCCGACCACGACGGAGCCCGGCAGGAGAGCGGCGAGCACCCCGGTGAGGTGGCGCTCCGCGAGGCGGTCGGCGTCCGTCACCAGGTCGTGCGGACCGCTCTTCTGGTCGATCTCGTGGTCGGCGAGCCGGCGGAAGCGGGGCAGGATCTCGGTCGCCGCGGCCGCGCGGATCGCCTCCTCCACATCGGCCCCGTGCCGGGCGAGGAAGTCCCCCGTGAGGGCCGCGCCGAGGTCTTCGTCCAGGGGACACCCCCAGGTCTTCGTGTCTTCGATCATGCCTCCATGAGAGCATGCGGCACTGACAATCCCCGCCGGTTCGGTGTATCGCGGGTGGAATCGAGACGAACAGCCGGTTCCGCCCCCACCGGTCAGCGGGCAGCGGGCAGCGGTCAGCAGGCAGCAGTCCGGCGATCAGGATTCGGCGGTCAGCGGCCCACCGCGTAGCCCTGCATCCCGCGCGGGTTGGCCGCCGCCGAGAGCACGCCGGTCGCGGGGTCCCGGGCCACCGCGCACAGGCGTCCCTCGGACCAGCCGTGACCGACGGTGACGTCATGGCCGCGCCGTCGCAGTTCCGCGACGACCGCGGGGTCGGTGCGGGACTCCACGGTGACGCTGCCCGGACGCCGGCCGCGCGGGTAGAAGGAGCTGGGGAAGCTGTCGTTGTGCCAGTTCGGGGCGTCGATCGCGCCCTGGAGGTCGAGGCCGCCGCGGACCGGGCCGCGCAGCGCGACGGCGAGGAAGAAGTGCAGCTGCCACTGGTCCTGCTGGTCCCCGCCGGGGGTGCCGAAGGCCATCACGGGCGTCCCGTCGCGCAGCGCGATGGACGGGGTGAGCGTGGTGCGCGGGCGGCGGCCCGGGGTCAGGGAGTTGGGCAGGCCCTCCTCAAGCCAGGTCATCTGGAGCCGGGTGCCGAGCGGGAAGCCGAGTTCGGGCACGACCGGGTTGGACTGGAGCCAGCCGCCGCTGGGCGTCGCCGCGATCATGTTGCCCCAGCGGTCGACGACGTCGAGGTGACAGGTGTCCCCGCGGGTGGCGCCGTCGGCGGCCACCTCGGGCCCGCCCGGCGGGTGCGCGACGGTCGGCTCGCCGACGCCCATCGGGTCGAACCCGGTCTCGTCGCCGGCGACCGCGTGCGCGTGCGCGCTCAGCCGCGGGGTGCGCCCGCCGGGTCTGCCGGGCCGCAGTTCGAAGGAGGCGCGGTCGCCGACGAGCGCCCGCCGGCCGGCGTTGTACGCGTCGGACAGCAGCTCGGCGAGCGGTACATCGGCGGCGTCGCCGTACCAGGCCTCGCGGTCGGCCATGGCGAGCTTGCAGCCCTCGATCAGCAGGTGGAGGTAGTCGGCGGAGCCGTACGGGGGCAGTTCGGGCGGGAGCAGGGCGAGCTGCTGGAGCAGGGCGGGGCCCTGGCTCCAGGGGCCCGCCTTGCACAGCGTCCAGCCGTGCCAGTCGTAGGTCGCGGGGGCCTCGTAGCTCGCGGACCAGCCGGCGAGGTCGGCGGCGCCGAGCGTGCCGCCGTGCCGTTCGCCGCTGGTGTCCAGGGTGGGCCGCCGGGCCTGCCGCACCAGCGCCTCGGCGATGAAGCCGGTCCGCCACACCTCGCGGGCGGCCTCGATCCGCGCGTCCCTGTCGCCCGCGCCCTCGGTCTCGGCGAGCAGCCGCTTCCAGGTGGCGGCGAGCGCGGAGTTGCGCAGCAGCCGGCCGGGCCGGGGCGACCGGCCGCCGGGCAGGTACACCCGCGCCGACGAGGTCCACTCGGTCTCGAACAGTTCGCGGACGCTCTCGACGGTCCGGCCGAGGTTCTCCACCGGCGGGTGACCGTGTTCGGCGTAGCCGATCGCGTACCGCAGGACGTCGGCGAGGGACTTGGTGCCGTGGTCGCGCAGGAGCAGCAGCCAGGCGTCGAAGGCGCCGGGCACGGCGGCGGCGAGCGGTCCCGTGCCGGGTACGAGATCCAGGCCGAGTCCCCGGTAGTGCGCGACCGTGGCCCCCGCCGGGGCCACGCCCTGCCCGCACAGCACCCGCACCTCGCCGCCCGCGGGAGCGAGCAGGATCGGCACCTCGCCGGCCGGTCCGTTGAGGTGCGGCTCGACGACATGCAGCACGAACGCGCCGGCCACGGCCGCGTCGAAGGCGTTGCCGCCGTCCTCCAGCACGGCCATCGCGGACTGCGAGGCCAGCCAGTGCGTGGAGGAGACCATGCCGAAGGTGCCCTGGAGGGTGGGCCGGGTGGTGAACACGGGGGACTCCTCACTGAGCGGCGATCGATCGTGCGATCGTACGCAGGTGAGGGATCCGTCCGTCCAGAGCGCGCACGGTGTCGCGGGAACGGCGCGCGTCAGCCGGATCGGCGGCGGGCGACACGGCCCGACTCGTGGGTGGACCAGTCGGGCGCGGTCCCGGGCGCCGGGCCTACGCCCGTGATGCGCACGGTTCGTCCGCACCTCCCCATGGTCTCCACCGTCACCGCACGGGTACCGAACGGGTTGGCACTTCCGCCGCACAGCCAGTCGTGTGACACTGGCGTCCCGCAGTGTGGACCCTCTCCGCACTCCCCTCCCCCACGAGAAGTACGCCGTGCGTCATCTTCCTCTGCCGCTCGCCCTCACCGCGCGTCTGTCGCCGGTCGCCGTGCTCGCCGTGGCCGGCTGGGCGCTGACGTCCGGTCCGTTCGCCGCGTCATCGGCCACGGAACAGCAGCCGGAGCAGAAGGCGGCCGAGCGGTCGTCGCCCTCGGCGCCGTCCTCGACGGCCGTGGCGAAGACGTACGCCGACGCGCCCGCGCCCTGCGACAGCGTGCCCAAGGCGATCGTCACCGACCTGGTGCCGGGTGCCAAGACGGCCGGCAAGGAGATCCCGTCGACGGACCCGGAGCTGCGCCGCACCTGCTCCTGGAACGCGCTCAAGGGGTACGACTACCGCTGGCTCGACGTCTCCTACGAGGTCACCGAGTCGGACAAGGCGGCACAGAAGGAATACGAGAAGCGGGTTGCGGAGAAGACCGGCGGTGGTGCCGTGCCGGGTGTCGGCGACTCGGGTTATTCGGTGGTGAACCTCGCCACCGAGGACAAGCAGGAGACCCGCGAGGGCGTGGTCGTGGTGCGCGCCGCCAACGCCCTGGTGATCGTCACCTACAACGGCAGCGACTTCGAGACGAAGAAGGCGCCCGCCACCGACGAGATCAACAAGGGGGCCATCAAGGCGGCGAAGGCAGCCGTGTCGGCGCTGGAGAACAGCGCCGGGAAGAGCTGAAGGCCCCGGAGATTCAAGCCAGTTGCTACGCCCGTACCGGTCCTTGATGTCGCATCGGGCCGGTCGGTTGTCCGTTATTTCCGGTCGCTGGACACCCGTTTCCGACAGCGGGTACAAACACCCGGCTCGTATACGGACCGGGTGTTTGCGAAGGGAACGGGACATGGGCAGTACGGCCGCGACATCCACGTCGGACACATCGGACGAGCCGCGTTCCCAGGAGGCGTCCGGGTCGCCGGCCGAGGAGCACGCCGAGCGGCGCGCGTTCCGTGCCGGGCTCGCGGTGGCCGGCGCCGCGCTGGCCGCCTGTCTGGCCCTCGGCCTGTTCGGCATCCTCGGCTCCGACGGCGGCGGCGCCGGCACGACGGAGCACCGGACCCGCACCGCACCGGTGACGTACGAGGTGACGGGCACCGGCACCGCCGACATCACCTACCAGTCCGGCAGCGAGGCGGGAACGGCCACCGTGGTGTCCGCGGCGACGCTGCCGTGGCGCACGACCGTGCAGGTCCCGGTGGGCCGGGACCCGATCGTCAGCATCGTCCTCGGCGGGCAGGGCGGACAGGCCCGGTGCGCGCTGGCCATCAGGGGCGACCATGTGCAAAGCGCCACCGCCTCGGGCGAGTTCGGCCGGGCGACATGCACGGGCCGACTGCCCGAACCGTCCTGACCGGCTCCGGGCAGGGGGCGCCCCGGCAGACGGCGAATGGCTGACAGCTGACAGCTGACGGCTGACGGCTGACGGGCCACGGCAAGGCGCACCCTGGCGAACGGCCGAGGGGCCACGGCATCGGGGACAGCGCGCCGCGGCCGGACGGCCCGGCGAACACCGACGGCACCTTCATCTACTCCTCCGACCTGACCGACGCCGAGGCGGCCCTCGCCCAGGACGCCGAACGGGTGCATCCGGACGGCAATCTGGTCCGGCATGTGCGGCTGCGCCGGGGCGACGCGCAGCACGGCCCGCTGCCGCCCGCCGATGTGGTGGTGTGTGGCGAGTACGAGGTAGGCATGCAGGACCACGCCTTCAGAAGCGCCCTAGCCCTGCCCTAGCCCGCGTCGGCCAGGGCTGCCGGTGCCAGCTCCTCCAGCAGCTCACGCAGCTCGGCGATGGCCTCCGGCCGCACCGAGTAGCAGATCTGCACACCACGGCGCCGTGTGCTCACCACGCCGGCCTCGCGCAGCACCTTCAGATGCTGGCTGATGGTCGGCTGTGACACGGCAAAAAGCTCGGTGAAGTCGCAGGCGCAGGTCTCCGGTTGAACGGCCAGCGCGCGCACGATGCCCAGCCGCACGGGATGGCCGAGGGACTTCAGCATTGCGGCACTTGACTGGTTGGTTGTCACGCTTGACAGCATATCAAGGAATCTCTATATAGTGGTTTCACTGTATAGGGAATCTCCTATATGAGCGGGCGGGCTACGAGCGCCCCATAGCCATCGCGCAGCCGCGCTGTACAGGTTTGGAGAGCTCATGAGCCGGTCCGCTCGCACGAGCGCCCCAGAAGAGGGCATCTGGTCCCCCCGATATCGGTCCCTCACGATCGGGCTGATCCTCTCGGTCACCTTGGTCGCGTTCCTCTGGCTGGGCGTCGCGACGGTGCTCCCCTCGGCGGCTGAGGAACTTGACGGGCTGGGCTTGTTCGGCTGGGCTTTCACCGCGTTCATGCTGGCCAATATCTTCGGCACCGTTCTCGCCGGCCAGGGGGCGGACCGGACGGGTCCGACCCGTCCCTACCTCCAGGCATTCCTCTTTTTCATCGTCGGCTGTGTGGTCTCCGCCGTCGCGACCAACTGGTCTGTGTTCCTGCTCGGCAGGACGCTTCAGGGAGCCGGTGTCGGTGGGGTGCTGGCCCTTGCCTATCTGACCGTGGGCCGCGCCTACCCGGACGAGCTGCGCGCCCGGATGCTCGCGCTGGTGGCCTCCGCCTGGACGCTGCCCGCGCTGCTCGGGCCGGCCGTCGCCGCCGCCATCGCCGAGGCCGGCAACTGGCGGGTGGTCTTCCTCGTCCTGGTGCCGCTGGTGCCGATCGGCGTGGTGCTGGCCCTGCCCGCACTGCGCAAGCTGGGACCACCCGAGGTCTCGGCCCCCGACAAGCGCCGTATTCCCTTCACTCTGCTCCTGGTGGTGGGCGCGGGCGCCGTGCTGGCCGGGCTGGAGGAGCACAATCTGGCGCTCACCCTGCCGCTCGTGGCGGTGGGTGCCGCACTGGCGCTGCCGATGCTGCGCAAGCTGCTGCCGCCCGGCACGCTCGCCGTCCGGCGCGGTATGCCGGCCGGCATGATCGTGCGCGGACTCGTCAGCACTGCCTACTACGGCGCCGAGTCCTTCTTCCCGCTGAGCATGACCCAGGTCTTGGGGCTGAGCACCCTGCAGTCCGGACTGGCGCTCTCCGCGGGAGCGCTCACCTG
Organism: Streptomyces sp. NPDC004629; assembly: GCF_042873595.1. Lineage (NCBI taxonomy): Bacteria > Bacillati > Actinomycetota > Actinomycetes > Kitasatosporales > Streptomycetaceae > Streptomyces > Streptomyces sp. NPDC004629. Next base: position 327,966 of record NZ_JBIALO010000004.1, on the reverse strand, counting down.
GGTCAGCGGTGCCTGGATCCAGGCCAAGCTGGACAAACGCAGTGGCGGCAAGGGGCGGCACAGCCGCGTCGTCACCGGATTCGTGCTGCTGCTGGCCGGTGACGCGCTGATCGCCGTGTCCGTCGGCACCGAGTTGCGGAGTGTGGCGCTCGCCGTCATCGGCTGGGCCATCGCCGGCTTCGGGATGGGGCTTGTGTACCCCGCCGTCACCACCATCGTCCTGGCGCTGGCCCCCAAGGGCCAAGAGGGCGCGGCCAGTTCCAACCTCCAGCTGTCCGAGACCCTGTCCGTCGCCGTGATGACAGGCCTGGGCACCGCCGTCAGCGCCTTGGGCGCCGCCCAGGGTTGGGGGAAGCACAGCGCCCTTGGCGTCGTCTTCACCATCACCGCGCTGGCGGCCCTGCTGGGCATCGGTGCGGGGCTTCGGACCGTGGTGCGGGGCGCCCCGGAAACCGATCCGGCTGACGAGGGCACCACCACCGAGACCGATCCGCTTCGCAAAGGAGCGAGACGGACCACCTGACCGGGGATACCCCCGCGGCATGCCGTGCCGCATCCGTCACGCCGCCCGCCGGCTCCTGGAGGTCCGCCACGGGTCTTACACCGCTGGATACAAACGACGCCGCCGACCGCACCGCACCGGGCCGCCACCCTCGCGCTTCAGGGTGCCGGCCCGGTGCGTGCCGAGGCACCCACCGGGTCCGCGGCAAGACCAACTCCGGTGCTGCGAGGCCCTTTCGGTGGGGACTCGGCAGGCGCCGGCCTCGCCCACCCGCTCAGCGTCCTCCAGGACGTCGGCGTGATCAACCACGATGCCGACGCCTTCCGCCACAACCGCTCCGCTCCGCATCGCTTCGCATCGTCGAACCCCTCGGCACCAGAGGAGTCGGGCTGTACGCCGGGTTCGGTGTCGCGCGAGCGTGGTGTTGATCAGGCGAGACAGGTCTGCTGCCGGGCGAACCCGGTCGCCCAGCAGCAGATGCCCCTCATGTCCTCTCTCGCCCTCCGGCCGTCAGTAGGACGTAGACGACGAGCGAGGCTCCCAGCCCCACGGCCCACCCGTAGTCGGCGAGCGGCTTGAGGAAGGGGATGATGCCGTCGGTCGGGAACGGTCCTGCCTTGTTCCCCTTCTCGTCCAGCGTGGAGTACGAGCCACCGACCGCCAGCACACCGCCGACCGCGAAGGCGACGACGGCCCGCCAGTTCCAGCCGCCCGAGTACCAGTACCGCCCGCCTTCCCGATACAGGTCGGCGAGGTGCAGCACGGTCCGGCGGATGATCCAGTAGTCCGCGATGAGAATGCCCGCCACCGTGCCGAGCAGTCCGCCCACCACACCCAGCCACGTGAAGATGTACAGCTCGGGCGTGGAAGTCAGCTTCCACGGCATCACCAGGACGCCCACGATGCCCGTGATGATCGCGCCCGTACGGAAGTTGATGATCTTCGGGGCGAGGTTCGCGAGATCGTACGCGGGTGAGACCACGTTCGCCGCGATGTTCACGCTGATCGTCGCCACGAAGACGGTGATGAGCGCGAAGAGCAGGCCGAAGACGTTGTCGGTCTTGCCGGCCAGCTCGACCGGGTCCCAGATCGCCACCCCGTAGACCTTCTCCGAACCGGCCGTCACCAGCACCGACATCAGCGCGAAGAGGGTCATGGTGGTCGGCAGGCCGAGGGTCTGGCCCCAGACCTGTGCCCGCTGGCCCTTTCCGAAGCGGGTGAAGTCCGGGATGTTGAGACTGAGGGTGGACCAGAAACCGATCATGCCCATCAGGCCCGGGAAGAAGACCTTCCAGAAGTCCGCGCCCCAGCCGACCCTCGACGGCTCGTGCAGCAGCGGACCGAAACCGCCCGCCTTGTTCGCGATCCAGACCAGGAGCACCACCGCGCCGATGAGGACGAACGGCGCCGCCCAGTTCTCGAACCGGCGCAGGGTGTCCATTCCCCGGTAGATGATGGCCAGTTCGAGCACCCAGAAGATCACGAAGCAGAGCCACAGAGTCCAGGGGTAGCCGCCGATCTTCGCGGCGTCCGTCCAGCCGCCGAAGATCTTCCCCAGGAGGATGAAGATGCCCTGGCCGCCGATCCACGTCTGGATGCCGAACCAGCAGCAGGCCACCGCCGCCCGCACCATCGCGGGCAGATTCGCGCCGCGGATACCGAAGGAGGCACGGGCCAGGACCGGGAAGGGTATGCCGTACTTGGGTCCCGCGTGGCCGGTGAGCAGCATCGGGAGCAGCACGATCACGTTGGCGAGCGCGATCGTGAGGACGGCCTGTTTCCAGTCCATGCCGAGGGCCACCAGTCCCGAAGCGAGCGTCCAGGACGGGATGCAGTGGGCCATGCCGATCCACAGGGCCACGAAGTTGTAGGTGGTCCAGCGGCGTTCGGCGAGGGGGACGGGGCGCAGATCGTCGTTGGCGTAGCGGCTGCCGGCCGGGTAGGCGTCGCCGGCCAGCTCGATGGCCGGGTCGGGTATGCGGGGTGGGGCGGTGTCGGTCATGGGCAGCAGTCCGTTCTAGGGAGGGGAACGAGGGACGGCGACGGTGCGGATGCCGTGAACTGCCGTGCGGTGTTGATGAGTTGCTGTCGGGGCTAAGCCGTGGGTCATGCGTTCACCACCGGGATCACCTCCCGGCCGTACTGTTCGATCACCTTCTCCTTCGCGTCGTGCATCGCGTACACCGCGACCTGGTCGACGCCCAACTCGCGCAGTGCACGCAGCTTTTCGACATGCGCGGAGGCCGGGCCGATCAGACAGAAGCGGTCGACGATCTCGTCCGGCACGAACGCCGTGTCCGGGTTTCCCGAGCGGCCGTGGTGCGCGTAGTCGTAGCCCTCACGCGCCTTGATGTACTCGGTCAGCTCGTCCGGCACCATTCCCGAGTGGGCGCCGTACTTGGCGACCAGGTCGGCGACGTGGTTGCCGACCATGCCGCCGAACCAGCGGCACTGCTCGCGCGCGTGTGCGAGCGCCTCGGGCGAGTCGTCCGCGGTGACGTACGCGGGGGCCGCGACGCAGATCGTCACCTCGGCGGGGTCGCGCCCGGCGGCGACGGCCGCCTCCTTCACGGCCTTGACCATGTGCTCGGTGAGGTAGAGGTCGGCGAGCTGGAGGATGAATCCGTCGGCCTCCTCGCCGGTCATCTTCAGGGCCTTGGGGCCGTACGCGGCCATCCAGACCGGGAGTTCGGCGCCCGGCCTGATCCAGGGGAACCTGACGACGGTGCCGCCGCCGAGGTCGGCCTCCTCGCCGCGGCCCAGCGCCCGGATGACCTTCATGGCGTCGCTGATCCGGGCCAGCGTGTTGGGCTTGCGGCCCGCCACCCGCATCGCCGAGTCGCCGCGGCCGATGCCGCACACGGTGCGGTTGCCGAACATGTCGTTGAGGGTGGCGAACGTGGAGGCGGTGACCTCCCAGGTGCGGGTGCCCGGGTTGGTGACCATCGGACCCACGGTCAACGTCTTTGTAGTGGACAGGATCTGACTGTAGATCACGAATGGTTCCTGCCAGAGCACGGCGGAGTCGAAGGTCCAGCCGTGGGTGAACCCGTTGCGCTCGGCCCGCTGCATCAGGCTGATGACACGGGAGGCCGGCGGGTCGGTCTGCAGGACGAGTCCGAAGTCCATGGGCGCCACTCCTCGTTCGATTAGTTGAGGTACTGACAGGTGGAGCGCGGGGTGTAGACGCCGTGGCCGGCGTGTCCGGTGTACTCCCGCTCGGTGATGACGGCCTCGCCGCGCGAGAGCACGGTCTCGACCCGGCCGGTGACGCGCTTGCCCTCGTAGGCCGAGTAGTCGACGTTCATGTGGTGGGTCGCCGCGGACATCACCTGCTCGGCGTGCGGGTCGTAGACGACGACATCGGCGTCGGCGCCGGGGGCGATGGTGCCCTTCTTCGGGTACAGGCCGAACATCCGCGCCGGGGTGGCGCAGGCGATCTCGATCCAGCGGCGGCGGGAGATGTGCCCGTCGACAACGGCCTGGTGCAGCAGGTCCATGCGGTTCTCGACGCCGGGCAGGCCGTTGGGGATCTTCGAGAAGTCGCCCCGGCCCAGCTCCTTCTGGCCGGCGAAGCAGAAGGGGCAGTGGTCGGTGGAGACGACCTGGAGGTCGTTGGTGCGCAGTCCCCTCCACAGCGCCGCCTGGTGCTCCCGGGGGCGCAGCGGGGTGGAGCAGACGTACTTGGCGCCCTCGAAGTCGGGTTCGGCGAGGTTGTCGGTCGACAGGAACAGATACTGGGGGCAGGTCTCGCCGAAGACGTGCAGACCCTGGTCGCGGGCCCTGGTCAGTTCGGCGACCGCCTCCTGCGCGGAGACGTGCACGACGTACAGCGGCGCCCCGGCGACCTGGGCGAGCCGGACGGCGCGGTGGGTGGCCTCGGCCTCCAGCAGGGCCTTGCGGACCTCGCCGTGGTAGCGGGGGTCGCTCTCGCCGCGGGCGAGGGCCTGCTCGACCAGGACATCGATCGCGATGCCGTTCTCGGCGTGCATCATGATCAGCCCGCCGTTGTCGGCGGCGCGCTGCATGGCCCGCAGGATCTGGCCGTCGTCGCTGTAGAAGACACCGGGGTAGGCCATGAACTGCTTGAAGGAGGTCACGCCCTCCTCCACCAGCAGATCCATCTCCTTCAGCGTCTCCGGGTTCACATCGGAGACGATCATGTGGAAGCCGTAGTCGACGGCGCAGTTGCCCTCGGCCTTGGCGTGCCAGGCGTCCAGGCCCTCGCGCAGCGAGTGGCCGACGCTCTGGACGGCGAAGTCGACGATCGTCGTCGTACCGCCCCAGGCGGCGGCCCGGGTGCCGGTCTCGAAGGTGTCCGAGGCGAAGGTGCCGCCGAAGGGCATCTCCATGTGGGCGTGGGCGTCGACGCCGCCCGGGATGACGTACTTCCCTGTGGCGTCGATGCTCCGGTCGGCGGTGAAGGCCCCGGCCGCCTCGGTGCCGGAGGCCGCGAGGGCGGCGATACGGCCGTCCTCGATCAGGACGTCGGCGTGGATCTCGTCGGACGCGGTGACGACGAGTCCACCTCGGATGACGGTACGGCCGGTCATGGGTCCACTCCCTCGCTGGTCATGTGCGGATTCGAGGTGGCTGCCCGCGCCCGCGCGGCGGCAGCCGTACATCGGACACGGCCCCGGGCCCGTTGGGGGCGCGCCGTGCGAGCGGCGGCATCACGGAGCCGTCAGCGGCCCGTAGGCGCCCGGGGCGCGGTCGCGGTAGAACTGCCAGCGGTCGCGGACCTCGCGCAGCTTGGCCAGGTCCAGGTCGCGTACGACGAGTTCGGTCTCCTTGTCGCTCGCCACCTCGCCGACGAACTGGGCCTCCGGGTCGACGAAGTACGTCGTCCCGTAGAAGTCGTTGGCGCCGAGATCCTCGACGCCGACCCGGTTGATCGCGCCCACGAAGTACTCGTTGGCCACCGCCGCGGCCGGCTGCTCCAGTTGCCACAGATAGCGGGACAGGCCGCGCGAGGTGGCCGACGGGTTGAAGACGATCTCGGCGCCGCCGAGGCCCAGCGCCCGCCAGCCCTCCGGGAAGTGCCGGTCGTAGCAGATGTAGACGCCGATCCGGCCGGCGGCCGTCTCGAAGACGGGCCATCCGCTGTTCCCGGGGCGGAAGTAGAACTTCTCCCAGAAGCCCTCGACCTGCGGGATGTGGGTCTTGCGGTACTTGCCGAGGTAGGAGCCGTCCGCGTCGATCACCGCCGCGGTGTTGTAGAGGACACCGGGCTGCTCCTCCTCGTACATGGGCAGGACGAGGACGATGCCGCACTCCCGTGCCAGGGCCTGGAAGCGGCGCACGGTGGGGCCCTCCGGGATCCGCTCGGCGTACTCGTAGAACGCCTTGTCCTGGACCTGGCAGAAGTACGGCCCGTAGAACAGCTCCTGGAAGCACAGGACGCGGGCGCCCTGCGCGGCCGCGTCGCGGACCGCCTGCTCGTGGACCTGGATCATCGATTCCTTGTCGCCGGTCCAGGCGGTCTGGAAGAGGGCGGCACGGATCACTTGGCTCATCGGGACCTCCGGTCGCTCGGTGTGCGGTGAGCCTAGGAAGTCCTCGGATGCGGTTTGAGTGGCAGTGTGTCACGTCTGCGGGGGTGTGGCGTGCCACCGTGTCACATCGGCTCGGGGCCATGTTTCACCGCCGTTTTCGCAGGTCGTTCCTTTGTTTCAGTCCTGTTGCGCGTCGTGCGCGAGCAGCGCGATGTGCACCGAGGCCGCCTGTTCGAAGTCATCGAGGTCGACACCCAGCCGGGCCTGTATCGCCTCCAGACGGCGGTAGAGCGCGGGCCGGGAGACATGGTGCAGCTGGGCGGTGCGGGACTTGTTGCGGCCGGTGGCGAGATAGGTCCGCAGCACGTTCAGCAGGTCCCGGTCGGTGCCGCACAGCAACCCGTCCAGCTCCCGCTCCGCGAAGGACTGGACGTGCGGGTCGTCGCGCAGGAGCCGGATCAGGCCGCGCAGATGGACGTCCCTGAGCCGGACGACGCCGGGGAGGTCGAGGGCGGCGGAGGAGTCGGCGACGGCGTCGGCGACGTGCTGGGCCTCGTGCAGCCCGGCGGGCACCTCGTCCCAGACGGTCCGCTGCCCGGCCGCGGCGACCACGCTCCGGGTGCGGCCGGACTCGGCCCGCAACCGGGCCGCGAAGTGCGCGGTGAGCACCTGCGCGTCCTGGTCCCGGGCGAGGCTCAGCAGCACCGCGGTGGCCCCGTCGGCGAGTTCGGCGACGAGTCCGGCGAGCCCCAGCATCCGCAGCACCCGGTCCAGCCCGGCGGGCGCGACGTCCCGCACCACCAGGGGGACGAAGGTCCGCCGGTTGACCGGCAGGCCGGCCGCCCGCGCCCGCGGCAGCAGTTGCCGGGCCGGTATCACCCCGGAGATCAGGTCGGTCAGCAGGCTCTGCGCGGACTGCTCCTCCCAGGAGTGGGCCGAGCCGCCGCCGAGCATGCGATGCAGCACCAGGGCCTCGGCGGCCCGGTCGGCGAGCAGCCGGCCGGCGGCCGTGCCGCCGCGGTACCCGCACAGCATGATCTGCCCCCAGCGCTCCCCGCGTCCGCCCAGCTCGGCCCGGATCCAGCCGTCGCCCTCGCTGCCGCCCGCCTGCCGGGCGATGCGCTCCCAGTCGCGCAGCACGTCGTCCACGGCCGGCCGCTCCCCCGCCGTGGCCAGCACCCGGTGGGCGAGGTTGGTGACGACGACGGGGCAGGCGCTGTGCGCGGCGACCTCGTCGAGCAGGCTCTGCAGCGGCGCGCCCGCGGTGATCAGGGCGGTCAGCGCCGTCCGTACCGCCTCCGAGAGGCTGACGGCGGCGAACTTGCGCCGCACCAGCCGGGACTGCACCTCCTCGGTCAGTTCGGCGAAGGGGAACGGCCGGTGCAGGACGACCAGGGGCAGCCCGCACCGCTCGGCGGCCCGGCGCATCACGTCCGGCGGCGCCGGGAACGCCCGGCCGAGGCCCAGTACGACGGCCGCGGCCTCCGCGCGGTACAGCGACCGGATGTACTCGGCCTGCTTGTCCTCGTCGCCGGCGAGCAGCACCCCGGTGGTGAGCACCATCTCCCCGCCGGTGAGCATCACGCCGACGTCGGCGGCCTCGGCCACGTGCACCCAGCGCACCGGCCGGTCGAGCTGGGCGGCGCCGGCCACCACCTCAGGCTCCCCGGCCAGCACCCGTTCCAGGGCGAGGACCTGACGCACCGACAGCACCGGTTCCAGGGGCTCCGAGGCGGTGGTCATGGCATGCTCCCCTTCCTTGCTCTCTTACTGCGTGCTCCTGAGGGCGCGTTCGAGGACGGCGGCGCCCTCCTCGGCCTCCGCGACGGTCAGCGACAGCGGCGGCGCGATGCGCAGGGCGCTGGTGTTGTGGCCGCCGCCCTTGCCGATCAGCAACCCGCCCTCGCGGGCCGCCTCCAGGACGGCGGAGGCGGCCTGGGGGTCGGCCTCGTCGGTGCCCGGCCGCACCAGCTCGATGCCGATCATCAGCCCGCGCCCGCGCACCTCGCGTACGCCGGGCAGCTGCGCGGCGACGGCCCGCAGCCGCTCGATGAGCAGACCGCCGACCCGCCGGGCGTTGCCCTGCAGGTCGTGCTCCAGCAGATAGGTGAGGTTGGCCAGGCCGGCCGTCATGGTGATCTGGGTGCCGCCGAACGTCGAAATGCTGTTGGCGTCGAGGCAGTTCATGATCTCGGCGCGGGCCACGACCCCGCCGATGGACATGCCGTTGCCGATGCCCTTGGCGAAGGTGACGATGTCGGGCGGGCCGCTGCGGGCGTGCGCCTGCCACCCCCAGAAGTGTTCTCCGGTACGGCCCCAGCCCGTCTGCACCTCGTCGGCGATCCACAGGATGCCGTGTTCCTGGAGCACGTCGCGGAAGGCCGCGTACAGGCCGTCGGGCGGCGAGGTGAAACCGCCGACGCCCTGGATGGGCTCGGCGATCAGGGCGGCCGGCGGCCGGGTGTGGCCGAGGAGGTCCTTCAGGTCCGCCACGCAGGCGGCGATGAACTCCGCGTCGTTCAGATGGGCGTAGGGGCCGCGGGTGCGGACGCCGCCGTGCACGTACAGGGTCTGCAGCGGGGACAGGGCGGTCGGGGACCAGCCGCGGTTGCCGGTGATGCCGACCGCGCTGAAGGAGCGGCCGTGGTAGCTGTTGCGCATCGCCAGGACCGTGTTGCTGCCCCGGTGGGCGGTCGCGAGCAGCAGGGCGGTGTCGTTGGCCTCGGTGCCGGAGCTGGTGAAGAACACCCTGGCGTTCGGGATCTGCGACAACTGGGCGACCCGCTCGGCGAGTTCGACCATCGGCCGGTTGAGGTAGAGGGTCGAGGAGTGGATGATCCGCCCCGCCTGCTCGCTGACCGCCTTCGTCACCTCGGGCAGCGCGTGAGCGGTCATCGTGGTGAGGATGCCGCCGAAGAAGTCCAGGTACCGGTTGCCGTGCGCGTCCCAGACGTGGCGTCCCTCGCCGTGGGTGATCTCCAGCGGGTCCTCGTAGTAGAGGGCGAGCCAGTCGGGCAGGACGTTGCGGTGGCGGGTGTAGAGGTCGTTCACGGCTGCACCAGCCCTTCGTAGGCGTCGGGGCGGCGGTCGCGGTAGAACGCCCACTGCTGCCGCACCTCTTCGATGAGGTCGAGATCGAGATCGCGGACGAGCAGTTCCTCGTCCTTGTCGCCGGCGACGTCGCCGACGAACTGTCCGCGCGGGTCGACGAAGTAGCTCGTCCCGTAGAAGTCGTTGTCCCCGTACTCCTCCCGCCCGACCCGGTTGATGGCGGCGATGAAGTACTCGTTGGCCACCGCCGCGGCGGGCTGCTCCAGCTGCCACAGATGGGCCGAAAGGCCGCGCGAGGTCGCCGACGGGTTGTACACCAACTGGGCACCGGCCAGGCCCAGTTGGCGCCAGCCCTCGGGGAAGTGGCGGTCGTAGCAGATGTAGACGCCGACCTTGCCCGCCGCGGTGTCGAAGACCGGCCAGCCGGCGTTGCCGGGCTTGAAGTAGTACTTCTCCCAGAAGCCCTTGAGCTGCGGGATGTGGTGTTTGCGGTACTTGCCGAGGTAGCTGCCGTCGGCGTCGATCACGGCCGCGGTGTTGTAGTAGAAGCCGGACTGCTCGACCTCGAAGACCGGCACGACGATCACCATGCCGGTCTCGCGGGCCAGGTCCTGCATACGACGCACGGTCGGCCCGTCCGGCACAGGCTCGGCCCAGCGGTAGTGCTGCGGTTCCTGGACCTGGCAGAAGTAGGGGGCGTTGAAGACCTCCTGGAAGCCGATGATCCGGGCTCCCCGGCGGGCCGCCTCGCGGGCGTGCTCCTCGTGTTTCGCCACCATGGACTCGGTGTCGCCGGTCCAGGTGGCCTGGACCAGAGCGGCGCGCAGGACGTCGGCCATGAGCTGCTCCTTCGACGGGACCTCAGAGCCTCTACGCCCGTAGACACAGGCGGTAGAGGGACGAACGTAAGCCTCCGGGACGGGCTTGCCAAGACCATCGTCGTGAACCCGCGGAGTCGATCATGTTTCACACTCCAGTGGGTGAGCCGCTGGGCCGGTCAGGCGCTGAATCCGGCCACCCGCAGGGCGTGCACCAGGTCCCAGTGTCGCTCCTGCGAGACGCCCCGCGCGGCCTCCAGCAGGTGCGGTACGAGGCGCTGCGGGTCGGCGGCGGCGCTGCGGGCCGCCTCCTCGGGGGTACGGACCCGGACGTACGCGTCGAGAAGGGCCCGCACCTCGCGGATGCGCCCCTCGGACGCCAGCCCGAGCACCGCCGCGCCGATCTCCTCGGCGGGCCGTACGACGCCCTGGCGCAGGATCTGCTCACCGTCCGCGGTCCGCCCCGCCGCGACGAGCGCGTCGGCCGCGGCGACCAGGCGGTCGGCGGGCAGCGAGGCGGCCTCCCACAGCAGCGTGGCCCAGTCGGCGCCGTGCCCGGTGCGCCGCAGTTCGGCGGCGAGCAGCGGGAGCCGGGCGGGGGGCCAGTGCGCGGCCTCGACCAGCAGGGCGTGCGCCTCGCCGGTGCGGCCCTCGCGGCGCAGCCGCTCCAGCGCCCGGACGGCGCCCGCGACGGCCGGTGCCGCCTGGGCGTCCGCGGGCTGCACCCGTGGCTCGGGCGGCTCGACCGCCCCGGCGGCCCCGGCGAACCGGGCGCCGCGCGGGGTGCGGCGCCCGGCGGGGGCCGCCGCGGGCAGAACCGGCCCGGACGGGGGCACGGGGTCGGGTCCGACGTCGTCCTCGGCCATCCCGGCGAACCGGGCACCACCGCGCCGCCGCTTGCGCTGCTTGCCGTCGAGCGACGGCCGCGGACCGGCTGCCGCGGCGGCAGCCGCACCGAGGGCGCCGTGCCCGTCGGCCGGGTGGTCGTCGCCACGTGCCGGGCCATCCGGGGCGGTGCGACCCGAGGCATCACCGGGTACGGCGTCCGGGGCGCCGTGGACGGCGGGGCGCGCGGGGTGCCCGGGACCAGAAGCCCGCGGTCCACCACCGACCGGGGCAACCGCACCACCGGCCCCGACTGCACCAGGGCCACCCACGGCACCGCCACCGGCTCCGACAGCACCCGCACCCGCTCCGAAACCACCAGAACCCACAGCACCACCTGACCTGGCACCACCGCGCCCCACGGCCCCAGGCGCCGCCGGGGCGGCACCGTCCATGGCCCCGACTGCACCACGGGCGCCCACGGCACCGCCAGGACCCACACCACCACCGGCGCCGACAGCACCCGGGCCTGCACCACCACCCGCGCCGAAACCACCCGGACCCACAACGCCACCCGGCCCGACACCGCCCTCTCCCCCAGGCGCCGCCGGGGCAGCGCCGTCCCCGGGACGTCGGTCTTCTGTCGGTGCGCCGGCGAGGCGTCCGGCGTCGTCCGCGGGACGTGCCCGGGTGGGGTCCGGTGCCGGGTGGACCGCCGCCGTCGGGCCGCCCGCCGGGTGGGCCGGTGTCGGGCGGTCGGACCACGGTCCCGTGCCGGTCCGCGCCCCGGGAGGGAAGCCGTCGGTGGGGTGGGCGTCCCGGGCCCGGTCGTCGGCGTCGCGTCGGTCCAACTCGGCTATGCGCAGGCGCAGTTCGGCACACCGTGCGGTCGCCCGCTGGTGGTCGTCGCGGGCCCAGGCGAGGTCGAGGCGGAGGGCGTGGGCCGCCTCCAAGGTGCCGGCGGCGGCGAGCAACCGGCCCAGTTCGCCCTGCCGTTCGGCGGCGTACCGCTGCTCGCGGAGCATCACGTCGAGGCGGTCGCCGAGTGCGTCCCGGGCGCCCGGCCGGGCGTCGTACGCGGCGAGCGCCGCCCCGTACAGATGCCGGGCGCGCTCCCGCTCCGCCCCGGCGGTGTCCGGGCCGTAGGCCGCCGCCAGGTCCTGCAACAGCGCCTCCACCACGTCCCACGGCGGGATCTCCCGCCCGTCGAGACACGCCCGCATACCGTCCGGGTCCCGCTGCCAGAAGACCGCGCACCAGCCGCCGCGCTGGTCGAGGCGCGCCAGGAGACCGTCCAGGTAGTTCGCGAACTCCCGTACTTTCCCTGGGAGTTGATCCACTGCCATCGCTCAACTCCCGCCAGACCGGAGCACTCCGGTCGGTAGAAAACACCAGCCGTGTTACGCCACCGCTACAGGGAGTTTTCCGGACGACTGCGACCGCCCACGGGAACGGCCCACAGGCCACGGCCCGGGAGGGCGACCGAACCGCCCACCCAAGTCGCCGACCAGGCAACCTTTCCCACCCTTGACCACAAGCGGGGCAATCCTTGACCGATCGATTGCCCTCACTTTGCGAGCGCCACGCGGCAGCACGATGGACGCCCGGAGCCCGCCGGGTGCCGCGCGGCCGATCCCGGGAGCGGGGCGGCCCGGCCCGGCGGGCGGGACCGGCTGGACGTGCCCCGCCTCGCCGAACGTGCCATCGTGGTGTAGGCCCACCCGTACGACCTCTTTGGTGAACGGAACGCCATGACCAGCGGCTTCACTGGGCCGGAAGGACACGGCCCGGACCCCTTCGGTGAATTCCTCTCCCGCTTCTTCGGCGGCGGCCCGCATCCCGGCCCCCGTCAGGTGGACATCGGCCGGCTGCTCAGCCAACCGGCCAGGGAACTGGTGAAAGGCGCCGCCCAGTACGCCGCCGAGCACGGCAGCCGCGATCTGGACACCCAGCACCTGCTGCGCGCGGCCCTCGCCACCGAACCCACCCGGAGCCTGCTCAGCCGGGCGGGCACCGACCCCGACTCGCTCGCGACGGAGATAGATCAGCGCTCCGGGCCGGTGCAGCATCCGCCGGGCGGTGCGCCGCCGCCGACCTCGCTCGCCCTGACCCCCGCGGTCAAGCGGGCGTTGCTGGACGCACACGACATGGCCCGGTCGAGCGGCGCCGGATACATCGGCCCGGAGCATGTGCTCGGCGCGCTCGCCGCGAACCCGGACTCGGCCGCCGGGCACATCCTGAGCGCGGCCCGGTTCGCGGCCGCCGGGATGCCCGCGGACGTCCCCGAGGCGCCGCCGCGGGCCGGCACCGAACGGCAGCGGCCCCCGGCCACCCCGACCCTGGACAAGTACAGCCGCGACCTGACCGACCTGGCCCGTCAGGGGCGCGTCGACCCCGTCATCGGACGGGACGACGAGATCGAGCAGACCATCGAGGTGCTGTCCCGGCGCGGCAAGAACAACCCGGTGCTGATCGGCGACGCCGGCGTGGGCAAGACGGCGATCGTGGAGGGACTGGCCCAGCGGATCACCGACGGTGACGTGCCGGACGTCCTCATCGGGCGCCGGGTCGTCGCCCTGGACCTGACCGGCGTGGTCGCGGGCACCCGCTTCCGCGGGGACTTCGAGGAGCGGCTGAACAACATCGTCAGCGAGATCCGGGCGCACTCGGACCGGCTGATCGTCTTCCTCGACGAGTTGCACACGGTCGTGGGCACGGGGTCCGGCGGCGAGGGCGGCGCGCTGGACGCGGGCAACATCCTCAAGCCCGCGCTGGCCCGCGGCGAACTGCACGTCGTGGGCGCGACCACGCTGGAGGAGTACCGCAGGATCGAGAAGGACGCGGCGCTGGCCCGCCGGTTCCAGCCGATCCTGGTGCCCGAGCCGACCGTCCCGGACACCATCGAGATCCTGCGCGGGCTGCGCGACCGCTACGAGGCCCACCATCAGGTCCGCTACACCGACGACGCGCTGGTCGCCGCCGTCGAACTGTCCGACCGTTATCTCACCGACCGGCGGCTGCCGGACAAGGCGATCGACCTGATCGACCAGGCGGGCGCCCGGGTGCGGCTCGGCGCCCGGACCAAGGGCACGGACGTGCGCGCCATGGAACGCGAGGTCGAGCAACTGCTGCGGGACAAGGACCAGGCGGTCGCGGACGAGCAGTACGAGCAGGCCACACAGTTGCGGGACCGCATCGTCGCGCTGAAGGGCCGGATCTCCGAGACCACCGGCGACGACAAAGCCGACGAGGGACAGGACCTGGAGGTGACGGCGGAGGCCATCGCCGAGGTGGTGTCCCGGCTCACCCACATCCCGGTCAGCAGGCTGACCCAGGAGGAGAAGGAGCGGCTGCTCGGCCTGGAGGAGCATCTGCACCAGCGGGTGATCGGACAGGACGAGGCGGTCGCCGTGGTCGCCGAGGCCGTGCTGCGCTCCCGCGCCGGGCTCGCCAGCCCGGACCGGCCGATCGGCAGCTTCCTGTTCCTCGGGCCGACCGGTGTGGGCAAGACGGAGCTGGCCCGAGCGCTCGCGGAGGTCCTGTTCGGCAGCGAGGACCGGATGGTGCGGCTGGACATGAGCGAGTACCAGGAGCGGCACACGGTGTCCCGGCTGGTGGGTGCGCCGCCCGGCTACGTCGGCCATGAGGAAGCCGGTCAGCTCACCGAGGTGGTGCGCCGGCACCCGTACTCGCTGCTGCTGCTCGACGAGGTGGAGAAGGCACACCCGGACGTCTTCAACATCCTGCTCCAGGTCCTCGACGACGGGCGGTTGACCGACGCGCAGGGCCGGACGGTGGACTTCACCAACACCGTCATCGTGATGACCAGCAACCTGGGTTCCGAGGCCATCGGCCGGCGCGGTGCGGGCATCGGGTTCGGCGCGGGCGGCGCGGAGGCGGACGAGGAGGCCCGACGGGAGCAGATCCTGCGCCCGCTGCGCGAGCACTTCCGGCCGGAGTTCCTGAACCGCATCGACGAGATCGTGGTGTTCCGCCGGCTCACCGCCGGGCAACTGCGGCGGATCACCGACCTGTTGCTGGAGCGCACGCGGCGGCTGCTGCATGCCCAGGGGGTCACCGTCGACTTCACCGACGCGGCCGTCGGCTGGATCGCGGAGCGCGGTCACCAGCCGGAGTACGGCGCCCGCCCGCTGCGCCGCACCATCCAGCGGGAGGTCGACAACCGTATCTCCCGGCTCCTGCTGGACGGCCGTCTCCCGGAGGGCAGCCGCGTCAGGGTGGACGCCACGGACCACCATCTGACCTTCGAGACGGAACCGCCGCCGCGGGCCGACGCGGAACCGGTGGGCGGCACGGCGCCCGCGTCGGCCTCCGGCCAGGTCACGCCGGCCGGGCCGCCGCCCGACGCGAACACCTCGCCCGAGCCGCCCACCCCAGAACCCTGAGGCCCGACCGGCACGGGCCGTCCGGAAGGGCATGCAGGCGCCGGACGGCTCCCGCGAGATCGTCGTCACCGCCGACGCCGTGCTCATCGCGACCGGCGCTCACCCGCGCGGGCGGCCCGCCACCCGGCCCGACGGCGAGCGCGTCGGAGGCGCGGCACCCGGCACCGCCCCGGGACTTGCCGGCGCTGCGCTGGCCGGACCGTGAACGCCGTCGTTCGTCCGCGGCGCCGTCGTGGCCGCTCGCGCAGTTCCCCGCGCCCCTGCGGGGCGCAACCACCGACCACCCAGGGCGGGTGGCGGTCCACGGCGGGCTGCCCTTCTTCCGTCCCGGTGGCCCGGCCACGCCCCGCACGGGACAGGTGGCCGGGCGCCGGACCTCATGTCGCGGACGTCACCGGGTCGGCTGCACCACCATGGCCGAGCCGCCGCCCCTGCGTACCGTTTCCGCCGCGGCGAGCCACTTGCCGTTCGGGAGGCGCTGGACGCCCGTCGCGGCGCCGATCTCCGGGTTGCGCGAGAAGGCGTGCCCGATGGCTTCGAGCCTCGTGCGCAGGTTGCTGTCGTAGAGGCCGGGTTCGAGTTCCGTCCTGGCCGCGTTGCGCTGGCTGGCGCGGGGCGCGGCGATCGCGTCGACCAGCGGCAGGTGCCGGTCGAGGAACTCGGTCAGGGTCTGCAGCACGGTCGTGATGATGGTCGCGCCACCGGGTGATCCGAGCGCCACCACCGGCCTGCCGTGCCGGTCGAGCACGATGGTCGGCGCGATCGACGACCGCGGCCGCTTGCCGGGACCGGGCAGGTTCGGGTCGTGCACGGCCGGGTTGGCCGGGGCGAAGGAGAAGTCCGTCAGCTCGTTGTTGAGGAGGAATCCCCGGCCGGGCACGGTGATCGCGCTGCCGCCGGTCTGCTCGATGGTGAGCGTGTAGGAGACGACGTTGCCCCACTTGTCGGCAACCGTGAGGTGCGTGGTGTTCTCCCCCTCGTACGTCGTCGGGGCCGCCGTGCCGCCCGTGGCGCAGGCCGCCGGGTGGCGCGGGTCGCCGGGCGCGACCGGGCTGGTCAGCACCGTGTTGTCCTTGATCAGGCAGGCGCGTGAGTCGGCGTACGACTGCGACAGCAACTGCTTGGTCGGTACGTCCTCGAAGGCGGGGTCGCCGACCCAGCGCCCGCGGTCCGCGAACGCGATCCGGCTCGCCTCGATGAAGCGGTGCAGGTACTGCGCCTCGGTCGCCTTCGAAAGGTCGCTCTTCTCAAGGATGTTGAGGGCTTCGCCGACCGTGGTGCCGCCGGAGGACGAGGGCGCGATCGAGTAGACGTCGAGCCCGCGGTACGACGCCCTCGTGGGCGCCTGGAGCTTGGCGCGGTAGGCGGCGAGGTCCTTGGCGGACAGCCCGCCGGGACGCGCGTTCCAGCCCGAACCGGGGTCGACCGGCGGCTTGTTGACGGTGGAGACGATGTCCTTGCCGAGGTCGCCGCGGTAGAGCGCGCCGATGCCCTTGCGGCCCAGTTCCTCGTAGGTGCGGGCCAGATCGGGGTTCTTGAAGGTGGCGCCGACCACCGGCAGCTGCCCGTTCGGCAGGAACAGCTCGGCGGTGTCCGGGAAGTAGCGGAACCGGGTCTCGTTGGCGGCTGTCTGCGAACGGAAGGTGTCGTCGACGGTGAAGCCGTCGCGGGCGAGCCGTTCGGCGGGCCCCAGCACCGTGCCCAGCTTCTTGCTGCCCCAGGCGTCCAGGGCCGTCTGCCAGGTGGCGGGCGTGCCCGGCGTGCCGACGCTCAGTCCGCTGCTGACGGCGTCCGCGAAGGCGAGTGGCTTGCCGTTCTCCAGGAACAGGTCGGAGCCGGCGCCGAGCGGCGCGGTCTCCCGGCCGTCGATGGTGTGCACGGCACGGGACCTGGCGTCGTAGTAGACGAAGTAGCCGCCCCCGCCGATGCCGGCGGAGTACGGCTCGGTGACCCCCAGGGCGGCGGCCGTGGCGACGGCGGCGTCGACCGCGTTGCCGCCCTTCTTCAGGACCGCGATGCCGGCGGCCGAGGCGTCCGCGTCGACGCTGGCGACCGCGCCGCCGTAGCCGACGGCGACCGGGGTCTTGGGCGGGGTGGTGCTCGTGGCGCCCGGCGGCGCCGCCGCCCCCACGGACACGACGGCGGCCGAGACCGCCAGGACCGACAGTTTCCGCGCGACAGGGCGACGCATCCGCACCTCCAGCGAGTGACCGTCCGCGCAGCTTAATCGAACGTCATGTCCTCGTCAGGACCGTCTCGAACACCGGTTTGCCTTCGACCGCTAGCATGCGCGCCCATGAATGACGACGTGCGCAACATCGTCCTGGGCCTGGTGGCCGCTGGCATCAGCGCCGGCCTCGGCTGGCTGGCCCGCACCACCGTGTGGAGGCGCAGGCTGCGGCGCAAGCAGGCGTTCTTCGGACTTCCGGAGAACGCGGAGTCGCTGCTCGTCGTCAACCGCGACCCGGCGACCTCCGAACCGGCGGTGCACCGCTTCGACGTGTTCGCGCTGCTGGAGCTGGCCGCGCTGATCAAGGACTGCGGTGCGCATCTGCAGATGGTGACCCAGGACAACGTCCAGCAGGGCTTCGGCGAGCGCACCGAGTTCTGCGTGGGCGGTCCCGCATCGAACCGGCGCATGCTGGCCCACATGTCCGCGATGCTACCCGGGGTGCGGGTGAACATCGACCCGGAGCCGGGTCCGGACCGCGGCGCCTTCCAGATCGGCGGCGAACGCTACCGTCTGGAGCCGGGCCTCACCGAATATGTCCTCCTGGCCCGGCTGACCGCCGGGGAGCGGCGCGAGGCACGGCCGGTGTTCCTGTTCTGCGGCCAGCGTGCGATCACCAACCAGGCCGCGACCCGCTATCTCGCCCGGCACCACGAGCGGCTGGCCCGCAAGCACGGCACGAACCCGTTCGTGCTGCTGCTGAAGGTGGTCAACTCGCAGGCGTACGGCCCCGACGTGGTCGAGCTGGTCGCCGATGTGACGCGGGCCGCGCAGACACCGCCGCCGGCGCCGGAAGCACCACGCTCACACCGGGCCGCCTAGGGCCGCCCGAAGGGACCAGCGGACCGGTGGGGACCGGGACCCGGTGGGGGCCGGTGGGGTCCAGGGGCCGGTCGGAGCGAAGGCCCGGTGGGTCCAGGGGCCCGGTGGGTCCAGGGGCCCGGTGAGAGCCGGGCCCGGTGGGGGCCCAAGGGCCGGTGGGTCCAGGGGCCCGATGGGGGCCGGGGCCCGGTGAGAGCCAAGCCCCGGTGGGTCCAGAGGCCCGATGGGAGCCGAGGCCGGTGAGAGCCAAGCCCCGGTGGGTCCAGAGGCCCGATGGGAGCCGGGGCCCGGTGAGAGCGCGAGGACCGATGAGGGCCAAGGCCCGGTGGGTCCAGGGGCCGATGGGAGCCGAGGCCGGTGAGAGCCGGGGCCCAGTGAGGGCCAAGGCCCGGTGAGAGCCAAGCCCCGGTGGGTCCAGGGGCCCGATGGGAGCCGAGGCCGGTGAAAGCCGGGGCCCAGCAAGAGCCGAGGACCGATGAGGGCCAAGGCCCGGTGAGAGCAAGGGACCCGGGGGACCGCAGGACCGCAGGGCCGGGGGCCTACTAGGAGTAACCCGTCCCGCGCGTAACTGGGCTTCTCCTCGCCCGCGGCCTACCCGTTCTGCGGGCGCGCACCGCCGCGCGAGCAAGAGCCGAGGACCGACGAGGGTCAAGGCCCGGTGAGAGCAAGGGACCCGGGGGACCGCAGGACCGGGGGGCCGCAGGACCGGGGGACCGGGGGCCGCAGGGCCGGGGGCCTACTAGGAGTAACCCGTCCGGCGCGCAGCTGGGCTTCTCCTCGTCGGCGGCCTTCCCGTTCTGCGGGCGCGCACCGCCGCGCGAGCAGTGATCTCCGGCTGCCGCCGGGCGGGCCCGGCCCCGAGCCGCTGCCCCCTACGGTTTCGGAGCGGCAGCGACCCCGCGGGCCGCGGCGATGTCGACGGCCTCGGTCTTGGGACTGCGCCGCGCACGCCGGGACACCCAGCCGGCGAACACTCTCAGCTGTGTCGTGGGGGCCGCAAACCATCCAGGAAAAAATGGGGCGCCCGTCAGGCCTCCGCGACCTCCGCGTACAACTGCGACAACTCGGGAACGCCGCTGGCGGCCCACGCGTGACCGGCCTCGACGACATCGAACTCACGCCCCGATTCGAGCCGTACGACGGGCTGCCCGCCGGGCTGGAACTCCCAGTACGCGCCGGGCACGGTGCGCACGATGACCGTGCCCAGATACAGGCCCGCATCATTGCCCAGCCAGGGCAGGATCTCCGCGTCGTCGCGCCAGCGCGGCACCAGCTGGTCAAGGGCCTCCAGCGAGGTCACGGAGTCGTCCAGCCGGACGCCCTCCTGGGCCGCCTGGGAGCGCAGCAGATCACACTCGGACAGCAGCTCGGCGACGCCCTCGCGGTCGGCGGGCAGCACCGCGGCATCGCTCTTCTTGTGCCGGTTGCCCAGGAAGGGGATGTTCATGTACACAGCGTGTCACCCACCCGGTGCCCGCACCACAGGATGAGCGCGGGGTGTCGCCCGACACTCATGATCAATACTCCTGGACCGCCAGGTCCACCACCACCGGAGCGTGGTCCGAGGCGCCCTTGCCCTTGCGCTCCTCACGGTCGACATAGGCGTCCTTGACGGCCTTGGCGAAGGGCTTGTTGCCGTAGACCAGGTCGATGCGCATGCCGCGGTTCTTGGGGAAGGCGAGCTGGCGGTAGTCCCAGTACGTGTAGGGGCGGTCGTACTTCAGGGGGCGCGGGACGACGTCCGTGAGGCCCGTCTCGCGCAGCGCGGTCAGCGCGGCGCGCTCGGCCGGGGTGACATGGGTGAGGCCCGCGAAGGCGGCCACGTCGAAGACGTCGTCATCGCTCGGCGCCACGTTGTAGTCGCCGAGGACCGCGAAGGGGCGGCCGCCCGCCGCGTCGCCCGCGACGGCGGCCCGCAGCGCCTCGAACCACTGGAGCTTGTAGGCGTAGTGCGGGTGGTCGACCTCGCGGCCGTTGGGCACATACACCGACCAGACGCGGACCGGGCCGCAGGTCGCGGAGATCGCCCGGGGCTCCTGCACGCCGTCGTACCCGGGGTCGCCGGGCAGGCCCTTGACCACGTCCGCCAGGCCGACCCGGGAGAGCACCGCCACGCCGTTCCACCGGCCGGTCGCGTGGACCGCCGCCTCGTAGCCCAGCTCGCGCAGCTGGTCGCGGGGGAACTGCTCCTCGGCGATCTTGGCCTCCTGGAGGCACAGCACGTCGGTGCCGCTGCTCTCCAGCCAGGCCAGCAGCCTCGGCAGGCGGGCGGTGATCGAGTTCACGTTCCAGGTCGCGATGCGCATGCCCCACAACCTACCCGGGGGCACTGACAACGCCGGATGGCGCTCAGACCTCGGCGCTGGATCCCGGTGCGAGCCGCAGGTGGTCCGAGCCGCCCAGGGCGCCGATCTGCCGGTCGTAGACCGGCCGGGCAAGGTCGGTGAGCAGGGCGTCGTGAATGTCGTAGGCGCGCTGCGGCCCGACCTCACGGACGTAGTCGATGACCTCGGAGATCTTGTTCCAGGGGGCCATCACCGGGAGCATCAGCGTCTCGACGGGCCGGTCAGGGACGGTGAACGCGTCTCCGGGGTGGAAGAGCCGACCGCCGTCGATCAGATAGCCGACGTTGGTGATCCGCGGGATGTCCGGGTGGATCACCGCGTGCAGCTCGCCGTGGACCTGGACGTCGAAGCCCGCCGCAGTGAACGTGTCGCCGTGGCCGACGGTGTGGACCCGGCCCGGGAAGGCGGCGGCGATCTGGTCGGCGACCGACTTCAGGGTCCAGATCCGCGCCGCCGGGTTCGCCTCCATGGCGGCCCGCAGCCGTCCCTCGTCGAAGTGGTCCGGGTGCTCGTGCGTGATCAGGATCGCGTCCGCGCCGACGGCGGCGTCGGGCTCGCTGAAACCGCCGGGATCGAGGACGAGCGTCCGCCCTTCCTGCTCCAGCCGTACGCAGGAGTGGGACTTCTTCGTGAGCTTCATGGCTGCCATCCTCCTCCCCGCCGAAGCCGTGCGCTCACTCCGCGGGTGTGGTCTCCTCCCGCACGACCTGCTGGGCCACCCGGAACGCGCTGTTCGCGGCCGGTACGCCGCAGTACACGGCCGCCTGGAGCAGCACTTCCTTGATCTCGTCGGGGGTGAGGCCGTTGCGCAGCGCCGCCCTGGTGTGGAAGGCCAGTTCCTCCAGGTGACCGCCGGCGACCAGCGCGGTGAGCGTGACACAGCTGCGCGTGCGGCGGTCGAGTCCGGGACGGTCCCAGATCTCGCCCCACGCGTAGCGGGTGATGAACTCCTGGAAGTCCCCGGAGAAGTCGTCGGACTGCGCCAGCGCCCGGTCGACGTGGGCGTCGCCCAGCACCTCGCGGCGGATCTTGAGGCCCGTCTCGTAGGTGTCGGGCCGTCCCGGCGGCTGCGGGGCCGTCACGGGTGGGGCGATCTCGGCGATGGGCGCGGCCTGCGGCGTGGCGGCGAGGACCGGTTTCGCGGGTGCCGCCACGATGGCCATCTGGCCGGTCGTCGAGTCGAACGCCGGCTGCCAGGCGCCGGAGAAGTGCCGCACCAGCAGGTCGGTGACGGCCGCGGGCTGCTCGACGGGCACGAGGTGGGAGGCGCCGGGGACGACCGCGAGACGGGCGTCCGGTATCCCGGCGACCAGGGTGCGTGCCTCGGCCGGGCCGGTGACCTGGTCCTCCGAGCCGACCAGCACCAGGGTGGGCACGCCCACGCGCCCCAGTTCGGGACGGACGTCGAAACCGGCCAGCGCCTCACAGGCGGCGATGTAACAGCCCGGGTCGGTGGTGCGCACCATCTGCACGGCCCACTCGGTGATCGCGGGCTGCGCGGCGGCGAAACCGCCGGTGAACCAGCGGTCCGGAGAGGTACGGGCGATCGGGTCGAGCCCGTTGGTACGCACGATCACCCCGCGCTGCCTGAACTCGTCGGCGGTGCCGAACCGGGGCGAGGTGGCGACCAGTGCGAGCGAGGCGAGCCGTTCCGGGTGACGCAGGGCCAGTTCCACACCGATCGCGCCGCCGAGCGCGCACCCCGCGTAGCCGAAGCGCTGCACGCCGAGCGCGTCGAGCGTGGCGAGCAGCCGGGCGGACAGTTCGGCGACAGAGTCCGCCGGGTGGGCGGGCGCGCCGCCGTGCCCCGGCAGATCGAACCGGAAGACACGCCACTGCCGGGTCAGTTCCGGAACCTGGCGGTCCCACATGTGCCATGTGGTGCCCAGGGAAGGACCCAAGATCAGGACGGGAGCCTCTTCTGGCCCGTCAAAGCGGTATTGCAGGGTGTTCGACGGTGTCTCACTCACGCCTCAGACCCTCTCACGTATCACGAAATCTCACACAGCCCGGGGAACCCGGCGGCTCTTGTCCCTCTCGGCGCGGCACGTCCGGCACTGCCGGAACCCTCGGGGATCCAGATACGAGTTCTCCGGCGTGTACGCGTGGCCTTGGGGGCAGTGCGTCCTCCTGGCTCGCGCGCGCTCCCAGTCCCTGCGCCGCAGAACTTCCTTCTTTGGCACGGCTTCCAGGTGGTCCGGGTTGCAGCAAAGCGTAAAGTGCCGTCCCCAAGGAGCGGCATGACGCACATGGAAGCCCTCCGGAACCTCACCTGAACACCACACGGTGGACAAGCTGTGTCTTTCCCTCGTAGGCGACTTGGCCGGCTTGCCCCTCCGTTGCACTCCCGTGCAAGCCATCCCACATCGTGGCGGCTTCGCGAAGGCCCTCGACGTCCGGCTTCACGTACCACTTCTTGGTGGTCTTCACACTCGTGTGTCCGGCCCACCGCGCAAGATGTGATCCGGCACGCCGTTGTTGGCCGGGTACGTGAGACAGGACGAGCGAGCGTCGTAGAGACGGACGCGGCGGAGACCCATGAGGGACAGCGGATCTCGTCCTGGTCGGCGAACACGGTGAGGACACCTGGCGCTGGTCGCCTACGCAATCTCGGAACTCTGGAACGGCTGAAGCCAGAGTCGGGTGAGCCCAAGGGGAGATCACACAGGCAATGGATCACCCTGTCCCGCTCTCCGGGTACCGTCAGGGTATGAGTCATCCGCACCCCGAGCTGAAAGCCGCCCCTCCCCTGCCTGAAGGAGGGCTGCGGGTCATCGCCCTGGGCGGCCTGGGTGAGATCGGCCGCAACATGACCGTCTTCGAGCACGCGGGCAAGCTGCTCATCGTCGACTGCGGCGTGCTGTTCCCCGAGGAGACCCAGCCCGGCGTGGACGTGATCCTGCCGGACTTCACCTCGATCCGGGACCGGCTGGACGACATCGTGGCCGTGGTACTCACCCACGGCCACGAGGACCACATCGGCGGCGTGCCGTACCTGCTGCGCGAGCGGTCCGACATTCCCGTCGTCGGCTCCAAGCTGACGCTGGCGTTCCTGGAGGCCAAGCTCAAGGAACACGGCATCCGGCCGCGCACGGTGCGGGTGCGGGAGGGCGACCGGCGGGGCTTCGGGCCCTTCGACTGCGAGTTCGTGGCGGTCAACCACTCCATCCCGGACAGCCTCGCGGTCGCGATCCGCACCCGGGCCGGGATGGTGCTGCACACCGGCGACTTCAAGATGGACCAGTTCCCTCTCGACGATCGCATCACTGATCTGCGCGCCTTCGCCCGCCTCGGCGAGGAGGGCGTGGACCTGTTCCTCACCGACTCCACCAACGCCGAGGTCCCCGGTTTCACCACCTCCGAGCGTGAGCTGAACCCGGCGATCGAGCAGGTGATGCGCACCGCGCCGCGCCGGGTCATCGTCTCCAGCTTCGCCAGCCATGTGCACCGCATCCAGCAGGTCCTGGACGCCGCCCACCTGCACGGCCGCAAGGTCGCCTTCGTAGGCCGCTCCATGGTCCGCAACATGGGCATCGCCCGCGACCTGGGCTATCTGAAGGTCTCCTCCGGTCTGGTCGTGAGCACGAAGGAGCTGGAGAAGCTCCCGGACCACAAGGTCACTCTGGTGTGCACCGGTTCCCAGGGCGAACCGATGGCCGCGCTGTCACGGATGGCCAACCGCGACCACATGATCCGCATCGGCAAGGGCGACACCGTCCTGCTCGCCAGCTCCCTCATCCCCGGCAACGAGAACGCCATCTACCGGGTGATCAACGGACTCACCCGGTGGGGCGCCCACGTGGTCCACAAGGGCAACGCCAAGGTGCACGTCTCCGGGCACGCCAGCGCCGGCGAACTCGTCTACTGCTACAACATCGTCAAGCCCCGCAACGTCATGCCCGTGCACGGCGAATGGCGCCATCTGCGGGCCAACGGCGACCTCGCCATCCGTACCGGTGTCGACCCCGACCGGGTCGTCATCGCCGAGGATGGCGTCGTCGTTGACCTCGTCGGCGGGCGCGCGTCCATCACCGGCAAGGTCCCCGCCGGCAACGTCTACGTGGACGGCATGGAAGTCGGCGGCGCCACGGAAGCGTCGCTCAAGGATCGCCTCACCCTCGCCGCCGAAGGCGTGGTCACGGTGGTGGCGATCGTCGACGCAGACACCGGCACCCTCGCCGAGGCCCCCGACTTCCTGGCCCGCGGTTTCGTCCACGACGAGACCACCTTCGAGCCGGTCATCCCCGTCATCGAGAAGACCCTGGCCACCGCAGCCGAGGAGGGCGTCGGGGACGCGCGCCAACTCGAACAGCTCCTCGCCCGCGCCGTGGCGAACTGGGCGTTCCGCGCCCACCGCCGCAAGCCCCTCATCATCCCCGTCATCATCGACGCCTGAGCCGCAGCCCGGCAGCACGGTCCGTGGTTCCGGTGGCGGCCCCGCGAGCATCGAGGCCGGGCACGCCCGGACCGGACGGTGGCGAAGCCACCGGGCTCGACGAGGCGGATCGCCTCGCCGTGGGCGGCCGGCAGGTCCGCGAGGGAGTCGGTGTTGCGGGCGACGGCCCTGTCGCCGCCCTCCAGGGCCGCCTGCGCGAACTCGCGGCCGAAGCCGCGGGAGGAACCGGTGACATGGCGGCGGTGCACCCCGCCCAGATGGTGCACCTACCGCATCTGGGCCATTCCCCCAGGCGAGTCCGCCGGCTACGCCCCGCCCACAACGCGCGCACGGGCATGCGCACGTCGCGGGCCACTGCACGGGACGCGCGAGTGGATGGCGCGAGTGCCGGTGAAGCGGTCAGATCGCGGGACTCATCGGCTCAGCCGCCGCTCTTGCGCCTGAACGACCGCTGGCTCGCAGCCGGGCCGTGCGCCGAACGCACCTTCGACGCATCGGACTTGGCGGCAACATCAGCGGCGTCCGCCTGCGCACCGCGCTTGCGCGCCAGGGCTTCGCGGAACTTGCGCTTGAGGTCGTAGTTGCCGTCGCTGTCCGGCTCCAGAGGGGACGTCCCGGGGGCAGCCGGCTCCGAACCTTCCGTAGATGCGGGCTCTGCGGTCATGGTGACCTCCTGGGTTCGGGGGTGGGCAAGCACAGCTTGTCATGCTGGGCGCAGTGCGAGGCGCCGGCAACGTCATCCTGCTCCGTTTCGGCGGGTATCCCTCTCGCGGCCAAAGGCGTTGACTTCGTAGGTGAGGCGCAACGGCTCTCAGCCGTTGCGACGCACGAGGGCGGCCCTGCGGGCCTCGGCGAGCTTGCGGGCCTCGCCGGCCTTTCGGGACTTTCCGCCGGCGCCGCGGGAGGTGCCCTTGCTGGTGCCGAGGCCGCGGAAGGGAGCGTTGGTGTTCTTGGGGCGGGGGACGGCGGGCCCGCCGTCGAGCGGGATCCCTGAGGGAGTCTTGGCGCCGGTGATCCGGCTCAGCTCCGCCTCGCCCGAGCGCACCTTGGTGACGGTCGGCTCGATGCCGGCCCCGGCCATCATGCGGCTCGTCTCGCGGCGCTGGCCCGCCAGCACGAGCGTGACCACGCTGCCGGACTCACCGGCGCGGGCGGTGCGGCCCGCCCGGTGCACATAGTCCTTGGCGTCGGTGGGCGGGTCGACGTTGACCACGAGATCGAGGTCGTCGACGTGCAGGCCACGAGCCGCGACATTGGTCGCCACCAGAACGGTGATCTGGCTGTTCTTGAACTGCGCCAGGGTCCGTGTGCGCTGTGGCTGGGACTTGCCGCTGTGCAGGGCCCCGGCGTGCACCCCGCTGGCCCGCAGATGCCGGGTGAGCTGGTCGACGGCGTGCTTGGTGTCGAGGAACAGCAGTACGCGACCGTCGCGGGCGGCGATTTCCGTGGTGACGGCGTAGCGGTCAGGGCCGTGGACGACCAGAACGTGGTGCTCCATCGTCGTGACCGTGCCCGCGGCCGGGTCGACCGAGTGGACGACGGGGTCGTGGAGGTAGCGACGGACCAGTTGATCGACGTCGCGATCGAGAGTGGCCGAGAAGAGCATCCGCTGACCGTCGGGGTGCACCTGGTCGAGCACGTCGGCAACCTGCGGCAGGAATCCCATGTCGCACATCTGGTCGGCCTCGTCCAGCACAGTGATTCTCACCCGTCCCAGGCGGCAGGCGTTGCGTTCGATCAGGTCGTGCAGGCGTCCGGGGGTGGCGACGACCACCTCGGCTCCCTGGCGCAGCGCGGCGATCTGCCGGCCGATCGACGTTCCGCCGACGACCGAGGCGATCCGCAGCCGCAGCGCCTCGGCGTACGGCGCCAGCGCCTGGGTGACCTGTTGGGCCAGCTCCCGGGTGGGCACAAGGATCAGAGCGAGGGGCTGCTTCGGTTCGGCGCGCCGCCCGGCTGTACGTGTCAGCAGCGGCAGGCCGAAGGCGAGCGTCTTGCCTGATCCGGTGCGCCCGCGTCCCAGGATGTCGCGCCCTTCCAGGGCATCGGGCAGTGTGGCGGCCTGGATCGGAAAGGGTTCGCGCACCCCCAGTTCGTTCAGTGTCCGCAGCACCTCCGTCGGCAGTTCCAGACCGGCGAAGGTGACGGCCGGGAGCAGCGCCGGGGTCGTTGCCCCGGGCTGGGCGGGACTGCCGTGAGCGATGCCGGAGTCGTTGGGATGCTTCATAAACAGCCTTCCGCAAGGGAACGTACCGAGGAAGGCCCGGCAGGTTCGAACAGCCCACGCACAAGCCGAACGGAACAGGTAGAAACACCCACCGCGACGACCACGCAAACGCGTGAGACTAACACATGGGGCCCCTACACCACTTCTCAGGACGCAACCGGGCAGAGGAGACGGCACACACGGAGCGCGCGGCGTCCAGCGGCTCCTGCAAGCCGGCCACCATGCAGCGAAGCCGGTGCCCCGCCTACCGGCACTACCGCGTCATTCCGAAGGAATGCGGAACTCGAATTCGGGACGGTCCCACGGCACGGCGGGCGGGTTCGCGAGCGCGGTCCCGATCCGCACTGCACCTGCGCGGTGGTAGAAGTCCTCGGCGGGAAGATGCGACACGACCTTGACACGGTCGAGCCCGGCGGCACGGGCCTCGGACTGCATGTGCGCGACGAGCAGCCGTCCAATACCCCGTCCTTGCGCTTCGTCGGCGACGAACAGCAGGTCGAGTTCCGGTGGAGCGAGGACGAGCGAGTAGAACCCGAGGACCCGGTCTCCATGCTCGTCGGCGCCGACGGCCACAAAGGCGCGGTGGGCCTCGATGTAATCAGGACCGACCCGGTAGCCCGCGACTGCGGCTGCGTACTTACCCTCGTAGGCGCCTGAGCCACGCACGAGCCGCGTGAGCCGTTTGGCATCCCGCGCGACGGCCCTCCGTATCGTGATCGGCTGGCTGATCGGGGGTGTGCGTGAACTCATCGGAAGAGTATGTCGCACCGGGGCGTGCCGTCGTGCGGCGGTCCGGCTGCTCAGGCAGGATGCCGCAGGTGTGCCGGAGCTGCTTGTGAGTTGTTCCAGTGCGGTGTGAGTCCGTCCAGTTCGGGCCGCGGCTGGGATCAGCCGGACAGGACCGCGTGCGCTGCTCGCTCCGCCGCGATGAGGGCGCCTTCGACATGCCCGGCGAAGTCCGGTGCGGTCTCGGTGGAGCCCCAGTGCAGGCGCCCGTCCAGGGTGGGCTGCTGGTAGAGGTCGTGGCCGAACAGCTGGTAGGTGGTCAGGCGGTGGACGTCGTCGGGGGAGGTCCACTCCTCCTGTCCCCAGTCCTGTACGAGTAGTTCGGTTGGTTCACCGGCCGCGGGGTCGTATACGGCGGCGAGTTGCGCGCGGACCTGGTCCTCGAAGCCGGTGCGGCGGGCGAGCTGGGTCGGAGCGAAGCCGAACAGCACGGCGGGGGCACCGTCAGGCCCTGAGATGTCATGCATTTCCTGCAGGGGGCCGACGCGGCTCACGCCTGCGCCCGCGAGCCCGGCCTCGCGCCAGAACGGGCGCGGGTAGCGGGCGAGAACCTTGGCGACGGCGCCCATCCACACCGGGGTGAAGCGGGCCACCTTGGCCAGCTCCGTGGGGAGTTGGCCGTCGAAGTCGATCCGGGCGACGGCCAGCGCCGGAGGTACGGCGAGCACCACGTGCCCGGCGCGCAGGACCGAGTCCGCGGTGTGCACATCCAGACCGTCGGCGACGTGGCGGATCGCGGTGACCGGGGTATTCAGGCGGACGGCCCGGGCGGGGAGGCGGGCCGCCATACCGCGGGCGAGGCCGTCCGTGCCGTTCACGAAGCGGCGGGAGGGGCCTTCGACCAGGTTGCCCGAGTAGCGCTGCACTGCCTCGGAGGTCTGGAACATGGTGTCGCCGACGAGGCGGTGGGGGAAGGACTCGACGCCGAGGTCCTCGGCGAGCTGCGCGATGCACGGCTCGTTGTCCCAGAACCAGCTGGCGCCCAGATCCATCGCGCCCCCTTCGGCGGGAATGCTCAGCACCCGGCCGCCCACCCGGCCGCGGCCCTCCAGGACCACGGTGTCGCGTCCGGCGGCCGCCAGTGCGGTGGCGGCGGCGAGTCCGCCGATGCCGGCGCCGACCACGACGACGTCATGCGTCTCGTACGGCTGCGTCATGGTCATTGCCCATCTGCACGTGAACCGGTGGTGAGCACCGTCCGGAACCGGGCGCACCCCTCGCGCACCGCGTCGACGGCCTGCTGCGCGTCCTGGAGCGGCACGGTCTGCACCCAGGGCCGGGCGCCGGTCGCCACGGCGAAGCGCATCGCCTGCTCGGTGTCGGCGGGGCTGCCGGTCAGATGCCCGGTGACGCTCTGCGCGTTCAGGACGAGCTTGCCCAGCGGCAACTCCAGCGGCGTGCCGTCGAAGCCGACGACGGTGAGCCGGCCGTGCGGGGCGAGGCCCTCGACCAGTTCCGCCAGAGGCGCGCTGCTGGTGGCCGTGGACAGGATCAGCTGGGCGCCACCCAGCCGGCGCAGCGCCTCCCCCGGGGCCTGTGCGTCGGAGTCGATGGAGTGGTGCGCCCCCAACTCGTGGGCGAGGGCCTGCTTCTCCTCGCCTCGTGCGATCGCCACGGTCTCGAAGCCCATGGCCGCCGCGAACTGCACGGCCAGGTGGCCGAGCCCGCCGATGCCCAGGACGGCGACCCGGTCGCCGGGCTCGGCGCCGGAGTGCCGCAGCGCATTGAACGTCGTCACCCCCGCGCACCCGAATGGTGCGGCCTCGGCGAAGGACAGACCCTCGGGGATCCGTACGAGCGCCGGGGCGGGCACGGTGATGGTGGTGGACCAGCCGCCCGGGTACGACAGGCCGGGGATCCGCCGCTCGGGGCAGTGGACGACATCCCCGCGACGGCAGGCGGCGCAGTGCCCGCAGCTGCCCCCGAACCAGCCGACGGTCACCCGCTCGCCGACCGCCCAGCCCGCCACGTCCGCCCCCGACTCGGCGATGTTCCCTGCGACTTCATGCCCCGGTGTGATCGGGAATCCGCCGTCGGGGCGGGCGGCACGGACCGTGCCGAGGTCCGCGCCGCAGATCCCGGAAGCCATGACGTCCACCCGTACCTCCCCGGCTTCGGGACGGCGCGCGTCCACCGGGACGGCCCGGACCGGTGCCTTGGCCTCGGCCACTTGGGCGGCTCGGTGGCGGTGAGCGTCGTAGGACATGGGGAACTCCTCAGCTGGTGGGGTGGGGTCAGTTGCGTCCGGCCATGACGCCGCCGTCGACGTCCCAGATGGCGCCGGTGACCCAGCCGGCCCTGTCGGACAGCAGGAACGCCACCGTGTCGGCGACGTCCTCAGGGGCGCCGGTGCGGCCCAACGGGTGGAAGTCGTCGAAGCCGTCGAGCGCCGAGTCCATCTCCGCCTTGGGGATGAACTCCTCGTAGATCGGCGTACGGACGACCGCGGGGGCGACGGCGTTGACGCGGATGCCGTGCGCGGCGAACTCGATGGCCAGGTTCTTGGTCAGCGCGTGCAGGCCGCCCTTCGCCAGGGAGTACGCCGACGACGGGGTGGCGGCGATCGCCTGGTGCGCCCACATGGAGCCGATGTTGACGATCGATCCCTTCGCGCCGCTCTTGATGATGTTGTCGGCGACGGTCTGGGTGAGGAAGAAGAAGCCCCGGTTGATGGCCTGGTAGCGGTCGTAGTCGTCGGCCGTGTGCTCCAGGAAACGCTTCGGGGCGAACACGCCGGCCGCGTTGACCAGCAGCGTCGCGTCCGCGTGCTGCGCGGTGAGAGTGATGCGGAGCTGGTCGACGGCGGCGGGGTCGTTCAGGTCGCCGCCGAGGCCGACAACGTCGCCGTACGCGGACAGCTCGGCGGCCGCCTTCTCCGCGCCGACCTGGCTGCGGCCGGTGACGACGGCGCTGCCGCCGCCTTCGAGGACGCGCTGGGCAATCGCCTTGCCCATGCCGCTGGTGCCGCCGATGACGACGATCTTCTGGCCGGTGAAGTCAAGGGTGCTGAGGGACATGGTGCTGCTCCTGGTGCGAAGGGTGCCCCCTGGGGCACTGGGGCGGAGGCGGGGTGGAGGGGAGGTTGGGCTGTCGGCAGGACCGAGGGGGTTCAGGCGGCGTCGTAGATCCGCACCTCCGGTGCTGCCTCGTAGACACCGGCAGCGGCAACCCGGTCGGCCGGGGCCACCTGCAGCGTGGTCTCAAGATAATCGGTGGTGATGTCTCCAGGACTCGTCAGGGGTGTGTCTTCGGAGGTGAACCCCTCGACTCCCGCGACGTTACGAGCCCTCTGCGAGAGTCGGTAGAGGAGACCGATGAATCCGGGTATAGGGAGTGTGTATGGCCACACCCATCCGGATCGTCTGTTCACCGGGTTCGGTCAGCCGCCGTGCCTCCGCCGCCACGGCATCGAGCGCGGCCACCGCCGACGACCGTGGTGACAGCAGAGTCCGGCACAGGGCACTTCCTGGATGAACGGCAGCGAGTGTTATAAGGATGGGTGATGAGGAGGTCACCGGCGGCCCACGGTAGAAGCCGGTGAGCCGAGGCGATAGGTGACATCAGCGAATGGGGCGATAAGCCATGGCTATGATGGAACGACTGAACGTCGAAGGGCTCCGCTACGCGCAGGCGGTCGCCGAGACACGCTCCTTCAGCGCCGCGGCACGGGCGTACGGCGTCACTCAGCCGGCCCTGTCCAACGGGATCGCGAAACTTGAGGAACGGCTCGGGGAGAGGCTCTTCGACCGGTCGCCGCGCGGCGTGACGCAGACCGCGTTCGGCACCCGCATCCTGCCCCTCATCGAGCGTGCCGTGGGCGCGCTCGATGCCGTCGCAGCGGAGGCCAGACGGCTGACCGAACCGGGTGATCAGAAGATCCGCATGGGTGTCTCGCCGCTCATCGGCCCGCATCTGGTGGCCCGCGCGTTCAGCGCCGTCCGCGAGCTGCCCACACCCCGCGATCTCGTGCTGCGTGAGGCGAACATGCAGGATCTGCGGGACGGCCTGCGGGCCGGGCAACTCGACATCATCCTCATCCCGGCCGTGACGGCCATGCCGCGCTTCGAGCACCGGGTCATCGATGTCGAGCCCATCGTCGTCGTCGGACCCGCCGCCGACGACGACGCCTCACTCGAACTCACCGAAGCCGGGGACGAACAGTTCATCCTCGTGCCGGACGCGTGCGGATTGACGACGTTCACCACCCAGCTCTTCCACGCGCACGAAGTGCCGCTGCGTACCTACCCGGGCGAAGCGGCCAGCTACCGCGTGCTGGAGGAATGGGCCGGTCTCGGACTCGGCTCGGCGATGATTCCCCAGTCCAGGCTCACCTCCCCGGATGTCCCCCACCGCCCTCTGCTGAACGAGGGCCGAGAGGTGCAGATCTCCTTCGAGGCCGTCTGGAACCCGGATTCCGCGCTGCGCACGGACCTCACCCTCCTTGCGCAGGCCCTCGGCGCAATCCGTTAGTCATGCGCATCACTTATACCGTGATTCAGTGGACACCCCTACCGGATCTTATGGCGCGTGCCTAGCTTCGGGTTCGTACTGCGGAAGTACCGCAGCACACCCGACGAGCGAGAAAGGGCAGCCATAGCCATGGCCTATCTTGAGATCACCCTGCACATGGACCCGGCCAACCGTCCCGCGGCGGCCGCCGTCTACGAGAAGTACAAGCAGCCGTTCCTGGACACCGTCACCGGCGCCACCGGCAAGGAACTCCTGATCCGTGCCGAAGACGTCCAGGTGCTCCACGCCTTCCGATCCATGGCGGACGCCACCGCCTACCTGGACAGCGAGCTGTTCACCCAAGACGTCGTGGGCGAACTCACGCCACTGCTGCAGACGGAACCCGACGTGCGCGTGTACGACACCGTCTGAGATTTCGGACACCGGCGAACTGATTCTCAGCGAAAGAGCGCAGCATGAGCGATGTACGAGTCACCCCGTGGCAGGATGACGATTTTCCTTCTCCCCCGCCCGAACTGCTTGCGGGCATGCGAGGCCGTCGACCCAACGGCGAGTTGATCGGAATTGACCGGGTACTGCTGAGAAGCGTCCCGCTCGCAACAGGTTGGAACGGGCTACTGGGCCGAGTTCGCGCCGACTTCGGCCTGAAGCTGGAGTATCGCGAACTGATCATGTTGCGCGTGGCCGTGCTGAACAAGGCGGACTTCGAATGGGGCGTGCATTACCCGGCATACTTGCAGGCGGGTGGCACAGAGGAGAAGTGCGAAGCCCTGAAGGAGCCGAGCAGAGACAGCGGGATCTTCAACGAAGAAGAGCGCGCCCTCATCACACTCACGGACCAGTCCACGAAGCAGATCGAAGTAGACGCTGAAGTCATCGAAGAGCTCAAGCGTCTCTTCGGTGAGACCGAAACGGTGGAAGCGGTCGCCACGGTCGCGGCCTACAACATGGTCTCCCGCTTCCTGGTGGCACTGGCCGTCTGAAGCGCCGCTCCAGGCGACTGACCCTGCGAGCCAGGCCGCCTGGTCCGGGGCCAGTCGCTCGTCTTCGACGGGACCGCTGGCCAGCAGGATCGAGGTGTGCTCGGGCAACTGGTAGGGCTCGGTGGAGAGGTTGATGACGCACACGAAGCCGGGCTTGCGGCGGAAGGCGAGAACTCCGGCGGGGACGCCGTCCAGCCAGGTCAGGGTGGAGTCGCCGAGGGCGGGGTGCTCGCGGCGCAGACGGAGGGCGGCGCGGTAGAGCTCCAGCATGGAGGCCGGGTCGCCGCTCTGGGCTTCCGCCGTGCGCGGCGCCCAGTCGCAGGGCTGTGGCAGCCAGGGTGCGGCGGTGGCGTCTTCCGCGCCCGCGGGTGCCTGCGGGCTGAACCCGTACGGTGTGGTCCGTCCGGACCAGGGTATCGGGACGCGGCAGCCGTCGCGATTCCCTGGTCAGTGTGGCCGGAGCGTTCCCAGACGGGGTCCTGGAGGACGGATTCGGGCAGGTCCTCCACCTCGGGGAGGCCCAGTTCCTCGCCCTGGTAGACGTAGGCGCCACCGGGGAGGGCGAGAGTGAGCAGGGCTGCGGCACGGGCGCGCCGGGTGCCCAGTTCGAGGCCGGCGGGGTACTCGTCGGCCACCTTGCGCCAGGCGCGGTAGATGTCGTGGACCTCGTCGCGGTCCCAGAAGGGGTGCACGCCGCCGTCGCGTCCGGCCAGGTCCGGCAGTTCGGGGTCCTTGACGAGGCCGTGGGCCACATCGATGCGGAAGCCGTCGACTCCGCGGTCGAACCAGAAGCGCAGGACGGCCTCGAACTCGGTGTGGACGTCCGGGTGTTGCCAGTTGAAGTCCGGCTGCTGGGGGGTGAAGAGGTGGAGGTACCACTCGCTGTCGGACACGCGGGTCCAGGCCGGACCACCGAAGCGGGAGTCCCAGTCGTTGGGCGGCAGGGCGCCCTCCGGGCCGCGGCCGGGGCGGAAGATGTAGCGCGCGCGTTCGGGGCTGCCGGGGCCTGCCGCCAGCGCGCTTTGCAACCAGGCGCGTTGGTCGGAGGAGTGGTTGGGGACGATGTCCGCAATGATGCGGATCCCGTGCGCGTGCGCCTCCTCGATGAGCTGCTCCGCCTCGGCGACCGTGCCGAACAGCGGGTCGATCTCGCGGTAGTCGGCCACGTCGTAACCGTGGTCGGCCATCGGCGACTTGTACCACGGGTTGATCCAGAGGGCGTCCACGCCCAGGGACTTGAGGTACGGAAGCCGGGAGCGGATACCGGCGATGTCGCCGATGCCGTCACCGTCGCCGTCGGCGAAGCTGCGGATGTAGACCTGGTAGATGACGGCGCTGCGCCACCAAGGAATGGTGGCGGTGGTGGCGGGCACGGTGTTGTTGCTCCTTGGTCGTTTCACGTCGGACTCAGACCTGTCGGTGTGTCTCAGGCGGTCGTCGGCAGGCTGTGGTGGCCTGCGTTGTCGGTGTGCGGTAGGAGGCCGTAGTAGATCCGGGGCGCGCCGTCGAGCGTCAGCGTCGCGCTGCCGTTGGCGACCGGGATCTGGGTGACCCGTCCGATCGCGTCCACCTGCTGTACGGCGACCGTGACCGGGGTCTTGGTGGCCGTCGGGTGTGTCGAGCTGTTCGACTCGATCGCCGGCGGCAACGCTCCCGACCTGGCCTGGATAGGCGACCCGTCGAGGGACCTGATGGCCTCCGACGCGCTGGTCGGCCTGACCGACAAGCTGAAGGCGACCCCCGGCTGGGAGTATGACGACCTGGAGGCCAGCGCGACCAAGGAGTTCAGCCGGGACGGCACCCTGTGCGCCTACCCGTTCTCGACCTCGCCATACGCGCTGTACGTGAACACCGACCTGCTGGCGAAGGCCGGCCAGAAGATCGACCCGAATAACCTGACCATCGTCGCCGGTGTGCCGAGGCGGGCCTGGGAGGCGGCGATCTCGCCCTGTACGGCGCTCGCGGTGATCGAGAGTCTGGAGGCCGTCGAAAGCGAGGCGACCAGCGACGTGGCGGTGCGGTTCGAGCGACCGGCGCCGGACGACACACCGGCGTACCGCGTCGCGTTCACGCAGGACATCAACCTCGCGGACCTGCCCGACTACCGGCCGGGCGGCGTCATGGTGGTCCAGTACCCGTCAGACCGGCCGTGGAGGGTGAGGATCGTGAGGCGGCCGACGCCGGAGTGGGAGGAACGGGCGACCGGTGCCCGCCTCCACGCGGCGCCGGGGCCGGTCCTGGTGAGCGAGCCCTCCGGGGGCTGTGCCGTCGGCTCCGTCACGCTGCTCGCCGCGGCCGGTCTGGTCCTGCTGTTCCGCACCGACCTGTTCGACGAGGGCGCCTCCGCACATCCACCGTCCTCCACCCGGCCGTCGGCTCGCTCGCCTCGCCACGTCGGCCCCAGACCCAGGAGGCGAGCTGCACCATTGGCGGACAAGTGGCCTCCCAAGGCCGCGCGTTCGTCTGTCCTCAGTTGAGATGGGCGACCTGCCGCGGGGCAAGTGCCGCGCGCAGCCTGTCGGGCAGTGCGTCGCCTTCGGGCATGCCGGCCCGCAGCCAGGCACCGACCGCTGCGGCATCGGCTTCGGTGACAATCGGGCCAAGGCGCACCACAGCGCCGGTCGGCCTGCGGTCGACAGCGCATGGCTGCACGGCGGCGTGCAAGCCGCGGCGGGCACGGCAGTGCAGAAACCTCTCCAGGCAGCCGGTGGAGACCATGACTGCGTGCGGGCAGCTGCGGACCGCCTCGCGCAGCCGGTCCATCACCTGGTCGTGGGCAGCGTCTCGGCAGGTCGCACAGACGACGAGGGTGAAGGGGTGATCCCGGCGGCCCCCTGCTGCATCACTCATGCCAGCGGTCCCTCCGTGAGGCGGCTTGTGAAACTGACTTCCATTTCCATCATGCCACCGCAAGGAGCGGCCCGCCCGGCAGACGAGACAGGGGCGGCCACGGCCAGCCGCACCCTCGGTGGACCATAGTCATGGAAATCATGTTCAATTAATCTGGCGTTGCGGAACGTTCCCAGCATCTCCGGAGGCACCCCTCATGCAGGATTCGGCGGCCGCGGAGCCACAGCCGGACT
The DNA here is from genome assembly GCF_042873595.1 of Streptomyces sp. NPDC004629. NCBI lineage: Bacteria > Bacillati > Actinomycetota > Actinomycetes > Kitasatosporales > Streptomycetaceae > Streptomyces > Streptomyces sp. NPDC004629. Next base: position 291,527 of record NZ_JBIALO010000004.1, on the reverse strand, counting down.
GGCGGTCGACCCGACAACGGGCCGCCGTACTCCGGGTGTTGCACGACTGCCCCGACTTCACATCCGCCCGGGAGTTACACGAGGCGCTTGCCGCCGGAGGCTCCGCAGTGGGGCTGACCACGGTGTACCGGACCCTCCGGATGCTGGAGCGGACCGGACGCGTCGACGTCGTACGGGACAGGAGCGGAGAACGGCTCTACCGCCCCCGGCCGACCGACGGACACCGCCACTACCTCGTCTGCCGACGCTGCGGCCTCAGCCGGGTCGTGGAGGCCGACGCCGTCGAACGCTGGGCCGACAGCGTGGCCGCGACCACCGGCTTCGCCGAGGTTGAGCACACCGTGGAACTCACGGGCGTCTGCGACCACTGTCAGCCGCGGCCCGATCCGGAGAGTCCTCATCCATAGCGGACACGTCAAGTCTCGGCAATGATTTTCATATCATCCAGACACGGCCATGGTCTTGACATTCGTTTCCATCTAGCGTGGTGGTGTGCGCCGGACAGAACCGGCCCGCGCCGACATCGCGAAGACTCCCGTTCACACCTGTCATGGAGGATCCATGCCCACGCCCTCGTCCCGGCCTCTGGCGCTGATAGCCGGCGTCTCCCTGGCCCTACTGGCAGGCTGTGGCAGTTCGTCGGACTCCGGAAGCGACGGGAGCGCCTCGGCAAGCCCGGTCGCCGCGGATGCCGTCCCGGTGGTCGCCTCCACGAACGTCTACGGTGACATCGTCAAGCAGATCGGCGGCGACAAGGTCGACGTCACCTCGATCATCAGCGACCCCGACCAGGACCCGCACTCCTACGAGGCCAGCACCCAGAACCAGTTGGCGCTGTCCAAGGCGAAGGTCGTCATCGAGAACGGCGGCGGCTACGACGACTTCATCGACCGGATGCTGAAGAGCAACAACAGCTCCGCCGAGGTGATCGACGCGGTCGAGGTGTCCGGGAAGACCGCCCCGAAGGGCGGCGAGCTGAACGAGCACGTCTGGTACGACTACCCCACCGTCGCCAAGATCGCCGACAGCATCGCCGCCGCCCTCGGCAAGGCCGACTCCGCGGACGCCGCGACCTTCACGAAGAACGCTGAGACGTTCAAGGCGAAGCTCAAGCCTCTGGAGACGAAGGAAGCGGACATCAAGAAGAACCATGGCGGCGAGGCCATCGGCATCACCGAGCCCGTACCGCTGTACATGACCGAGGCCGGCGGACTGGTGAACAAGACGCCTGAGGAGTTCAGCGAGGCGATCGAGGAAGGCGACGACGTCTCCCCGAAGACCCTTCAGGAGACTCTGTCGCTGTACAGCGGCAAGCAGGTCAAGGCACTGGTCTACAACGCGCAGACCTCCGGCCCGCAGACGCAGAAGGTCGAGGACGCGGCGAAGGCGGCCGGCATCTCCGTCGTGCCGGTGACCGAGACGCTGCCCAAGGGCGAGGACTACCTCGGCTGGATGACCTCCAACGTCGACGCGCTCGCGAGCGCGCTGGACAAGTGAGGCGGCCGGCCATGGCCTCCGTGCCCCAGGCCCGCCAGGGCAGGGCCGAGACCGGCGGCACCGGCACCGGCACCGCGGCGCCGATCAGCCTGCGTGGCGCCGCCCTGTCGTACGGCGAGCGGGTCCTGTGGCACGACCTCGATCTCGATGTACGACCCGGGGAGTTCCTGGCCGTGCTCGGCCCGAACGGCTCGGGCAAGACCAGCCTCGTGCGGGCCCTGCTGGGCCGGCAGCCACTGTCCGCCGGAACACGGACCGTCCTCGGCCGAACTCCCCGCGAGGCCGCCCGGCACATCGGCTACGTCCCCCAGCAGGCCACCCTGTCCGCGCACGCGATGCTGCGCGCCCGCGACCTCGTGCGGTTCGGGATCGACGGGCACCGCTTCGGACCGCGGCTGCGGCCGGGCGCCGCCCGCAGGCGGGTGGACGAGATCCTCGAAGCCGTCGGGGCCACGGCCTACGCCGACGTCCCCCTCGGCCTGCTGTCCGGCGGCGAACGCCAGCGCGTGCGTATCGGTCAGGCCCTGGCGGCCGATCCGCGGATCCTGCTGTGCGACGAGCCGCTGCTCTCCCTCGACCTGCGCCACCAGCGGGCGGTCACCGAACTCGTGGACGCCCGGCGCCGCTCCCACAACACGGCGGTGGTCTTCGTGACCCACGAGATCAACCCGGTGCTCGACTTGGTGGACCGGGTGCTGTACCTGGCACCGGTCGGCCACCGTGTCGGCACACCGGAGGAGGTGCTGACCTCCGCGTCCCTGTCGGACTTGTACGGCACACAGGTCGACGTCGTACACGTCCACGGCCGGATCGTGGTCGTCGGAGTACCCGACGAGCCGATCGCACCCGCACCGCCCCACCACCACGCCTCCGGGGCGCACGAGACCGACGGAGTCCGCCCATGACGCTCGCCGACGGAATCTGGCACCAGATCTTCAGCTTCGACAACTACAGCGAACTCCTGGAGCTGGTTCGCAACTCCCTCATCGCCGGCGCCGCACTCGGCCTCGTCGGCGGCCTGGTCGGGGTCTTCGTCATCATGCGCGACCTGCCCTTCGCGGTCCACGGCATCAGCGAGCTGTCCTTCGCGGGCGCGTCTGCCGCGCTGCTGCTGGAGGTGAACGTCGTGGCGGGCTCGATCATCGGTTCGCTCGTCGCGGCCGGCACGATCGGCGTGCTGGGCGCGCGAGCCCGGGACCGCAACTCGGTGATCGGCATCCTCATGCCGTTCGGCCTGGGACTCGGCGTGCTCTTCCTCGCCCTCTACAAGGGCAGGGCGGCCAACAAGTTCGGCCTGCTCACGGGTCAGATCGTCGCCGTCGACACCCCGCAGATGAACTGGCTCCTCGGCACCTCGGCGCTGATCATGGTCGCACTGGCCGTTCTGTGGCGGCCACTGGCCTTCGCCAGCGCGGACCCGGATGTCGCCGAGGCCCGCGGCGTGCCGGTGCGGGCCGTGTCCGTCGCCTTCATGATCGTCCTCGGTCTCGCGGTCGCGCTGTCGGTGCAGGTCGTCGGCGCGCTGCTGGTTCTCACCCTCCTCGTCACCCCCGCCGCGGCCGCCGCCCGCATCACCGCCTCGCCGGTGCTGCTTCCGCTGCTCAGTGTGGTCTTCGCCGTGGTGTCGATCGAGGGCGGCATCCTGCTCGCCCTGGGCAGCAGCATCCCCATCAGCCCCTACGTCACGACGATCTCCTTCACCATCTACGTCGCCTGCCGGCTCGTCGGCACCTACCGCACGCGACGGTGGGGAGCCGGCAGGACAGTCCCGCAACCCGCCTGACCGGCGATCGGCACGCGTCACCCCCCATGCCGTGGCGGAGCTGCCGGGCATAGCGTGGCTTAAGGACAGTTGTAATGGGAAATGATGATCCCCGAACGATTGTCTGATCGGTTGCCGGTGCCCCACGGCGGTGTCGCTCGACCGCCGGGACCGCAACCGCCGGTGCACGGGGAGGGGCCTGTCGTGCGTGTGCCCTTGTATCTGCGACCACGACTGGAACCACCGCTCAGCTCGTTACTGGACCAAGTGCCCTTACTGCACTCCCTCGTCGACGCGCTCGGCTCCCCGCTCAATGTGCTGCTGCCCGACCGGATCGCCGAGAACGCCGAGCGCTTCAGCGGCGTCTACCGCAAGCATCACCTCACCGGCCGGGTGTACTTCGCGCACAAGGCGAACCGGTCCAGCTGCCTGGTGCGCCGGCTGTCGGCGGCCGAAACCGCGACGGTCGGCGTCGACGTCGCCTCGCTGGGCGAGCTGCAACATGTCCTGGGATGCGGTGTCACCCCGGACCGGATCATGGCCACCGGCCCGAAGGACCCGGAGTTTCTGTGGCTCGCCGCCCGTACCGGCGTCACCGTGAACATCGACTCGCCTGGCGAGCTTGATCAACTGGCAGAGCTGGTAGGCAAGTTCTCCTTACCTCGGGCTGATGTCCTGCTGCGGCTGTCCGGGTTCGAAACGGCCACCGGCCCTGGTGCGTCCGGTGTGAAGATGCTCTCTCGCCGCAGCCGCTTCGGTACGCCGTTGCGGGAGGTAAGCGCGCTGCTCGACACGGTCGAACGGCACCAGGACACCGTTCGGCTGACCGGTGTCGCCTACCACCTGGACACGAGCGGCCTGGTGGAGAAGGCGACCGCGTTGGAGCAGTGCGTCGCGGTCATGGACGAGTGCCGCGCCCGCGGGCTGGACCCGCGCGTCATCGACATCGGCGGCGGCTTCGGAGTCGGCTATCTCGCGGACGCCGGCCAGTGGGCGCGCTACACCACCGAGCTGGCGGGCGCGGTGCTGGGTACCCGCCCTGCCCTGACCTGGCGCGGACACGGCTACGGCCTGCGCAACGAAGGCGGCACGCTGCGCGGGGCGCCGGCGCTCTATCCGGCCCACCGGACCACGGCCGGCCCCGGCTATCTCGACGAACTCCTCTCCCATCCCGCCCCCTCCTCGGGCCGCCCACTCGGCGCCCTCCTCCTGGAACACCTCTACGACCTGTGCTGCGAACCGGGCCGCGCGCTCGTCGACCAGTGCGGGCTCTCGCTGGCGCGGGTGCTCGACGTGCGCCGCACAGGCCAGGACTCCGGTGACCTCCTGGTGCGCCTCGCCATGAACGCCGGCGACGTGAGCCTGGAAGAGCACGGCGTTCTCGTCGATCCCGTCCTTCTCCCCCGTACCGGAACGGCCGGGACGGAAGACGCGGGCGCCGGGGAGCCAGTGGGGGTCTACCTGGTCGGCAACCTGTGCCTGGAGGCCGATCTGATCACACGCCGGAAGGTGTTCCTGCCCCGGCTGCCGCGCACCGGCGATCTGCTGGCGTTCGCCAACACCGCGGGTTACGCCATGGACTTCCACGCCCACCGGGCGCAGCGGCAGCCGCTCGCCCGCACGGTCGCCGTCCAACGCGACGGGGACTCCTGGCGCTGGTGTCCGGACGAGGAGTACTGGCCGAACACACGGCCGAGAGGACCGGTTTCATGAGGTACGACAGCATCACGGAGGCCATCGGCAACACGCCGCTGGTACGCATCGATCCGGCCGTGCACGGCCTGCGCCACATCGACCTGTACGCCAAGCTGGAGATGCTCAACCCCTTCGGCTCGGTCAAGGACCGAGCCGCATGGAACATGGCGCGCCCCGGTCTCGCCGATGCGGCCGAGCGGGGAGCGACAGTCGTGGAACTGTCGAGCGGCAACACCGCCAAGGCACTGGCCCTGCTCGCGGGAATGCACGGGCTGCGGTTCAAGAGCGTCACCAACCGGATGCGGGTGCCGGAGATCAAGGAACTGCTTCTGCTGCTGGGCGCGGAGATCGAGGAGTTGCCGGGGCAGAGCGAGTGCCTCGACCCGACCGACACCGAGGACCCGCTGACCCGCTTCCACCAGGCCCTTGCTGGGGACGGCAGCGCCTATCTGCACACCGATCAGTACTTCAACCCGCGTAACACCGAGGCGCACGCGGCGGGCACCGGACCGGAGATCGTCAAGGATCTGGACGGCCGGGCACCCGACTGGTTCATCGCCTGCGTGGGCACCGCCGGTTCGTCGACCGGAGTGGCCCGGGCGCTGCGCGAGCAGGACCCCGGGGTACGGGTGGTCGGGCTGGTCGCCCACAAGTCGGACTTCATCCCCGGCATCCGCACCATCGACGAGGTCCACCAGGTGGGCCTCTTCGACCCGGCGACGTACGACACGATGGAGTCGGTGACCGCCGACGAGGCCATTGACGGCATGCTGACCCTGATCCGCCGCTGCGGACTGCTGGCCGGACCTACCGGCGGCGCCGCCTATCACGGCGCGGTACGGCATCTGCGTGCCATGGACGCACAGTTGGCTGCGTCGGGGACGGCGGACCGCCGGACGGCGGTCTTCATCGTCTGCGACCGGGCGGAAAGCTATCTGAGCTACGTACGGCAGCGCCGCCCCGAACTCCTGGGCCGGCCGCCCCGGAAGAACTCGACGAGAGCGCTCACCGACGCCGAGGTGCAGGCGGAGGCTCAGGTCGTCAACACCGACGACGCCTTGCGTTGGATCGCGGACGGGCAGCCCCGGCCGCTGGTGATCGACCTGCGCGGACCGCGGGCGTATACCGCACTGCACATCGACGGATCGGTCAACATCGTGGACGAGCTGTTCGACGAACTTGTGCGGGGCGGCCTGCCGTTCAGCAAACGGCAGCCGGTCCTGCTGGCCTGCCCGGTCGGCGAGAAGTCCGCCCGCTACGCCGCGCTGCTGACCCGCATGGGCCACCCGGATGTGCGCAGTCTGTCCGGCGGCATCGTCGCCTGGCGGGACGCGGGCGCCCCACTGGTCCGGGACTGACTCCCATGTTCCACGAGGGATTGAGCAATGAGCTGCAGGAGCTGTCCGGTTGGCAGCGAAAGCTACGGGAGCAGTACCCCATCATCACCGGCCACCCGGAGCTGGTCTATCTGGACAGCGCGGCCACCTCGCAGAAACCGCGCACCGTCCTCGACGCCGCGCAGGCGTATCTGACGACGGCCAACGCCAACGCCGGGCGGGGGACCTACCCGTGGGCCAACCGGACGACGGCGATGGTGGAACGCACCCGGCAGCACGTCAAGGCTTTCCTCGACGACCCCGCGCCCGAGCACTCCGGCGTCCATTTCACCAGCGGCACCACGGAGGGGCTGCGAGCCGTTGCCCGGGACTGGCTCACCGACCAGCTGACCGAAGGCGACGAGATCCTCGTCCCGTTCGCCGACCACCAGGCGAACCTGGAACCCTGGCTGGAGACCCAACGGCTGCTGGAACAGCGTGGCATCACCATGCGCCTGCGCGCCCTGCCGTACCAGACGGCCTCCGGAGACTACGACCACCGGGCCCTGACCGGGGTGATCGGCCCGCGTACCCGCTTCGTCGCCGCCACGCATATCCACCACGTCTACGGCGGCGACATGAACGTCCACCGCATCCGGGAAGCAGTCGGCCCCGACGTGCCGATCTGTCTCGACGCCGCCCAGAGCATCGGTCATCTGCCCGTGTCCGTGACCGAACTCGACGTGGACTTCGTGGTCTTCTCCGGGCACAAGGCGCTGGCCCTGCCCGGCTCCGGAGCCGTCTGGGCCCGCAACGCACGCGGGCGGCAGTTCCGGCCCGGCGGCTGGCACGGCACCCCCAACACCGTCGGCATCGCCGCCCTCGAAGCCGCGCTCGACTGGCTGGACACCGCGGGCACGGACCGGATCGCACGCTGGACCACCGCCCTGACAGCCCGGCTCACCGACCGGCTCCGCCACCTGGCCTCCTACGAGATCCTGGGCTGCCAGGCCAGCCTGGCAGCCGGCTCACCCGTGCAGCGGCGCCACGGCATCGTCACCTTCCGGCACCGCGACATCCCCTCCGACGACCTCGGCTTCATCTTGTTCAGCCATGGATTCATGGTGCGCGCGGACAGCCTGTGCCAGGCCGGCGCGGAGCGTCAGGACGGTTCGGTGCGGGTCAGCCTGCACGTGTACAACACGGCGGAGGAGGTCGACCGTCTGCTGTCCGTCCTCGGGACACTGGACTGAAAATGCTAGTGGAAACCGTTTCCACCTGTAGATTGCCGAACAGCACTGACGGGTGAGAGACGGAAGAGGCGCACGAACCGATGGGCGTGAGCATGGGGGCAGCCAAGCTGTGGGTGGAGCGCTGGGAACTCCAGCAGGAGCACTACGCCACCGACCGCGAAGAACGCTTCACTGTGATCGTCGACGCCGTCGAGCACGTGACGGCCGACCGCGCTCATCCGCTGATCCTCGACCTGGGCTGCGGCCCCGGCTCCCTGGCCGCCAGGCTCGCCGCGAGACTGCCGCAGGCAGAGATCGTCGCCGTCGACATGGACCCGCTGCTCCTGGAACTCGGCCGCACCCACCACGCGAGCGCCGCACGCTATGTGGACACCGTGATCGGAGCCGACGGATGGGCCGACACCCTCGGCCTGGACCGCCCCCTCGACGCGGCCGTCTCCACCACAGCCCTCCACTACCTCCCCGAACCGGCCCTGCTGCGCACCTACCAACAGCTCGCCGCACTCCTGCGCCCCGGCGGCGCCCTCATCAACGGCGACCACTTCACCCAGGCCGACCCCTATTGCGCCGCCCTCACCGCACACGTCGGCAGACGCCGTGCCGAGCGCTCACACACATGCCGCCACGAGGACTGGAAGTCCTGGTGGAATGCGGCCTCGCACGACCCGGAACTGACCGACCTGTTCACCCAACGCGAGCAGCGCCAGTCGGAACTCCGCACCATCGGCGGCAACGACAACGGCCTGACACTGGCCCGCCACACCGAGCTGCTGCGCCTAGCGGGCTTCCATCGCATCACGCCTGTCTGGCAGTTCGGCGACAGCCATGTCCTCGCCGCACTGAAGGACTGACGCCCGCCCCGAACCGCTTGCACGATCTCCGATTCGAGCCGGGTCACCGGCCGTGAACTCCGTCAGCGGTGTGGGGGAGTTGGCCATGAGTGCCCCTTGAGGAAGTTGCATCACCAGGAGCGACGCGTTCGACCTTGAACTCTCTGCAACTCCAGACGAAAATGACAATCGTGTTTATCTATGGCCCGGAGGGTGACCGTGCTCGATCCGTACGAACGCTCCGCCGAGTACCTGCACCCGCTGACGGCCGGGGCCTGGCAGTCCCTCGCCCCGGCACTGACCGGACTGCTCCACGCGGTGGAAGCGGAAGCCGGACCGGTGGTGGACCTCGGAGCCGGTACCGGCCGCGGGGTCGCGGCCATCTGCGACGCGCTGCCCGGCGACGAGCCCGTCATCGCGGTCGAACCCTCCGCCCCCATGCGCGCGGTGCTCCTCGCCCGTGTCCACGATGCCCCCGAACTCCGCAGCCGGGTCACCGTGCTGGCGGAGGACGCCGCGCACGCCGCCCTCCCGGAGGGTCTGCGAGCGATCGTCGCGCTGAACATGCTGGGGCACCTGCCGCCGGCCGAGCGTCGGGCCCTGTGGGCGAGCGCCGCACAGCGGCTCGCGCCCGGGGGCGCCCTCATCGTCAACGTCAGCCCGCCCACGCGGCCGGAGCGCGTTCCGCGCACCCGGATGGCTTCGGCCACCGTGGGCGCACTGCACTACGAGGGGTGGGCGAGCGCGGAGCCCTCGGGCGACGACGAGGTCACCTGGCGGATGGACTACCGCGTGCTGCGGGACGGTCTTCCGATGTCGGAGGTCACGGTCGACTACCGGTGGTGGGTGGCGAGCGAGAGCGAGCTGGCCGAGGAGACCTCCGAAGCCGGGCTCGTCATGCGACCCGCCGGTGATCCCCAGCTCGGGCTCAAGCTCCTCACCCGTCAGGGCGATTAGCGCCCGGCGCCCTGGCATCCGCCGCTGGACCCCTCCCCACGCACCGTATTTCGCACCTGCCGAAGTGAACGACTCGGGTCCCAGGACCGACAGAGTCGTGACCGCACGGCGCGCGGGCCTTCCGCCCCCTGACCCGCGCTCTCACCCTTTCGGGTTCCCTCGCTGCGGCCGTCGCGCTCGGCGGCCTCACGGCCATCCCGGCTCTCGCCGCGACCACGCTCAGCAGCGGCCACGTCGACGTGGTCGACGCCGAGTGGGACGGCACCGACCTGCACCTGCACGTCCACGACGAGGAGAACGCCACCGAGTACGAGCCGGCCGACGTGACGCTGTCCGTGCCGGCCGCCGCCAGAGTCGCCAACCCGGGCTACGGACCGCCACCGACGACTTCAGCGTCTACGAGGGCGCCGGCACCCGCTGGTACGACAGCAACACCGTCACCACCGGCTTCAAGTCGAAGACCTTCGGCGTCGGCACGCACAACCACGCCAACTGGGCCTTCGAGGAGGCCGGCACCTACCAGCTGACCTTCCGTGTGCGCGGTCGGCGGCGTCACCGAGTCCGCCACCGTGACGTACACCGTCGTCGTCAGCTCGTGATGGGAGCCCTGACGCGCGGAAGACGCGCCTTCACGGCCGCTGCTCTCACCGCGGCGACCGCGGTGCTGTTGGGCGCGGCAGGGCTGGTCGTCGCCGGCGGCAGCGGGGCGGCCCGCGCCGCCGTCGGTGCCGTCGTCCTCGACGAGGGCGAGCTGGACTTCGTACCCCGACTGGTCGACCGCACGGCCGGGAGGACCAACGCGTGACCCCTGTGGAGCCCCTTCTCCAGGCCCGGGACGCGAGCGTCGTCCTGGGCGGCAGGCCCGCCGTCCAGGAAACCCGGCTGGCCGTGCACCGGGGCGACCTGCTGGGCCTGCTGGGCCCCAACGGCGCGGGCAAGACCACCCTCCTGCGCGCCGTCCTCGGCCTGGTCCCCCTCTCAGGTGGCGACGTGCTGATCGACGGCCTGCCCCTGGGCCGCGCCCGGCACCTCGTCGGATACGTGCCCCAACGCCACGAGTTCGCCTGGGACTTCCCCTCGACATCTCGGGAGCGGTGCTGTCCGGCCGTACCCGCTCCATCGGCTGGCTGCGCCGGGCGCGGCCCGCCGACCGGGCCGCCGTCGACGAGGCGCTGGAACTGGTCTACCTCACCGCCCTGCGCCGACGCCCGATCGGGGAACTGTCCGGGGGGCAGCGCCAGCGCGTGCTCGTAGCCCGCGCGCTCGCGAGCGAGCCTCAACTACTGCTGCTGGACGAGCCTTCACCGGCGTGGACGTGCCCACACAGGAGCTGCTCAACGACCTCTTCGGCCGCCTGACCGCCGACGGCAAGGGCCTGCTGATGACCACCCACGACCTCGCCGCCGCAGCCCGCACCTGCACACGCGTGGCCCTTCTCAACCGCACGGTCGTCGCCAAGGGAGGCCCCCAACTGCTCGCCGACCCCGAGCAGATGCTGCGCGCCTTCGGCCTGGACACCGCGATCGGAGCCGCCGCGTGAGCGTCCTGGAGTTCCGCACCGACCCCTGGCACCTTCCCTTCATGCAACGGACGTTCGGTGTTGCCGTGATCACCGGCCTGGTGTGCGGGGTCGTCAGCGTGTTCTCCTCCTGCGCGTTCGGGCTCGGGATCGTGCTGGTGTCCACGCAGGACAGCTGGTCCACCGACCTGTCCTCGTTCCTGTTCGGGCAGGTCCTCGCGGTCGGCCCGGCGGACGTGTGGACGGCGGCGTGCGTCGGCGCGGTCCTGGTGACCGTCATGCTGCTGAGCAAGGAGCTGGTCGCCGTCAGCCTCGACCGCGAGACGGCCCGGGCCGCCGGACTCCCCGTCATGCGGCTCGACATGATCCTCTACACGGTGGTGACCGCCACGATCGTGATGTCCCTGGAGGCGGTCGGAAACATCCTCGTCCTGTCCCTCCTGATCACCCCGGCCGCCGCGGCACGCATGCTCACCGAACGACTGTGGGCGATGACCCTGCTGGCCTCCCTGCTCGGCGGCACGCACGCTGGCCGGGCTGTACGTCTCGTACGCCTGCGACCTCGCCGCCGGCGGCTCCATCGTCTGCGTCCTGACCGCCCTGTTCGCCCTGACCTGGTGCCTGGCACCGCGGCACGGGCTGGTGGCGCGGGCCCGGCGCCGGGGCAACTCCGAGACCTGGCGACCGGCCCGGGAAGAGACGGTCTCGGCCTGACCTGCCATCTGTTGCGCGCGGTTGAGACCGCCCGCCTGGGCCGACGCGCCCGCGCCGTTGATGACCACACCGCGGCGGGGTATGCCGGCGGACTCGATCGACGACAGCGCCATGCCCGGCCGGAGCCGGGTCCGCCCTCGGGCGCGGATCATCCGGGCGACCGCCCAGACGATGAGAGCGAGGAGGAACACGACGACGAACACCGACGACTGGACTGTCCCCCAGAGGGGCGACGGGGTCGTACGGTCAGTACCCTCCGGGAGGGACATGGCTTCTCGTCCAGTCGAGCCCTGTCGGAACGCCGGTGCGTGACACAGGCCACAGGAACTCCTCTGGTGTCGCGGAGAGAAGTGGTCGTGAGGGACTCAGAAAACGATGTGCGCCGCCGCGTGCGCGAGGGGGACCGCGAGGCGTTCGCCCAGCTGTACGAGGAGTTCGCCCGCGCCGTGTACAACCACGGGTTGCGGTTGACCGGCGACTGGTCGACAGCCGAAGAGATCATGTCCGAAACGTTCCTGGCCGCGTGGCGGACCCGGGCCCGGGTGCGCGAGGACGGCGGCTCCCTGCTGCCCTGGCTGCTGGGCATCGCCACCCACAAGGCGGACAACGCCCGCCGGGCACAGCGCAGACGTCGGCTGTTTCTGGCACGTCAGCCGCAGCCACGTGCGGAGGAGGACTTCGCGCCCCGGACGGTCGGGCGCATCGACGACGCCCGGCGCCTGCTGGCCGTGCATGCCGCCCTGGGGCGGCTGCGGCGCCAGGAACGGGAGGTACTGGCCCTGTGCGTGTGGTCCGGCCTGGACTACCGGCAGACGGCCGAAGCGCTGGGCATCGCCGTCGGCACCGTACGTTCCCGCCTTTCGCGTGCACGCAAGAAGCTCGCCCACCTCGCGGAAGAAGACCGGGAACCATCCGCCGCCCGCGGAGAGATGACAAGTGCGGCCGCGATCGCGGCCCTGCCCGTACGGGAGGAGCCCACATGAACGACAGGACCACCAGCGCTTCCCCGGAGCGCAACGGCGACCGCGAAGAGATCGCCCGCCTGCTGCCGGCCCCGGCCGACTGGGACCTTCCGCGCGAGCAGCACCTTCGTCACAAGGAACTGCTGATGCACCACATCGACCGAGCCCGGGCGACCCGTACCCGCCCGGCCGGCCCCCCGGCCCGCCGACTGCTGCGGCCCGCGATCCTGGCGCCGGCGACCGCGCTGACCCTGGCCTGCGCGCTGGCCGCGGGCATCGCCCTGAACGGCGGCGGCCGGGAGCCCTCCGGCACCGCCTCGCACCGTGCGGCCACGGACATGCGGCCCGCCGCGGCTCTCCTGGGCCGGATCTCCGCCGCCGCCGGGGAACGCACCACGCCCCCCGTGCGGGACGACCAGTTCGTCTATACCCGGGAGAAGACCCGTGGGGCCGACCTGACCAGCGGGAAGGCCGTCCTCGACCCACTGAAGGACCGAGAGGTGTGGTCCGCGCAGGAACCGGGGCCGCTGCACAAGCTGGGCCTGATCCGGGAGAACGGTGAGACTCTGCCGATCAACGCCGAACTCGGTGACACCGACGGCACCCCGGCCGGCATCAACCGACCCACCTACCGCTGGCTCAGCTCGCTGCCCACCGACCCCGACAAGCTGCTGGCCTATCTGTACGCCAAGACCCCGCAAGCCGAGGGCCGGGAACGTGACCAGGCGGTGTTCGAGCAGATCGGGTCCCTGCTCGGCGGGATGATGCCGCCCCGTACGGCCGCCGCCCTCTACCGGGCCGCGGCGAAGATCCCCGGCGTCACCCCGGCCCCGCAGGCCCACGACGCGATCGGCCGCCGGGGCCTCGGCATCGCCCGCGACGACACGCGCTACGGCATCCGCACCGAGTGGGTCTTCGACGAGAAGGACTTCTCCTTCCTCGGCTCGCGCAGCTATCTGACCAAGGACACCTCGTACGGAAAGGCCGGGACGCTGCTGTCCAGCGGGGCCGAGCTGGAACTCGCCGTCGTCGACAAGGCCGGCCAACAGCCCGCGGACAGGACATGAGGGGACAGGACATGAGGTTCGAGACCACGCGATGACCAGGGTCCCGGCCGCGGTGCGGTCGGGACGAGAAGCCGGTCCCGGTCGCGCCCCGACGCTCGTCCTGCCGCGGACGGCACCGGGCATCGAGGTACGCCGTAGCCTCCCCGGCGGCCGGGTCTGCTGCTGGTCGCCCAGCTGACCCAGCGGCGCGGAACGCGGCAGACCCCGGGGGCAAGACGATCTGGTGCGAACAGAGCCTGCCGACCGGCGTGCGGCCCCCACACCGGGTCGCACAGGGACGGGACCCCTACAGGGGAAGATCACTGACGGGCCGGCACCCGATCCGCCGCCCCGTATCCGAGGCGAGCCTGTTCCGGGATCAAAGGGAGGATCAGCGGTAGGATAGATAGCATGAGTGAGCCTACCGGCAAGTACTCGATCACCATGCCTCGCGACATCGCGGAAGCGGCCAAGGCCCGCAGCGGCCCGTCCGGCCTGTCTGCCTACGTCGCCGCAGCTGTTGCCCGCCAGGTCGAACGCGACAACCTCAACGAAATCATCGCGGTCGCCGAAGCCGAGCACGGCCCGGTCACGGACGAGGAGGTCCAGGCGCTGCGCGACCAGCTCCACCAGGCCCGCCGCCAGCAGACCGAGCAGATGCGAGGCGGGACGAGCGCCGCATGACCCGCTCCCCCGCCGCACCCGGCGGCACCCTCGTCCTGGACAGCGAGGGCCTGGCCAAGGCCGTCCTGCGGGACCGCGCTGTCACTGGATGGCTTGCTCTGGCCCGCGCCGACGACCTGCGGGTGATCACCTCCGCGGCCACTCTGGTGGAGGTCGTCCACCCCCGGATCAACCGCCCCGCGCTGGAGTGGACCCTCTCCCGCCTCGTCGTGGAACCCGTCACCGAGCCGATCGCCCGGCACGCCGCCGCCCTCCTCGCCGACGCCGGCCTGCACGGCCACAAGTACGCCATCGACGCCATGCTCAGCGCCACCGCCCTCGCCGCCCCCGGACCGGTCACAGCCCTGACCTCCGATCCGGAAGATCTCACCGCGCTGTGCGGCGGACGCGTCACTGTGATCAAAATCTGACCTGACGGGCTCCTCGATGACATGACCGTTCGCCCCAGACCCTGGAGCGGCGCCGGAACGTGCATCCAACTCCCCGAAGCTGAAGCGGGTTCCGCGAGGCGAACCCGGCTTTGCGCCTCAAGCGCCATCAGGTCGTAGCGCCGCACGCGGGACTCGATTGCCGAGCGGAAGCCGTCGCGTTCGTCCGGGCGTCGGTATGCGGAACTTCATGGCGCTCGCCTTGAGGGCGCGGCGCAGGTCGCGATGGACCGCGCCGGTCTCTTTGCTGGCGTAGTCGGCCGTGCCGCAGCGCGTCACGATCTGGTCGGACAGCGCGATCGCGACGTAGTCGGGTGGCGGCTCCGCGAAGATCCTCGACGCCTTTCTTGACACGGCGCCCGGCTCGCCGTCCCCATCCGTGCGGGTCGGCCCGGGCGCCGGGGCGGCGTCCGCGGCCGTCGCGCGGCGACGGGCGTCAACGGGTGGCGTCGTGGCGGGAGTCGCCCGGCGGGCCGGCCGGTGCAGGGAGCCGGTGCAGGGAGCGGGCCGCCGCCCGGCGGGATGCTCACGACGCGCGGGCTGTCACACAATGGTCGGGTCCGGGCCCCGCCCGGAGGGGATCCCGGCCCGATTCCGGCGGGCCGGGATCCCCGTCGGACGGCCGGCTCAGAACTTGCCGTCACGGTCCTTGACCACCCGGAAGCTGCCCACCACTGCGTCCTCGTCGAAGAAGCCGTCATTGGACCGCGGGTTCACGCCGTCGCTGGAGCTGTGCGGCCCGACCGTGGCGATGGGAGCGCCGTTGTCGCAGACCGCCCCGCGGAAGACCTCGACGGTACGGCGGGTGTCGTTGCGGATGTTCAGGCTCTTGGCGCCCAGGCCGCTGACCACGGTGATTCAACCACCCGGGTGGGCGGAGTACGGCCGCTCATTGATGTGGATCAGGCCCTCCTCCTCGAAGCCCTTGCCTCTGCCCTCGTTGCCCTTTCCGGAACCGCCGAAGGGCGCCTGGGCGGGGGCCACCTGGGCCGGAACGGAGGCGGCCGAGGCGTAGGTGATGCCGGCGGTGACGGCAGTGGAGCGGGTCATCAGCATGCAACGTCTCCTGTCTGAGAGAGGGCCGGCTCGCAGCCGACGCATGACTGAACGCACAAACAGCTCCCATGACTGTCATGTCGGATATATCGCCAGGCCCTCGCCGGAGAGCCGAACGAGGGACCGGCGGCACCAGCACTTGCCCTCGTCGGCAGCCGACGACATGTCAAGTTCCTTGAAAACAAAGGGCTTGACGGGGAGTTAGCCCTTTGTGGTGATTATCTGATGAATGGTCACCCCTTCGATGAGAGGACGCGTCACACCACCTTCACCGGGTGCCGGACCACCGCGTCGAAGAGGTAGCCCTGTGTGTTGGGCGTCGTGGCGCCGGGCTGGGTGCGGCCCGCGGAGTCGGTAGCGCGGGCCAGCAGGGCGTACGCGCCCGGGGCCGGCGGACGCCAGTCGGTGGACCAGCGGACCCAGCCGGCCCGGCGCGGCGCGTCGTGCAGCCGGGCCCGCCGCCAGGTCGCGCCGCCGTCGGTGCTGACATCGACCCGGACGATGCCGCCGGCCCCGGACCAGGAGCGCCCCGTGAGCCGGTGCTCGGTGGCATCAAGGCTCGCGTCCCACTCCAGCTCCCAGGCGCTCTTGACGGTCTGCCGGGTCAGCGGCGCGCTGCCGCCCTCCGGGTACGCGTCGCCGAACAGCCGGTAGAAGTCGGTGTTCCAGGGCGAGTACAGCGGCTGCGCCGACACCTCGATGTCGCCGACCCACTTGATCGAGGCGATGCCGATCCAGGAGGGCACCAGGACCCGCACGGGGTGGCCGTGATCGTACGGCAGCGGTTCGCCGTTCATCTCGTAGGCGAGCAGCACGTCGTCGAGCGCCTTGGACAGCGGCAGCGGGCGCCGCACCGGGCCGAGGTCGGTGCCGTCGGCCGTGACGTAGTCGGGATCGAGGCCGCGTGGCATGACGTCGACCGCGTGAGGGCCGAGCCCGGCCCGGCGCAGGACGTCGGCGAGCCGGACACCGGTCCAGCGGGCCGTCCCGATCGCGCCGAGCGTCCAGGCCGTGCCGGCGACGGTGTCGCCCTGCTGGCTGGTGAACAGGCTGCGCCCGTTGCCCGCGCACTCCACGAAGGCGGTGCGGGTGACTTTGGGCAGCCGCTTGAGGTCGTCGAGGGAGAACTCGACGGTCCGGCGGTGGACGAGGCCGTCGCCCCGGACGGTGAGGGTCCACTCGGCGGCGTCCAGGACGGGGGTGGAGGTGTGGTTGCGGACGAAGAAGTGGTCGACGGGGGTGTGGTAGCCGGTGCCCGCGAGGGCGGCGAACCTGGTCTCGGCGTTGGTGCCGCGCACGGTGAACCACGCCTCGGGGAGGGGTTTGACGATGCCGGCGGCGGCCGTCGCGGGCGTGGCGAGGGCGGTGGGCGCGGCCGTGGCGGCGAGCCCGGCCGCCGCCACGAGACGGAGCATGTCGCGCCGGGAGACCCCGTCGGCACGGGCCTCACCGGCGAGCCACTGGCGCAGCCTGCGCCGGTCGTAGGCGGATTCACGGGCGGATTCGGGGGTGCGCATGGGTACGGGCCTGCCTTTCGGGCGGGGGCGGTACGCGGACGGGGGCGGTACGCGGACGGCGGCGACTCGACCGGGACGAACGGGCCACGGCCCGGATCGGCACGGGGCTCGGCAAGGACGCGTTCGGGGAGGTCGCTCGGGGCGCGGAACGGGCCGTGGGGAAAGGGCCGTTCAGACGATGACGATCAACAACAACAGCGAGGGGACGCGAGCGCGCGGAACCGCGGTGCGGCGGGGCGGCGTCGGCTGCTGATCACCCGGCCCATGGTACGAGGCCGCGGGCCGGGCCGACGGGTAATCCGACGGAATCGGCGCGGGGGAGAAACTGATGGAGCCGACCGTCGGCACCCCGCCTCAGAAACCCGCCGGGGTGACCTGGACCGCTTCCGGGACGCGGATCCACACCAGGCCCGGCCTCACAACACCAGGTGCCGCGGGCCGACACCAGGTGCCGCGGGCCGACAGCAGGCGCTCGGGGCGGCATCGGGAGGGGGGCAGGAGCGGAAGGGCGGGCGACAGTGGGCGCGCAGCACGGCCGGGCGGCGGCCCTCCCGCGGCTCCTGATCGCCGTCCGACGGTGCGACCGGCGGCATTCGGGGGGTGTGTGGGGGCGGCAGTGGGCGCGTGGGGGTGGCAGCGGGAGGGCGGGGCGGCAGTGGGCGCGCAGGAGGGCGCTCCGGGGCGGCAGCGGGCGGGCCCCGTCGGGATCGGGCGCGCCAGGGTCAGTCGGCGTACGGGATGCCCAAAGCGATCAGGCGCCGACGGAATCCGGGCCCGACGCTGCCGCGGAACAACACCTCGCACGCAAGGCGACAGTGGGCGCACAGGAGGGCGCTCCGGGGCGGCAGCGTCAGCCGGCCGCCCCGGCGCGACAGCGGGCGCCCAGGGCGGCAGTGGGGTGGTGGGGTCAGCTGGCGTGTGGGGTGCCCAGGCCGGTCAGGGCGCCGACGGGGTCAGGGTCTGGGGTGCCGCGGGGCCACCAGTCATCGTGGCCCGGTTCCGCTTCGTAGGCGTACCACAGGCCGTCCCGGCCCAGGCGGAGTTGGACCTGGCCCTGCGGGTGGGTGAGGTGGTTGCGCCAGGGGCGGAACGCGGGCAGGTCGGCGGCGAGCAGCAGCGGCCGGGCCCGGTCGAAGCGGCCCGCCGGCGGGTCCCAGGGCTCCTCCAGGGTCGCGAGCCCGTCCCGTCCGCCCTGCCGCCAGGCCGCGACCGCGCGCGCCAGCTCGGCGGGGGTGCGGCCCGCGGCGGCTGCCAGCGCGGAGTAGAGCGCGCGGGCGGCGGCGGTCAGGCCGGAACCGGGGCGGGCCGCGGCCAGCCGCACCGCGTCCTGCCACAGCGTCAGCTCGCCGACCGTGTCCCGCCCGGTGGACAGCAGCGCGTGCGCGCGGGCGGCGGCGTCCGTCGCCAGCTGGTCCAGGACGAAGGGGTCGGGGCCGCCCGGCGCCGCCGGGTAGACCGGGGGCTGCTCGGGGTGCGCGGGCGGCGGCAACGGCGCCGGGAGCGGGGGGAGTTCGCGCGCGGCCAGGGCCTCGGCGGCCCGTACGCCGGGCAGCGGGCGCGGCTGCCGGTCCTGCGCGGCGCGGGCCGCGGCGGTGGCGCTGCGGCGGGACAGCGCGTCGAGCAGTTGGCGTTCGCCACGGCCGCGCAGCAGGAGCAGGACGAAGGGGTCGGCGTCCAGCAGCCGTGCCGTCTGGTAGCAGAGGGCGGCGGCGTGCTTGCAGGGGTGGCCCGAGTCGGGGCAGCTGCATCGCGGGGCGAGGTCGCCGGCGCCGGGCAGCAGCGCGGCTCCGGCCTCGGCGAGGGACACGGGCAGTTGCCGGTCGAGCAGCGCGGCGATGCGGCCGGGTTGTTCGGCGGCGGCGTCGAGGAACCGCTCCCAGTCCGCCTCGTCGAACGTGCGCAAGCGCACCTGCACCCGGTAGGGTCGCGGTCGGCTGCCCCGCACATAGGCCAGCACGAGTCCCGGTGTCACGGTGATCGCGTCCACGTGCCCCTGTTCGGCGTACCCTCGGCCGCGCGCCAGCCGCTTGGCATCCAGCGTGCCCCGCTCCAGAGCCTCGATCCAGGCATGGCCCCACCAGGTGGCGGCGAAGGGCGCGTCCGGGCCGTCCGATGGCGTCCGGCCGGGAAACGCCGGGAAGGTGCGGCGCAGTTCACCGTCGCGGTGCGGGGTGGCCATGGTCCGGGGAAGGCGGGGCGGACCCGTCCGGGTTCCCTGATCGGTCACGGTGTGATCGGTGGCGGGGGTGCCGGATGGTGCCGGAGCGGGGTGCGCGGCGGGCGGTGGTGCGGACGGCCGGGGCTGTTCGCCGATCCCGCGTGGTTCCCGGCGGGCCGCTCGAAGGGCGTGCCGGGCCGCGTCCGCGGGGCGGCCCGCGGACCGGGCGTGAGGGCCGGCCGGACGACCGGTGTCCGGGGTGGCTTCGCCGGCGGGAGACGGGGCCGTGTCCGGCACGTCGTCCGTGGCGGAGCGCGCCCCGTCGGGGTCGTCCCGTCGCACCGCCGCCCCGATGACGCCGTCGCCCTCGTCCGCCCGCCGGTCACCGCGCCCGTCACGGTCCGCGGACGCGGCCGGCCTGATCGCGGCCCGGGCCGCGTCGCCGGGCCTCGGCCGCCGCGCGGGAGGGTCGCCCCCGCCGTCGGTGCCGCAAGGCGCCGCGCCGGCACCGAAAGCGGCTCCGCGCGGCACGTCCTCCGTCGCCTTCGCAGCAGCCGCGCGCGGACGCTGCTCCGCCGCACGCATGGCGCTCCCGCGCGCCGGCCGCTCCGCCGCCTCGGCAGACGCCGCTCGCGCCGGCCCCTCCACCACCTCGGCAGACGCCGCTCGCGAGGGCGTCCCCGCCGCCTCCGAAGGCACCGCTCGCGCCGGCGTCCGGGCCGCTCCCGAAGCCGCCCCGCGTGCCGTCCCCCGCGAGAGCGTCTGCGCCTCTTCCGCAGCCGTGCCGCGCGGTTCTTCCCCCGCCGGGCCGGGAGCCGGGCGCTGGGGTGCGCCGTCGCCGGACCGCTCCCGTGCGGCTCGCAGGGCGCGGCGGGCGATGTCGGCGGGGCGTTCCCGGTCGGCCGTCATGACGTCCTCCGTAGTGACACCAGGTCGGACAGCTCACGATCCGTCAGCTCCGTGAGTGCCGATTCACCGGAGCCGAGGATCGCGTCCGCCAGGGCGCGCTTGGCCTCCAGCATCCGGGCGATGCGGTCCTCGACCGTGCCTTCGGTGACCAGGCGGTGGACCTGCACCGGCTGGGTCTGCCCGATGCGGTAGGCGCGGTCGGTGGCCTGTTCCTCGACGGCCGGGTTCCACCAGCGGTCGAAGTGGACGACATGGCCCGCGCGCGTGAGGTTCAGGCCGGTGCCGGCGGCCTTGAGGGAGAGCACGAGGACCGGGGTCGCCCCGCTCTGGAACCGGTCCACCATACGTTCGCGCTCCGGTACCGGTGTGCCGCCGTGCAGGAGGTCCACGGGGACCGCGCGGGCGCCCAGGTGGGCGGTGATCAGCCGGGCCATCCCGACGTACTGGGTGAAGACGAGGGCCGAGCCGTCCTCGGCCAGCAAGGTGTCCAACAGCTCGTCGAGCAGGGCCAGTTTGCCGGAGCGCGCGGCCAGGCGGTCGCCGGGCGGCGGCTCCTTCAGGTACAGCGCGGGATGGTCGCAGATCTGTTTGAGCGCGCCGAGCAGCTTGAGAACCAGGCCGCGGCGGGCGATGCCCTCCGCCGTCTCGATGGCGAGCATCGACTCACGCACCACCGCCTCGTACAGCGCGGCCTGTTCCCGGGTGAGCGGCACCGGATGGTCCGTCTCCGTCTTGGGCGGCAGTTCGGGGACGATGCCGGGGTCGGACTTCTTGCGGCGCAGCAGGAAGGGCCGGACCAGACGGGCCAGCCGGTCCACCGCCTCCTGGTCCTCGCCGTTCTCCACCGCGCGCGCGTGCCGGGCGCGGAAGGACTTCAGCGGACCGAGGAGTCCGGGCGTCGTCCAGTCGAGCAGTGCCCACAGTTCGGACAGGTTGTTCTCGACCGGGGTGCCGGTGAGGGCGACGCGCGCGGCCGTCGGGACGGTGCGCAGGGCCTTGGCCGTGGCCGAGTACGGGTTCTTGACGTGCTGTGCCTCGTCCGCGACGACCATGCCCCACGGCTGTTCGGCGAGGCGGGGCGCGGTCGAGCGCAGGGTGCCGTACGTGGTGAGGACGAAGCCGCCGGCCAGGCCGTCGAGGGTGCGGTCCGGTCCGTGGAAGCGGCGGACCGGGACACCGGGCGCGAACCGGGCGATCTCCCGCTGCCAGTTGCCGAGCAGGGAGGCGGGACAGATCACGAGGGTGGGTTGGTCACGGGCCCGCTTCAGATGCAGCGCGATGACCGTGATCGTCTTGCCGAGGCCCATGTCGTCGGCGAGGCAGCCGCCGAGGCCCAGGGAGGTCATCAGGTCGAGCCAGGCCAGCCCGCGCAGTTGGTAGTCGCGCAGGGTGGCGTGCAGTCCGGCGGGCGGCCGGGCGGGGCGGATCCCGGCCGTGAGGCGGTCGCGGAGTGCCGCCAGCGCGCCGACCGGCACCGCCTCGACGCTCTCCCCGTCGACCTCCGCGGTGCCGGTGAGCGCCACGGACAGCGCGTCGACCGGGTCGAGCAGGCCCAGTTCGCGCTTGCGGGCCTTGCGGACCAGCGCGGGGTCGACGAGCACCCAGCTGTCGCGGAGCCGGACGACGGGGCGGTGCGCCTCGGCGAGCGCGTCCATCTCGGTCTCGCTGAGCGGATCGCCGCCGAGGGCCAACTGCCAGCGGAACTGGAGCAGTTCCTCGCTCTCGAAGAAGCCGGTGCCGTCGGTGGCCGAGCCGGGCGCGGAGCGCACCACCGCGGTGGCGGTCAGGTCCTGCGCCAGGTCCCGGGGCCAGTGCACGGCGACCCCGGCCGCCGCGAGCCGGGTGGCCGCCACGCCGAGGAGGTCGCCCAGTTCCCCCTCGGACAGGGCGAGTACGTCGGGCACGTCCTGTTCGGCGAGCCGGTCCAGGGGCGGCCATACGCGGGCCGCGCGGCGGACGGCGAGGGCCGCGTCCACGCGCGCGCGTGGCCCGAACGCCGTATCGGCCTCCCCCGCCCTCAGGGCGGCGGCGTCGGCCACCAGGGTGGGGTCGGCGAGGCTGTGCACCTGGACGATCGCGGCGCCCGCGCCGCGGGTGCCGTCGCCGCCGGGGCCGGTGTCGAAGAGGTCGTACGCCGACAGGTCGAGGCGGAGCGAGATCCGCACGCCCGCGTCCATGCCCGCGGCGACCTCCGCCGCCCAGTCGTGGGCGTCGGGCAGCAGGTGGGGTTCCCGGGCGGCGAAGGGGCCGCCGGAGGCGTAGGGGGCGGCCGGGGTGCGGGGCAGCGTGTCGGCGACCGCGTCCAGGAAGGAGCGCACCAGCGCTTCGGGCTCGGGCAGCCGGAGCGGGCCGGGGCCGGGCAGCGGCACGGCGTGGCCCTCGGCGGGGAGGGCGGCGGCGACGGCGCGCAGGTGGGCGATGTCGTCGGGCTCCAGGGGGCCGGCCCGCCAGGCGTCGTGCCCGGCGGGGGTCAGGCCGGGCAGCAGCCGGCCGCGGGCGGCGAGCCGCAGCGCGTGCAGGGCCGCCGCGCCCCAGCAGGCCGTCGCCGGGTGAGCGGCCGGATGGTGGCGGGCCCGCACGAGCAGCGGGAGGGCCACGTCGAGCGGCAGGGTCAGCGCGGGTACCGTCCGGCGGCGCACGCTCGCGCCGTGCGGTCGTACGACGGTCAGCTCGTCATGGCCCACGAGAGTCGGCTCGTCGCGGCGCACCAAGGTCGGCTCGTCGTGGCGTGGGCCCGCCGGCCGCCGGTGGTCGGCGGCCGGGTGCGGCTGGGTCGCCGCGGGCGCCGTGGGCAGAGGGCCGCCGTCGGGGTCCCAGAAGGCGATCCGGCCCTCGCGCGGGAGCGGCGCGGGAAGGTAGACGGCGGCGAGCCGCACCGGGACGGGACCCTCGCTCCGTCCGGGTCCCCCGGTTCGCTCGGCCACCGCGGCCGTGTCGCTCATACGTCCTGCCACCTCCCGCCCGTGCGTCGGACCAGACGTCTTCGACTGTACGGGCGGGGTCTGACAGTCGGCCCCGGCGGCCACGGGAACGGGAAGGTCGCCGGGGTCGTCAGGGCACTGTGCGCGAGACGACGTAGACCATCGGGTAGGTCGGGTCGGACATGTTCACGATCACGTCCTGGCTGGGCGCCGGGTTCTTCTGCTTGCGGGTGAAGCCCGACCACGTGCCGGGGCCCGTGAAGTCCCAGCCGGTGATCTTCTGGTCGCGGCCGCTGATGGGGAGTTCGTCGGGCTTCAGGTCGTCCCGCTGCATGCCGAGCGCCTGCAGATAGCTGTCGAGTCCCGCGTCGGTGGTGCGGAACTGGACGTAGAGCCTGCTGGTCTTCCAGTTGTTGGTCTCGTAGTAGGCGACCTGGTCCGCCGGGTGCGGGACGTTCACCTGGTAGAGCCGGCGCTGCACCTTCGACGGCCAGCCCGCGCTGAGACCGGTCGCCGAGTACTTCGCCTCCTTGGCCTTGCCGCTGTCGCGGCTCTGGGCGGCGGAGATCACCAGATAGCCGGCCGGTACGCCGATGAGCAGCCCGATGATCAGCAGGGTGAGCGCCCGGCGGCGGGCCTTGCGGCCCGGACTCTCGGCGGGCCGTTCCTGCGTGTCGGGCGGCTCGGGCTGGCGCGGCAGGGAAGCGGTCATGCGGTGTCCCGGGGGCGGCGGGCCTCCGCGTACCGTTCGTAGCGTTCGTAACGCTCCACCCGGCGGCGCTTGGCCCGGCGGAAGCGGCGGGCGACCAGCCGGGCGAGGTCGGCGGCGCCGACCATGCCGGCCTCGGGGCCGAGCTGGGCGCGGGTGATGCGGGCCTCGGGGCGGTAGCCGCGGCCGGTGAGATGGCGTTTGAAGGCGTCACGGGCGGGGCCGATCAGCAGGTCGTCGGCGGCCGATACACCGCCGCCGATCACGAAGCAGGACGGGTCGAGGGCGGCCGCCAGGTTGGCGATGCCGACGCCCAGCCACTGGCCGATGTCCTGGAGCAGTTCGACGCACATCGCGTCGCCCTCGCGGGCCAGTTCGGTGATCATCGGGCCGGTGATGTCGCCGATGTTGCCCTTGACGTGCTCGATGATCCCGTACGCCACCGGGGAGTCGGCGGCGGCGAGTTCCCTGGCCTCGCGGACCAGCGCGTTGCCCGAGCTGTACTGCTCCCAGCAGCCGCGGTTGCCGCACGGGCAGCGGTGGCCGCCGGGCACGACCTGCATATGGCCGAACTCGCCCGCGACACCGTATTTACCCCGCTTGACCTGGCCGTCCTCCAGGATGGCGCCGCCGATGCCGGTGCCCAGCGTGATCATGACGAGGTGGTCCTCGCCGCGGCCGGCGCCGAAGCGCCACTCGGCCCAGGCGGCGGAGTTGGCGTCGTTGTCGACCAGGACGGGCACGGCGAGCCGGCCGGCCAGCCGGTCGCGCAGCGGCTCGTTGCGCCAGGACAGGTGGGGGGCGAACAGCACGCGGTTGCGGTCGGCGTCGACCCAGCCCGCCGCGCCGATACCCACCGCGTGCACGTCGTGCCGGTCGGACAGATCGAGGACCAGTTCGACGATCGTGTCCTCGACGACCTTGGGACTCTTGGACTTGTCCGGGGTCTCCGTGCGCAGCCGCTCCAGGATGTTGCCGTCGGCGTCGACGACGCCCGCCATGACCTTCGTGCCGCCGATGTCGATGCCCACGGTGGGCACCCGGGGGGCGGTCAGGTGGGACCGGCGTTCTCGCGTGCCGACCGTGCGCAGGACGGGGGCTCTGCGGGAGCCGATGGGGGCCGTGAGGTCGCGGTAGGTGCTCATCAGGGCCGATTCTGCCTCACCGCGGGGCGGGTGCGGTACGGGGACCTGATGGGGCCCGGTGGCTCAACCACGCCGCAGTTCGTGGCGCAGGGCCTCCAGGTCGGCTCCGCCCGCCATCTGACCGGTCAGCTCGTCCAGGGTGATCTCGTCCCGTGTGTGGTGGCCCACCATGGTGCCGCGCCGCAGCAGCACGAACCGGTCCCCCACCAGATACGCGTGGTGCGGGTTATGGGTGATCAAGATGACACCCAGACCCTGGTCACGTGCTGCCGCCACATATTTGAGGACCACACCGGACTGCTTCACCCCCAGTGCGGCGGTCGGTTCGTCCAGGACCAGGACCTTGGCGCCGAAGTACACCGCCCGTGCGATCGCCACACACTGGCGTTCACCACCGGACAGCGTTCCGATCGGCTGGTCGACGTCCCTCAGGTCGATGCCCATGCGCAGCAGTTCGGCGTGGGTGGTGCGGCGCATCAGGTCGACGTCCAGGCGTTTGAACGGGCCGAAGCCGGTCCGCGGCTCCGAGCCGAGGAAGAAGTTGCGCCACACCGGCATCAGGCCGACCACGGCGAGGTCCTGGTAGACCGTGGCGATGCCGCGGTCCAGGGCGTCGCGTGGGGAGGCGAGGCGTGTCTCCTCGCCCTCGATGCGCAGGGTTCCGCCGTCGTGCCCGTGCAGGCCCGCGACGATCTTGATCAGGGTCGACTTGCCCGCGCCGTTGTCGCCGAGGACGCATGTGACCTCGCCGGGGTGGACCTCCAGCGAGACGCCCTCCAGGGCGCGGACGTTGCCGTAGTGCTTGCTGACGTCGGACAGCTCCACGAGGGGCGTGCGCGTCTTGTTCCGGGTCATGGGGTGGCCTCCGCGCGCTTGCGGACCCAGGCGTTGAGCAGGGTCGCGAGGAGCAGCATGGCTCCGAGGAAGAACTTGAACCAGTCGGGGTTCCACTCGGCGAAGACGATGCCCTTGCTCGTCATGCCGAACAGGAGCGCGCCGACCGCCGCGCCGATCGCGCTGCCGTATCCGCCGGTGATGAGGCAGCCGCCGATGACGGCCGCGATGATGTAGATCAACTCGTTGCCGACGCCCTCCCCGGACTGGACGACGTCGTACGAGAAGAGCAGGTGCTGGCCGGAGATCCAGGCGCCGAAGGCCACGCCCATGTAGAGGCCGATCCTGGTCTTCTCGACGGGGACGCCGACGGCACGGGCCGCGTCCTTGTTGCCGCCCACCGCGAAGATCCAGTTGCCGGCGCGGGTGCGCAGCAGGATCCAGGAGGCGACGGCGACCAGGGCCAGCCACCACACGATGGTGATCTTGAAGTCGACGCCGCCGAGGGTCAGCGTCGAGGCGAACAGGGCGCGGGCGGCCGGAAAGCCCTCCATGTCGGCGATGGTCTTGGTCGAGACGGTGCCGTCGATCAGCTTGGTGAAGCCGAGGTTCATGCCGGTCAGCATCAGGAAGGTGCCCAGCGTGACGATGAAGCTGGGCAGCCGGGTGCGGGTGAGCACGAAGCCGTTGAAGAAGCCGATCGCGAGTGTGGCGAGGAGGGAGACACCGGCACCGACCCAGACGTTCGCCGTCATCTGATAGCTGAACATCGACGAGATCAGGGCGGAGGACGTCACCATGACCCCGGCGGACAGGTCGAACTCGCCGCCGATCATCAGGAGCGCGACGGGGACCGCCATGATGCCGATCGTCGAGGACGCGTACAGGACCGTGCTCAGACTGGTCGCGCGCAGGAACCCGTCGGCGGCGACGGCGAAGAACAGGAAGACGGCGAGCGCGCCGACCACGGAGCCCAGTTCGGGGCGGCCCAGCAGGCCGCGCAGCGGCGAGGTCCGCAGAATCCTTTCATCAGAGGAGGTCGGCAGCGCGCTCATCGGGTGCCCCGCTTCGTGTAATCCGTCAGCTTCGCCGCCTCGTCCTTGGTGACGATCTGCGGCCCGGTCAGCACCGGCCGGCCGCCGCCGAGGACATCGCCGTTGTACTTGTACGCCCACAGCAGGTCGACGGCCTCGTAGCCCTGGAGCCAGGGCTGCTGGTCGACCGCGAATCCGAGGCTGCCGTCCTGCAGCCCGGCGACGACCTTGGCATTGAGGTCGAAGGTGTCGATCTCGGCCTTGCTGCCCGTGTCCGACCGTGCCTTGGCCGCGGTGTCCGCGTAGGGCGCGCCCAGCGTGACTACGGCGTCGACGGACGTGTCGGCCTGGAGCCGGGCCCCGATCGCGGACTGCACGTCGGGCATGTTGGTGCCGTTGACGTAGAGGTTGTCGACCGAGCCGCGGAAGGTCTCGGCGACGCCGGCGCAGCGCTGCTCGTGGCCGACGTTGCCCTGCTCGTGCAGGATGCACAGGACCTTCTTGCGGCCGCGCTCGTTCAGCTCCTCGCCGACGGCCTCGCCGGCCACGCTCTCGTCCTGCCCGATGTGCGCGAGGGCGCCGAACGCCTTGGACTTCGCCGAGCCCGAGTTGACCGTGATCACCGGGATGCCGGCCTTCTCGGCGCGGGCCAGGGCCGACTTCAGCGCGTCGGGCTTGGCCAGGCTGACGATGATCCCGTCGACCTTCTTGTCGACGGCCGCGTCCACGAGCTGCGCCTGCTGCTGGGCCTCGTCGTCGTGCGAGTACAGGAAGTCGATGTTGTCCTTGGCGGCGGCCTGTTTGGCGCCGTTCTGCACGATGTCCCAGAACGTGTCGCCGTCACCCGAGTGGGTGATCATCGCGAAGGTCCAGCGGGGGGTGTCCACCGCCGTCCTGCCCTGGGCCGCCGCGGCCTCGCGGGCGTCCTCGGCCCGTTTGCCGCCGGTGCTGCTGCACCCGGCGAGGGTCGCGCCCAGCGCCCCCGCCACCGCGATGCCTACCCAGGTCCGAAACCGTGCCACGAGGCCGTGCCCTTCTTGCCGTGCTCTGCTTGCCGTGCTCTGCTTGCCGTGCTCTGACGTACGCGAGGGGCCGCCGGTGATCGGGCCGGCAGCCCCAAACGTCCTATTGTCGGACACGGGAATCACGGGTTCCGCGGCGGGGAGGGGCCGACCGGTCCGATTGTCCGGACATTGCGACGAATCCGGCCGTCCGGCCGGGAGTGCGGGAGGGCCGCCGCGACGGGGCGGGCGGCCGGGCCATGCCGTCCGGGCTCGCACGAACTGCCCGCCGGGCCCTACGAGTTGCCCGCCCAGGCCGTACGGGCTGCCTCCCAGGCCGTACGAGTCGCTGCCCCAGCCCTACGAGTCGCCCGCCCGAGCCGTACGGTCTGCCAACCAGGCCATACGAGTCGCCCGCCCCAGCCGTACGGGCCGCCGCCCAGGCCGTACGAACTGCACTCCGGAGCGGTACGAGCCGCCGTTCGGGCCGGGCAAGGCCGTAGGAGCGGTACGTCGGCCCGTCAGGGGCGTACGAGCAGCTGGAACTCGAAGGAGTAGCGGGACGGGCGGTAGATGTGGTCGCCGAACTCGACCGCGCGTCCGGTGTCGTCGAAGGTGGTGCGCTGCATGGTGAGCAGCGGGGCGCCCTCGGCCTCGCCGAGCCGCTCCGCCTCGGCCGCCGCGGCGCCCCGGGCCCCGATGGACTGCCGGGCGCTGTGCAGGGTGATCCCGGCGGCGCGCATCAGCCGGTACAGGCCCGTGGCCTCCAGCTGGGCGGTGTCCAGGTCGAGCAGGCCGGGCGGCAGATGGTTGACCAGGTACGCCATCGGCTCGCCGTGGGCCAGCCGCAGCCGCTCGATGCGCTGCACCTCGCTGCCCTCGGCCACCCCGAGCGCCGCCGCCACCTCGGCGGACGCCGCGACGACGGTGTTGACGACGACGGAGGTCGCGGGCCGCTGGCCGGCCGCCTCCAGATCGTCGTAGAGGCTGCTCAGCTCCAGCGGGCGTTTGACCTGGCTGTGCACGACCTGGGTGCCGACCCCGCGGCGGCGCACGAGCAGCCCCTTGTCGACGAGGGACTGGATGGCCTGGCGGACGGTGGGACGGGACAGGCCGAGCCGTCCGGCCAGCTCGATCTCGTTGCCGAGCAGGCTGCCGGGCGTGAGCGCTCCGTGCTCGATCGCCGCCTCCAGCTGTTGGGACAGCTGGAAGTACAACGGGACCGGCGAACTGCGGTCCACGCTGAGATCGAGCGCTGCGGTCGGGTCCACTTCTGGTTTCGGCACGGGCCGAGCGTAGCTCCGTGGCCGGTTGACGGGAAGTCGTGAGGTTCGGTTGTCCGGACATACGGATTGACAGCGCCCGGGGTCGGCCCTCAGTTTGATTCCATGCGCATCGGGGTCATCGGTACGGGCCGCATCGGCACCATCCATGCGAACACGCTCAGCCGTCATCGCGAGGTCGGTTCGCTGATCCTCACGGACGCGGACCCGGCGCGGGCCCAGGATCTGGCGCACCGTCTGGGCGAGACGGCGGCACCCGGAGTGGACGAGATCTTCACGTGGGGAGTGGACGCCGTGGTGATCACCACGGCGACCTCGGCCCACGCCGAACTGATCGGCCGCGCGGCCCGCTCCGCGCTGCCCGTCTTCTGCGAGAAGCCCATCGCCCTCGACCTGCCGGGCACACTGCACGCGCTCGCGGAGGTCGACGCGGCCGGCACGGCCTTGCAGATGGGCTTCCAGCGGCGGTTCGACGCGGGGTACGCCGGCGCGCGGGAGGCCGTGCGCTCACGGCGGCTCGGGCGGCTGCACACGGTGCGGGCCATGACCGCCGACCAGTCCCCTCCCCCGCCCGAGTGGCTGCCGCTGTCGGGCGGGCTGTTCCGGGACACCCTGATCCACGATTTCGACGCGCTGCGCTGGGTGACCGGACGCGAGGTGGTCGATGTGTATGCGACCGGGTCGGACGCCGGTCCCGCGATGTTCCGGGAGGCCGGCGACGTCGACACGGGGGCTGCCGTGCTCACGCTGGACGACGGCACGCTGGCCACGGCGACGGCGACCCGGCTGAACGGCGCGGGCTACGACGTCCGGATGGAGCTGGCCGGGGAGCTGGACACGGTCGTGGTGGGGCTGGACGACCGTACGCCCGTCGCCTCGATTGAGCCGACCGGGCCGCCGCCCGCCGACAAGCCCTGGGCGGGGTTCCTGGAGCGGTTCGGCCCCGCCTACGAGGCCGAGCTGTGTGCCTTCGTCGAGGTGGTGCGCGGCGAACGGGCCAATCCCTGCGACGGGCACGAGGCGCTGCAGGCGCTGCGCATCGCCGAGGCGTGCGAGGTGTCCCGGCGGGAGCGGCGGCCGGTGCGGCTGGCGGAGATCGAGGGCGGCGGCGAGGCCCGGGTCACTCCCCGGGCGCCCGTGTGGTGAGGTGCGAGGGCCCCTGCGCGGCACGGGGTCTATGCGGGCATCGCCCTGATCGTGTTCGCGTTCGCCCTGTTCGCGGCGGCGGAGCAGCAGGGGTGGGACTGAGCCGCGACCGGCGGGCCGCGGAGGGGCGCCTCGGAGACGGGCGCCGCAGAAGCGGGCCGTACCCCTACTCGCAGACCGCAGCTTTCTCTCGGTGGCCCATTCGAGGGCTGTTTGACGGCGGCACTTTCCCTATCGCCGGCCGGACTGGTCCGTCGGGCTAGCGTGGCCGCACCGCCCCGCTACGTCACGAGCTGTCACATGGCCGTGGCGCTCTGGCGGTTTCCCAGCGAGCGAGCAGAGGAAGCGCCCGATATGTCCAATCACTTCACCGGCCTCAGCCTTGGGCCACCGCTCGGCGACCAGCGCCTCGATCTGTGCGACCTCTACGCCTTCCAAGCCCCCGGCGACCCGAGCAGGACCGTTCTCATCCTCAACGCCAATCCCAACGCCGATGCCCTGCACCCCGACGCCGTATACCGGCTGAACATCGACAACGACGGCGACTATCTGCCCGACATCGCCTTCAGCTGGGTCTTCAGCCCGCCGGCAGCCGACGGCTCCCAGACCTACAGCGTCTTGATGGCAACCGGTACGGAGTCCCGCAGCCCCGAGGCGGTCGGCACCAAGATCGTGTCGGACGCCGCCGTCTCCTTCGGCCCCCAGGCCAACGTGGTCGACAGCGGCGCCTACAAGGTGGCCGCCGGCAGCCGCAGCGACGCCTTCTTCTTCGACTTCGACGGCATCAAGAACCTGTTCGACACCAGCGGCAAACGGAACTTCACCGCCCCGCATCTGGGCGGGCAGTCCCCGTGGACCGGCGTCGACTCCAACGTCACGGCCAACGTCTTCTCCATGGCCATCGAACTGCCGACCGCGGAGCTGGCGCCCAAGCCCGAACTGCACATCTGGGGCCGGTGCAGTGTCCTGCGCGACGGCGAACTCGTCCACGCGGACCGGGCCGGACACCCGTCGGTGAGCAGCTTCTTCAACACCGACGACACGAAGGAGGAGTACAACGCCGGCGAGCCGGTCAACGACCGTGCCAGATGGACGGACCAGTTCGTCCACCTGCTGGGCCACACCGGCGGCTACACGCCCGAGGAGGCGACCACCGCGCTCGACGAGCACGGCATCCTGCCGGACGTGCTGCACTTCGACCCCGCCAAGCCGGCCGCGTACCCCAACGGCCGGACGTTCACTGAAGACGTCATCGACATCCGCGTCGCGTTCCTCACCAAGAACGAGGCACCGCCCACCGGTCTGACACCGCACACCGACACCCTGGACCGCTTCCCGTACCTCGGCGACCCGCACCCGGCGGCGGCCTCCTGAAGGTTCCGGCAGGGAGCGCTCCGGCCGAGGCGAATGGCTACGGCAGGTTCGCCGAGGCGTACTCGGCGGACAACGAGAACAGCCTCGTGAACGGGTACTACGAGCGGCCCGCGATGCCGGCCCTCGCCGGAGACGTGGCCGGCCGTCGGCTCCCGGACGCCGGCCGCGGCTCGGGCCCCCTGTCCGCCGCACTGCGCGACCACGGTGCCGTCGTCACCGGCATCGACGCCGGCGCCAAGATGCCGGCGCCGACCAGGCGGCGACTGGGGGACGACGTGCCCCTGCACATGGTCGACCTGAGCGGCCGTCTGCCGTTCGCCGACGGCGCGTTCGACGGTGCTGGACTTCGGACTGATGCGGGAGGTCAGTCGATTCCCCGCCTCGAACGGTCCGGCTCATTGGCTCAGGTGAGCCAGGATGCCGTGCTTCACGGGGTAGGGGCGTTCACGGGGCAGGAGTTGCCGCGCGGCGTCCAGGTCGCCGACCTGTATGTGGGCGTGGATCGTGTGGGCGAGCGGGGTGATGTCGGTGATGGAGGTGATCCACTCGTCGGCGTAGAGGCGCGCGGCTTCGCCGGCGAGGCCGAGCTGGAGCGACCGGTGAGGAAGCGGCTGAAGACGCAGGTCGCGCTCGGCGTCCCACTGCACCCGGGCCGGAGCCCGCCTAATGCTGATGCCGCCACGCATGGCCTGCGGCAGCGGGTGAGGGTGCGGAGGTGCCGGTCGGGAGAGGGCACCGGTCGGACTCGGGTGCGACGCGCCGGTGCTGGGGACCGGCTGCGTCGCCATGGTGGGGGTCAGCCCATGTCGGGAGCCCTCACCGCTGGGCGCCGGAGCGGGGCACGACCGTCAGCGGACCGGACTCGACGGTGCGCGACGTCCCGTCGGCCCACGTGCCGGTGACCTGGACGGTCACCGTGTCGGTGAGGTACTTGCCCAAGAGGTGGAACCGCGGCCTGGTCGCGCCCGCCACCGGCTCGCCGTTCACGAGCCACTGGTAGCCGAACTTCGCATCCGGGGTCCACTTGCCCGGGTCGGCCGTCACATACCCGCCGACCTTCGGCGAGCCCTTGATGACCGGCGTGCCCGGCGCCTTCAGCCGGTAGTGATAGAAGGTGACGTTGCTGGGGCCGTTCGGATCAGGCTGCTCCCGGTTGAGGATGTTGAGGGTCAGACCGTCCGGTGTCTCCAGGAACGACAGGCCTTCGACCTCTTGGTCGTAGGGAACCTTGAGATCGAAGAGCACCTGGACCTCGCCGGTCGTCAGGTTGGCGCGGGAAATGTTCTTCTCCGCGTCGTCCGAGGCGAAGTACATCCAGCCGTCATGGATCTTGCCGCCCTGGGCCTGGTCGACCGTCTGCGACAGCGGGATGTATCGGTTGAACGTCCAGTCGCGCAGGTTGTAGACGGCGATTTCCGTCGCGTTGTCATAGGCCATGCCGTAGGCGAGGCCCTTGCGCGCGTCGACGGCCACCCAGCTTGCGATGTCCTTCACGCCGTGCGGCGGGTTCAGGGCAGCGGCCTGGCCGGTGAAGTTCAGACCGGCGGCGTTGTAGACGGCGAACACCGGTGTGTCGTAACGGCTGCCGGTCACCGAATCGCGCGTGCTGCTGTCGAGCGAGATGTAGAGCTTGCCGTTGGCGTAGTCGATGTCGCCTATGTGGTTCAGGCCCTTGTAGGCGAGCGGCGAAGGGTTGGCCAGTGCGGACGGAATGGCCGGCGAGCTTTTGAAGATCGTGTGGTAGCGCATGTCCGTGATCTCCAGCCCGTTGGTGCTGGAGAAGTACCAGTGAGTGCCGTCGGTGGTGACGCCCTGGTTGCGCGAGTTCTCGGCCTCGCCGGTGAACACGTCCTTGCCGATGAACTGCCATGTCTCGACCGCCTGCGCGGGTGCCGCCGCCACGGGTGCCGCCAGAGCGGGTGCCGCCACCGCGGCCGCGCCGGCCAGGGCGAGTCCGGCGATGAAAGTCCTTCTGGTGGAACGTCCCATGATGACTCCATGTGGTCCGCCGGCGGACGACCCGTGTCCGCCGTGTCGGCCTAAGTCCTACGAGGGCGAGTTTGCGCCACTGCGGCGGCAGTATGACCGCGCGCTTAACCTCGATTCGCCGGCGGTCGTGAGTGCATGAGTGGGCTGCTGGTTCGCCCTGTTTGTCCTACGCGATGCGGGGCGGGACCTTCGCGACGGTCGGGTCGGCTGTCAGAGGACGTACGCAGGCTACGCAACGACCTCACGCCTGCTCGGGAACGCGGGGGCTGGAGGCCCGGCCGGGCAGAGGGCTGGACCTCCAGCAGGTCGCACCGTTCCTCGGACCGCTCGGCGGGGCCTCAGCAGTCGAAGTCGACGAGGTCGAACCTGACGTAGTGGTCGGAGGTGTAGTAGTCCTCCTGATACTCCTCACCCGTGACGATGCGGCGCGCACCGCGCGTGGAGGAGCCAGGGGTCTTCACGGTGTACTCGTGGTAGTAGCCAGTGGGGTGGCTCGGCAGGATGCCTTCCCGGTTCTGGAAGACGCTGCCGTCCTGCGAGTACGGGAACGGGCCGCCCTGCTCGATCAGTTCGAGCGTGTCGTACGCCTGGGAGGGCAGGTCGCTGTAGCAGATGCTGCCGACCGCTGCCGCCGCCGGGGTGGCGGTGACGGTGCCGCCGACGAGGAGGGCGGAGAGTACGGCGGCCGCGGCGCCGATGCGAGTGATGCGTGGGGGGAATCTCATGCCCTCATGATGACGCGCGTAGAGCGTGGCATGTCAATGACAACTCGGCAGAACTTCCCGCCGAGTCCGATGAATTAGCGGGAAGTTAACCTGGCGCCCGGCCCTACTCCGGCAGTGCGTACGAGCCGTACTCGGGGCGGCCCGCGGCGTCGTACGTCTGGATCGAGACGCCGGCGGCCGTGACGCGCCCGGCGCTGCGGCGGAAGGCGGTCGGGGTGGCACCCGCCGTGAACAGACGGTGGCCCGCGCCCAGGACGACCGGGAAGGTCAGCAGGTGGACGGTGTCCACCAGGCCGAGGTCCAGCAGGGAGCGGACGAGGGCGCCGCTGCCGTGCACCTGGAGTTCGCCGTCCGTCCGCTCCTTGAGGGCGGTGACCTCCTTGGCGAGGTCGCCGCGTACCACGCTGGTGCCGGACCAGCCGGGCGCGTCCAGGGTCGCGGAGGCGACGTACTTCGGCAGGGAGTTCAGCCGGGACGCGATCGGGTCGGCGGGGTCGGTCACCCGCGGCCAGTGCCCGGCGAAGATGTCGTAGGTGCGGCGGCCGAGGAGGAAGGCACCGGCGCGGTCGAAGACCTCGGAGATGAACCCGGCGAAGCCCGCGTCGCCGTAGGGAACGGTCCAGCCGCCCTGGGTGAAGCCGCCGCGCGTGTCCTCGCGCGGGGTGCCGGGTGCCTGGTAGACGCCGTCGAGGCTGACGAAGAGGGTGGAGACGAGCTTGCCCATGGCGGGTTCCTGCTTCCTGGTGCGGGCTCTGCGGTCAGCACTGAGACCCCGCGCGCCCCCGTAACTCATCGCCTCACCCGGTGCGCGTCGAGAACAGCCCGCCCGTCGGTCCCTGCTTGTCGCCGCCCTGAGCCTTCTTCAGGGCGTTGGCAAGACTCTCGATGGTCAGGGACTGAAGGATGACGCGTCCGCTGCCCTCCAGGGTGGCCAGCGACAGCCCTTCGCCGCCGAAGACCGCGTTCATGATCCCCTCGCGGTTGAGGCCGCCGACGCGCTGGACTCCGTACCGGATGCCCTCCTCGAAGGCGACGACACAGCCCGTGTCGACCTCGATGCGACCGCCGAAGTCGGCCGGGTCGAGGTCGATGAAGTTGCCCGCGCCGGCGATGATCACCGTGCCGTGCCCGGTGAACTTCTCCAGGATGAAGCCCTCGCCGCCGCTCATGCCGGTCCGGCCGCCCTGGAAGGCGATCCCGAACTCGACGGTGGACTCGGCGGCCACGAAGGCGTCCTTCTCCGCGAACCACGCGCGTGTGCCGTCCAGTTCGAGGGCCCGCATCTCGCCGGGCAGCACGCCCGCGAAGCCGACGGTGCCCGCGTCGCCCTGCGCGGTGAAGTACTGGAAGGCCAGCGACTCGCCGGCGAGGGCGCGCTGGCCGACCTGCATGGCCGTGCCCATCGCCTGGCGCAGCAGGCCGCCCATGCCGCCTGCGCCGCCCTGCTGCTGTCCGCCGTCGCCCGACGGGCCCGACAGGCGGGTCTCCATGGTCACGTTCGCCGTCTTGAAGAGGAACTTCCCCGCCTCGCAGTAAACGGTCTGGCCGGGCCGCAGGTTGACGACCACCATCTGCATGGCGTTGCCGACGATCTCTTGCTGAAGGGTCACGAGGGGAGAACGCGGGACGGGGAGGGAAGAGTTCCGGCCACCCGGAGTCGATGTCCGTTCGCCGCCGGTGCGGCGCCGCGGCGCCCGCTGGGATGGACGCATGACGACTCAGGGAACAGCCCGGGAAACGGCCCGGGGAACTCTTCACGGCAAGGCGGCCCTGGTGACCGGCGGCGGCCGGGGCATCGGCGCGGCGACGGTCCTGCGGCTCGCCCGGGACGGCGCGGACGTCGCGCTCACCTATGTGCACGGCAAGGAGGCGGCCGAGAACGTCGTGCGGGCGGTCGAGGCACTGGGACGGCGCGCGGTGGCGCTGCGTGCGGACGCCGCGGCGCGTACGCCTCGCGGCACCCCTGCAGCACCGACTGCGCCGTCGACGGCGGCCACACCGCGTAAACCTCCGGCGGCGCGGCGGCATCGGCGGGCCGGCACCGCGCCCGCACCGCACCACCCCGCGAACGCGCCACCGTACACACCCCGGAGACGCTGCGCCCCAACCACCACCCAGAAACCCCAGCCGAACGAGACCGCCGCCGCCCCTCCACACAAGCCCGGACACGGCCTACATCACAGGCACCGAGTGCGCCGTCGACGTCGGCCATGCCGCGTCAGCTTCTTGTGGTTCGGGCGTTGTCTCGCGCCCGCGCTGTTGTCGGGGTCAGCTGCTCAGTTCCTGGTGGCGGGCCGTCAGGCGGGTCGCGCCCTCGGTGGTCAGGGAGCCGTACAGGCGCAGCCGCGAGATGCCGCCGTCCGGGTAGATGTCCACGCGCGCGTGCGTGCCGACGGCCGGTTCCGGCAGGACGAAGCGGTGGTTCGTGTCCGGCTGGAGGCGGGTGCGCGGGACGATCTCGGTCCACTCGTCACCCTCGCCGCCCTCGCCGTCCCGCACGGACACCGACGCCCAGCCTGCGCTGTTGCCCTTCAGGCAGGCGGTGTCGATCTCGACCGCGCGGACCGCGGCCTGGGCGGCGAGCCGGTAGCGGATCCAGTCATGGCCCCGGTCGCGGCGGCGGCGCGTCTCCCAGCCGTCGTCCATCGTGCGGGAGCGGCCCGGCTGGATGGTGTGGGTGGCGGGCGAGTAGAAGCGGTCGGAGGCATCCTCGACCCGGCCACCGTTCTCCAGGGCGACCACGTCGAAGGTGCCGAGCACGGCGAGCCACGCGGGATCGGGCACGACCTCGCCGTACACGCGCAGGCGCGCGATGCCGCCGTCGGGATGCTGGTTGACCCGCAGGTGTGTGAACCGCTGTCCGACACCGACCTCGAAGCCGTTGGCCGCGTGGCCGCCGACGGGGGTGCGCGGCACCAGCGTCGTCCACTTCACGTCGTCGGACAGCAGCGCCTCGGGCGACGGGGCGCCGGGCACGCAGGCGCCCTCGATGGACACGGCCTGCGGATGGTTGCCGCGGAAGTGGGCGGTGTCGACGACGATGCCCCGCACCACGCCGGGCGCGCCGAGCCGGACCAGCGCCCAGTCGTGGTCCTCGGCGGTGGGCCAGGGGTGGCCGGCGGAGCCGCCACGGCGCCGGCGTGTCTCCCAGCCGTCCATGATCTTGCCCTTGTGCCCGAAGCGCTCGGGGTCGAACTCGGCGCGCTCGGGCAGCAGCAGGTTCTCCCGCTGGGCGAAGAACTCGTCGTTGGCGGCGATGACAGCGGCGCCGAGCCGGCGGTCGGCGAGGTCGGCGTGGTGGGTGAAGGGGAAGTCGGCGGTGCGGTAGTCCGCGTACGGGTCACCGCCTCCGTAGGGGATCGCGTCGCCGGTGAAGCTGGGCATCGCCGTCACGGTGATCAGGAGTTCCTTTCGGGAGTCGGCCGCTGCGGGTGCGCGGGGGCGGCTCAGGGGGTACGGCTCAGCAGGTGGCCCTTCGGCCCGGCGAACTCCCCGTCGGCTGCGATGCGTTCACCGCGCAGCCAGGTGGACTTCACGACGCCGTACAGGGTCTTGCCGGCGTACGCGGTGACCCGGTTGCGGTGCTGGAGGCGGGCCGGGTCGACGGTGAAGGTCTCGTCCGGGGCGAGAACGGCGAAGTCGGCGTCGCGGCCCGGGGCGATGGCACCCTTGCGCGCGTCGAGGCCGACGAGCGCGGCCGTGCGGGTCGACATCCAGCGCACGACGTCCGCCAGGTCGTGGCCGCGCCGTCGCGCCTCGGTCCAGACGGCGGCCAGGCTCAGCTGAAGGCCGGAGATGCCGCCCCAGGCGGTGGCGAAGTCGGCCGTCTTCAGGTCGGCGGTGGCGGGCGAGTGGTCGGTGACGACGCAGTCGATCGCGCCGTCGGCCAGCGCCTGCCAGAGCAGGTCCCGGTTGGCGGACTCGCGGATGGGCGGGCAGCACTTGAACTCGCTGGCTCCGTCGGGGACTTCCTCGGCGGTCAGGGTGAGGTAGTGCGGGCAGGTCTCCACGGTGATGCGTACCCCGTCGGCGCGGGCGGCGGCGATCAGCGGCAGCGCGTCGCTCGACGACAGATGGAGCACATGCACGCGCGCGTCGAGCCGTCCGGCCAGTGCGATCAGCTGCGCGATGGCCGTGTCCTCGGCGTCGCGCGGCCGGGAGGCGAGGAAGTCGGCGTATCTGGGGCCGCCGCGCTGCGGGGCGGCGGCGAGCCGGTGCGGGTCCTCGGCGTGCACGACCAGCAGACCGTCGTAGGAGGCGATCTCGGCGAGCGTCCGGACGAGCCCTTCCTGGTCGAGGTGCGGAAACTCGTCCACGCCGGACGGCGACAGGAACGCCTTGAAGCCGAAGACCCCGGCCTCGTGCAGCGGGCGCAGGTCCTTGACGTTGCCGGGCAGGGCGCCGCCCCAGAAGCCGACGTCCACGTGGGCCTTGCCGGCGGCGACGGCCCGCTTGGTGCGGAGGTGGTCGACCGTGGTGGTCGGCGGGAGGGAGTTGAGCGGCATGTCCACGAGGGTGGTGACGCCGCCGGCCGCCGCCGCGCGCGTGGCGGTCCAAAAGCCCTCCCATTCGGTGCGGCCGGGGTCGTTGACGTGCACATGGGTGTCGACCAGGCCGGGCAGCAGGACGTGATCGCCGACGTCTTCCAGGCGGGCTCCCTCGGCCACGGGCGCGTCGTGCGGCAGTACGGCCGTGATCGTCCCGGCGGAGACGGCGACCGAGGCGGCCCGCGTCCCCTCCGGGGTGATGACGCGCGTCGAGCGAAGCACCAGTTCGGCGTCGGACACCCGGGCCCCTCTCTGCCGCCGCTCACTTCCAGGAAACGCGATGTACACCCACGTAACGGAATTCAACGATCTGTTGAAGGAGTCTTCACTCCCGCTCCGCCGACGTCAAGAGGCACACTGCCCGACGGACCCTCCGGGCACCCACCCTGGACGTTTCCACAAAGTGGAATTAGGATTCCGTCTAGCAGAACGTGACTCCGCACAAGCGGGGAGTCAACCGGCCGCCGGGTAGGCTTCTGCCCTTCCCGCCAGTCGAAAGGAACGCGCCGTGCCGCCGTCCAGCGCCAACAGCACCGACTCCGCCAAGTCCGCCGGCGGTGGGGTCCAGTCCCTGGAGCGCGCCTTCGACCTGCTGGAGCGGATGGCGGACGCCGGCGGCGAGGTCGGCCTGAGCGAGTTGTCCACGAGCAGCGGGCTGCCGCTGCCGACCATCCACCGGCTCATGCGCACGCTCGTGTCCTGCGGGTACGTCCGCCAGCAGGCGAATCGCCGGTACGCGCTCGGTCCGCGCCTGATCCGGCTCGGCGAGTCCGCCTCCCGGCTGCTCGGCACCTGGGCCCGCCCCTATCTGGCCCGTCTGGTCGAGGAGACCGGCGAGACGGCGAACATGGCGCTGCTGGACGGGGACGAGGTCGTGTACGTGGCGCAGGTGCCGTCCAAGCACTCGATGCGCATGTTCACCGAGGTCGGCCGGCGCGTGCTGCCGCACTCCACGGGGGTGGGCAAGGCGCTGCTCGCGGACGTGCCCGACGACGAGGTGCGCGCGCTGCTGTCCCGCACCGGCATGCCCGCGGCCACGGAGAAGACCATCACCACGCCGGACGGCTTCCTGGCCGCGCTGGCGGACGTGCGCCGGCTCGGCTACGCGATCGACGACAACGAGCAGGAGGTCGGCGTCCGCTGCCTCGCGGTCTCGGTGCCCGGCTCCCCCACGGCCGCCGCCCTCTCGATCTCCGGTCCGGCGGGCCGGGTCACCGAATCGGCGACGGAGAGGATCGTGCCGGTGCTCCAGCAAGTGGCAACGGAACTGTCCCGCTCCCTGGCCAGCGCCGGTTCCTGACGACGGCGACGGCGACGGCGACGGCGACGGCGACGGCGACGGCGACGGCGACGGCGACGGCCCGGAACGACATCCAAGCAGGTCGGGCGACATGCGGTTCGACAGCGCCCTGAAGGGGCGCGGGGAACTGCGCGACCAGCCACGAGGGCGCCGAAGACGGACGCGCAACGGACCGGTGCCACCGGCGGGCGCCGAGCGAGCGGGACGGCGCCGGTACCAGCGGCCCGGCCCAGCCGGCGGAGCCGCTACGCCTGGGGTTCCCCGAACAGGTCCACCGCCGCGCGTACCTCCGCAAGGCCCCTCGACAGGGCGCTGACCGAGCCGATCGCGCCCGCGATCAGGAGCAGGGAGCGGCGCAGGCGCGGGATCTCCGGGTTGCCGTCGGAGATCATCGCGGCCAGGGCCGCCAGTTCGTCCTCGGCTATCGCGCGGTCCCGGAACTCGGCCGGATGCGCGGCGAGTTCCCGCCGCAGCCGGGAGACCGCGGTCCGCAGCCCCGTCACTCTCGGGTCCTCGTCGCTGCCGGTCACCGGCATCGGCCCCAAACTCCGCAACACGGCCCTCCCCCTCACACGTCGCGCGGCGCACCCCTCGCCGTCCAAGCCCGGCACCCGCGGCGCTGATCGGACGCCGGGGGACGCGGGCCAGTAAACGCCACCCGCCGCGTGCCGCGCCACTGCGCGGACCGAAATTCAGTCCCAGGACACCGGCTACTCCACCCCGCTTCAGGTATGCAGGACCTATGACGGACAACCAGGGCAACGGGACACAGGTCGCCGGGCTGCTGCTCGCCGCGGGCGGCGGACGGCGGCTCGGCGGCCGGCCCAAGGCACTGCTGGAGCACCGGGGCAGACCGCTGGTGGAGCACGCGGTCGCGGTGCTGCGCGCGGCCGGCTGCGTACGCGTCCACGTGGTCCTCGGCGCCGCCGCGGCGACCGTGCGGGAGCGGGCCGACCTCGGCGGCTGCGTGCTCGTGGACAACCCGGACTGGGCCGCCGGCATGGGTTCCTCGCTGCGGGCCGGGCTGGACTCGCTCGCGGGCACGGACACCCGGTCGGCCCTCGTCTCGCTGGTCGACCAGCCGGGCATCGGGCCCGAGGCGGCGGCCCGGGTGCGCGCCGCCTACCGGGGCGAGGCGTCCCTCGTGTCGGCGGCCTACGCGGGCGTGCGCGGCCATCCCGTCCTGCTCGGCTCCGCCCACTGGCCGGGCATCGCCGCCGCCGCGACCGGGGACCGGGGCGCCCGCGCCTATCTGAAGGCGCACGAG
Organism: Streptomyces sp. NPDC004629; assembly: GCF_042873595.1. Lineage (NCBI taxonomy): Bacteria > Bacillati > Actinomycetota > Actinomycetes > Kitasatosporales > Streptomycetaceae > Streptomyces > Streptomyces sp. NPDC004629. Next base: position 249,949 of record NZ_JBIALO010000004.1, on the reverse strand, counting down.
GCGGCGATCACGCTCGTCGAGTGCGGGGACGTGGCGCGACCGTACGACATCGACACGGAGGCGGATCTGATCCACCTTGAGTGAGCGGCGTGGCACCGGGCGCCACCTTGCCTCGACGCACAGAATCTCGACGTCAGCAGTCCATTGAGCTTCCACGATGAGGAAACTAGTATCCACTGATCAGAACTGCCCCACTGCCCCCTGCCCCCTGCCCCCTGCTCCCTGCTCCACGAGCCCCCGGAACGACTGGCACCCGGTGCCACCGCTGAAGGAAGTGACAGCTCATGTCCGTACCAGCGCCGTCCCCGCTGGCCATCGTCGACGCCGAGCCGCTGCCCCGGCAGCCGGAGGTCCTCACCGACGCGGCGCTCGCCTTCGTGGCCGAGCTGCACCGGCGTTTCACGCCGCGCCGTGACCAGCTCCTCGCCCGCCGAGCGGAGCGCCGCGCCGAGATCGCCCGCACCTCCACGCTCGACTTCCTCCCGGAGACCGCCGCGATCCGCGCGGACGACACCTGGAAGGTGGCCCCGGCCCCCGCCGCCCTGAACGACCGCCGGGTCGAGATCACCGGCCCGACCGACCGCAAGATGACCATCAACGCGCTCAACTCCGGCGCCAGGGTGTGGCTCGCGGACTTCGAGGACGCCTCCTCGCCCACCTGGGAGAACGTCGTCCTCGGCCAGGCCAACCTGATCGACGCGTACACCCGGAACATCGACTTCACCGACCCGGGCAGCGGCAAGTCGTACGCCCTGCGCCCGGACGCCGAGCTGGCGACGGTCGTGATGCGCCCGCGCGGCTGGCATCTGAACGAGCGCCACCTGGTCGACGCCGACGGCACCCGGGTGCCGGGCGCCCTCGTCGACTTCGGCCTGTACTTCTTCCACAACGCACAGCGCCTGCTGGACCTCGGCAAGGGCCCGTACTTCTACCTCCCGAAGACGGAGTCACACCTGGAGGCCCGCCTCTGGAACGACGTGTTCGCATTCGCCCAGGACTACGTCGGCATTCCGCAGGGCACCGTCCGTGCCACCGTCCTGATCGAGACCATCACGGCCGCCTACGAGATGGAGGAGATCCTCTACGAACTCCGCGACCACGCCTCCGGGTTGAACGCGGGCCGCTGGGACTATCTGTTCTCGATCGTGAAGAACTTCCGGGACGGCGGGCCGAGGTTCGTGCTGCCGGACCGCAACGCCGTCACCATGACGGCCCCGTTCATGCGCGCGTACACCGAACTCCTCGTCCGCACCTGCCACAAGCGCGGCGCGCACGCGATCGGCGGCATGGCCGCGTTCATCCCGTCGCGCCGCGACGAGGCGGTCAACAAGGTCGCCTTCGAGAAGGTGAAAGCGGACAAGGACCGGGAGGCGCACGACGGTTTCGACGGCTCCTGGGTCGCCCACCCCGATCTGGTCCCGATCGCGATGGAGTCGTTCGACAAGGTGCTCGGCGACCGGCCGCACCAGAAGGACCGGCTGCGCGAAGACGTCCACGTCACGGCGGCCGACCTGATCGCCATCGACTCCCTCGACACCAGGCCGACCTACCCGGGCCTGGTCAACGCCGTTCAGGTCGGCATCCGTTACATCGAGGCATGGCTGCGCGGCCTGGGCGCGGTCGCCATCTTCAACCTCATGGAGGACGCGGCCACCGCCGAGATCTCCCGCTCCCAGATCTGGCAGTGGGTCGACGCGGGCGTCGAGTTCGAGAACGGCGAGAAGGCCACCCCCGAACTGGCCCGCAGGGTCGCCGCCGAGGAACTGGCGGACATCCGCGCCGAGATCGGCGAGGAGGCCTTCGCCGCCGGACACTGGCAGCAGGCGCACGACCTGCTGCTCCAGGTCGCCCTCGACGAGGACTACGCGGACTTCCTGACGCTGCCCGCGTACGAACGGCTGGCGGGCTGAAGCCGACCACGAACGGCCGGCGGGCCGAGGCCGGCCGCGGACGTCCGCCCTCAGCCGTCCGAGTGGCCCAGGGACCTGCCCGGGGCCACCCGGTCGCGCACGACCCGCTTCACGGCCGTCGGCTCGGGGAAGCCCTGCTCCCGCCGGTCCCACACGACCTCGTCGTTCACCCGGACGACGAAGACACCGCCCGTGCCCGGCTTCAGGGCCAGTTCCGTCAGCTCGGCCTCGAAGGTGGTGAGCAACTCCTGCGCCAGCCAGGCCGCGCGGGGCAGCCACCGGCACCGGGTGCAGTACTCGATCTCCACGCGCTGGGTCATCCCAGGTGCACCGACCAATCCTGTTCCGCCCCCGGTCTGCCATGCAGGTCGGGGACCCGCTTCAGCCACTTCGGGCGGCCTTCCTGGGTGCGTGCCGCCCGCAGGGCCTCCTCGGCGGCGCGTTCCTCCCCGGTGGGGAAGTCCGTGGGGACCCAGGCCGACGACGCCCGCACGCGCGCGTGCAGATAGTCGACGTACGCCTGCCGGACCGCGTCCGGTGTCGCGAAGCCGGGCTCCCCGGCCAGCCACGCGTCCGGTACCGCCGCCGCGACCTCGCGCAGCAGGTCCCGCGTCACCCGGGGCGCCAACTCGGCGTCGGCCGCGCGGACGTCCGGCGCCGCGGACGTCCCCGCCGCCCCGGCGGGGCCCGGGACGCGGACGCGGCCGAGGGCGTGGTGCCGGAAGTCGTACGCCTTCGCGGGGTCCGCGCCGTCCCAGCGGTGGTGGAAGACGAGGGCCGCGCCGTGGTCGATCAGCCACAGCCGCGGCGGCGCGATGCCGAGGGTCGGCCAGATCATCAGGTTGGAGCTGTGCACCGTGCGGTCGACGTTGACGGTCAGCGCGTCGAGCCAGACGACCCGGCCCGCCTCCACCGGGTCCACGGCGAAGGTCCGCGCCACCTCGGGAGTGAAGTCCCGCGCGCCCGGCAGAAGGTCCATGCCGAGGTTGACACCGGCGCTGGCGCCGTGGAGGTCACGCACCTCCTGGTGCGGCTCGTGCGCGGCGATCTGGGGGTCGAAACGCACCAGGACCAGTTCGGGGAAGCGCAGTCCGAGGGCGCGCGCCAGCTCGCCCACGATCACCTCGGCGACCAGCGCCTTGCGCCCCTGCGCCGAGCCGGTGAACTTCACGACGTACGTCCCGAGATCGTCGGCCTCGACGATCCCGGGCACGGAGCCGCCCTCGCGCAGCGGCGCGATATAACGGGTCGCAGTGACCTCACGCAACATTTTCCCCAGGCTACACGCCCTTTCGCCCTTCCCATCCACGAGCGGCCTGGACCGCCATGACCTGGATCAAGGACCTCACACGGCCGGCCCTTGATCGCAGGCACCTATGTTTCCTAGCTGCGGATGGCGACCGTGGCGTCGAGTTCCACCAGCGCACCTTGAGGCAGCACGTGGGCCGGCAAGGCGGTTCGAGCGTGCCGGCCCGCGTCCCCAAGGACGTCGAGCAACAGCTGCGACGCCCCGTCGATCACCGACGGCTGGTCCACGAAGGTCGGTGAACTCAAGGCCCAGGCATTGAGCTTCAGTATGCGCACATTGTCGAGGCCGACCGCGTCATCTATCCGCGCCAGGAGGTTGAGCGCAGCGGTTCTCGCGGCGGTCACTCCGTCGGCCAGGGTGGCGCTGTCTCCCAGGCGGCCCCGCAGGATCTCGCCGGAGGCCGTCCGGGAGATCTGGCCGGACACATAGAGCACATCGCCCCATCGAGCGGTCGCCTCGTACGCGTAGCGGGGCGCCCCGAGCACCGGCAGCTCGATGGAGAGCGCCCTGAGGCGCTCCTGCACGTCAGTCATGTTGCATCCCGGTTCACGATTTGGCCGTTGGGCGTGGGCAGTTCAGCCGTCATCGCATGCTCAGGACGTAGGTACGGTCACGTCCGATGTACCAGAGGTCCTCGGTGCCGATTGCCGCGTTCTCGTAGCGCCAAGGTATCTCGGCGGCGCCGTACGAACCGACCTTGAGGACGTGCTTGTAGCCGGGCCGGAGTTCGTTGGCGAACGACTCCTGCTTACCCATGAGGTGGCCGACGTTGCGCTTGCGGTACTCCGTGTTGAAGTCGACGTCCGTCCCCAGCATCCCGATCTGGACCATCCGGTCCAGGTGCGGTGCCAGGTAGCGCAAGGTTCCCTCATGCACGTCCTCGCACACCACGCCGGGCTTGAGCTGCCCGATGATGCCCTCACGCACCACGTCGAAGAAGAAGTTGTACGCCTCCTTCGCGGCTGCGGTGCGGGGCAGCGAACGGGCCATGTCGGAGGTGGCGACGTTGACCCCGTCGAACACGATGCGCACTCCGGCGTCGAGCTGGATGCAAGTCGTCTCGTCGTTGATCGGGTAGTCGACCGGCGGGCCAGGGAAAAGCATCCGGTTCGACGAGTGGAGGTTGGTGAAGTACGGCTCGATGCCGAAGGGGATCTCGTTCACCGTGCGGAACTCGGCGATCTTCTTGAGGTACACCGCGTTGATGTCCAGCTCGGTGAACGAGCGGCCGGCGTCGAGGCCCTGCTCCGCCCAGGCCAGCGCCTCCTCGATGGCGAACACGCTCGCCCGGGCCGCGACGACCTGGAAGGCGAGGTCCTCGTGGTCGCGGATGTCGCGCCAGTGGCCGAGGTCGGTCGAGACCGGAACCAGTTCCGCTCCCTCGCGCTCAAGCTCGCGGGCCAGGCCGACGCTGATCCACTCGTCCTCGACCCCGGTCCGTACGCCGCCGGCCAGTGCTCGGACGGCGGCGCCGATGGACGGGAACCGGCCGACGGCCGCCCCGGAGACACCCGAGGTTCCCTCGGGCGCCAGCACGATCAGCCTGTCCGAACCGGCCAGCCACAGGCCGACCGCGCCCTCCGGCTGCGCGAACCCGGTCGCCTCGGTGAAGTTGGGCGGCGCCGCGAGGAGCAGCGCGTCGAGGGAGCGGTCCCCGACGAGCGTTTTCAGCGCCGAGAACCGGCTGTCCTCGCCGGTGGTGAACTCGTCCGCCAGGCCGGAGAGGTGTTCGATGTCCTTGATGAGCCGTCGCGCGGTGTCGACGCCCGTCTCGCGCCACGCCGCGAACCTCGCCACGACCTCATCGAGGTCGAGCTCGTATGCGGTCACGGGGGTGGGGTCCTGGTCGGCGACGACGAGTTCGACGGAGCCGGACAGCGTGCGGTAGTGGCTGTAGACGACGTCGGCGGCGAGGCTCACCGCAGCGCCGTCGGCGAGTTCCTGCACCAGGCTCGTCAAAGACTCCGAGACGGGCGTGTCGGCGACGACTCGGGGGTCGATCGTGACCCAGGGGGCATAGAACCTGATCTGGTCCTTCGGGACTCCGGCGGAGAGGGCGTTGCCCTGCTCCTGTTGGCGCACGAGCAGACACTGGCCCTTGTCGGTCCGTGCGATCAACGGTGCGACGAACGGGTAGGAGTCGAGGCGAATCGCGGAGAACAGGAGGCTCTTACGTGCGTTGAGTCCGTAGGTTTCCTCGACCTGCGAGGCATCTGCGCTGAGGCTCAGCATGGGGGCTCCTATGATGTCGATGTGGGTGTCGGCGTCCGGGCCGACGGTGGTCAGCTGATTCCGGTCATGACTCCGATGTGGGATTCGATTTCCGTTGTGTAGTCGGAGAAAGCCGCGGAGAACCGGTGCTCTTTGCCCCGGGGCCGTGGGAAGTCGATCGCGATGTCGGCGACGATCCGGCCCGGGCGGTCGCCGACGACGACCACCCGGTCGCCGAGCCAGACCGCCTCGGAGATGCTGTGGGTCACGAACAGGACGCTGCACCCCGTGGTCTGCCAGATGCGCTGGATCTCGAAGTTCATCGAATCGCGGGTCATGGCGTCGAGCGCGCCGAAGGGCTCGTCCATGAGCAGCAGTTCGGGGTGGGAGACCAGCGCGCGGCAGATGGCCACCCGTTGCTGCATCCCGCCGCTCAGCTCGTAGGAGTAGTGCTTGGCCTTGTTGCCCAGCCCCACCATCTCAAGCAGTTCCTGGGCGTAGCGGCGTGATGCGTCGGTGCGGGCGCCGCGGAACTCCAGGGGCAGGAGCACGTTGTCGATGTTGTTGCGCCACGGCAGGAGCACAGGGCTCTGGAACACCATGGCGATGTCCTCGATCCCTTCCTGGATCGGCCGCCCTTTGACCAGGATTTCGCCCTCGGTGGGCTCCTGCAGGCCGGAGATCGTCTTGAGCAGCGTGGTCTTGCCGCTGCCCGACTGTCCGACGATCGAGACGAACTGTCCCGGCTTCACATGGAAGTCCAGGCCCTTGAGCACCGTGTTTTCTTGGCCGTCCCGTGATCGGTAGGTCTTTTCCACGTTGTTGACCGAGATGGCGTACTCGTTGTTCATGTGATTCTCCGTCCGGCCGTCACGGCGCCTGGATTTTCTCGTTGGCGTGCAGCGGCTCCAGGTAGGAGTTGCTGTACACGTCCTTGGGCGTGAGATTGGCCTCCGGGTTCAGGCCGAGGAACCGACTGGCGACGTCGATCGATTTCTGGACGCCGGCGTCGTCCATGACGCCGAACTGGTTCGCCGACTTACCGGTGCCCCAGTTGAGACCGCACTGCGCGCGGATCGCGAGGGTGATGGTCTTGGTCTCGTAGCCCGAGACCTCTTTCTGGAAATCACTCGCGGCGTCGGCCGGGTGCTGGCAGGCCCACAGGAAGCCCTTCTGCATCGCCCGGTTGAACCGCCGCACCTGGTCGGGATCTTTTTTGAGCTTCTCGTCGGAGACGACGATCCCGTTGCCGTAGAGGTTGATGCCCAGGTCGGACCACTTCAGCACGACTGCCTTCCGGCCGAGTGCGTCAATGGCCGGCTGGTCGGAGACGTACAGGGCGAGGTTGGCGTCCCACTGCCCGGCCAGCAGCCCGGGGATCTTCGATGCGCTTGAGGCGGAAACGACGTTGACATCGCCCTCCTTGAGCCCCAGTTTGCTCATCGCGAACGGCCACATCGCGGTCATCGCACCGCCGCCCTCGGTGGCGACCGTCTTGCCCCGCAGGTCGGCCCATCCCTTGATTCCGCTGCCTGCGAGGCCGACGACCGCGTAGGCGGACCTGGCCTGCAGGAGGTTGACCTGCTTGACTTTGACGCCCCTGCCCTGAGCCGTGACCGTGGCGCCGAAGTCCGCCCAGCCGACGTCGACCTTGCCGGTGACGACGGAGGTGACCGTGTTGGTCGAACCGGACCCGGGCATGACCGTGAGGTCGATGCCCTCCGCCTTGAAGAAGCCCCGCTCGACGGCCGAGAAGAACGGCGCGTGCTTCGGCAGGTACCCCACGTCGAGCATGAGGGTCATCGAGTTCTTCCCGCTGTTGCTCGCGCAGCCCGAAACGGACAGGAGGAGCACCGCCCCGCCGATCGCGGCGATCCGGCGAATCGAGTTACGCATCGAGTCTCCGATCCCCGGTCACTTTGCGTGGGTCTTCCACGGGACCAGCTTTCGCCCCGCGAAGTCGACGATGAAGAACAAGGCCAGGGCGATGGCGGCGAGCACGATGAAGGCCGCGAACATCGACGGGAGGTCGACCTGGCTGTTGGCGAGGAGGATGACGTATCCCAACCCCTTCGAGCCGGCGATGAATTCACCGACGACCGCCCCACCCACGGCGAGCGAGATGGAGATCTTCGCTCCGGAGAAGATCGACGGGATCGCGTAGATGAAATCGATCTTCGCCATCTTCTTCCATGCCGATGCCTTGTTGATCCGTGCGAGTTCCTGCAGTTCGTGGGGTACCGAACTCAGGCCGTCATAGGTGTTGATCACCAAGGGGAAGAACGCGATGGCCATCGCGACGAACGCCTTCGACTCGAAGCCGAACCCGAACCACACGATGAACAGCGGTGCGAGCGCCACCTTGGGGATGGTGTCGATCGCGATGAGCGCGGGGTAGAGGAAACTGCGCACGGTTTGCGAGTAGTGCAGCGCCGCGCCGCACAGAACCCCGAGCGCGGTGCCGAGCGCAAACCCGGCGAGCGCCTCCTGCAACGTGACGAGGGTGTTGCTCGCGAAGTAATCGGGCCGGTCGAACAGCTCGGCGAAGGCCGAGACCGGCCCGACGAACAGGTACTCCGGCGGGGCGATGATGGTCACCAGCAGTTGCCAGACGACGAAGAGCCCGATGATCCCCGCGACTGCTTTCGCACCAGCCACGATCGAGTCACGGCTGAACCGTTTCGGCTGGGGCGCCGCCGCTTCACCGAGCGCTGTCTCGGGCACGGACTGACGCGGGCCGTCCGAACCGACCTCGCGGACTTCAGGAGTGGCCATGGCAAAACCCCTCACATGGCGCGTCGTGCGCGGGTATGGCCGCGGTTGCCGACTGGGGGTGTGGCTGCCGACAGGGGCCTGTGGCAGGGAGCGGTGGCGAGAGCCATCGTGGTGTCATTGCGTCCTCACAACACTGGAAGGGGTACCACTGGGCAGTCGTGGGGGGCTGGACCTGGCCGGGTGGACGAGCGCCTTGCCCGGCCGGCCGGTCAACCGGCGCTGTTGGCGGTGAGCGCGTCTCGACTGGGTTCACCGTCGAGTCGACGCCACACACCGAGCGGGTTTTCGTCACGAACCTCGGCAGGCAGCAGCGCGGTCGGCACGTTCTGATAAGCGACGGGTCGCAGGAAGCGCTCGATCGCGAGCGTCCCGACGGATGTGCTGCGCGGGTCGGTCGTGGCCGGGAACGGGCCACCGTGCACCATCGCGTGGCCGACTTCGACTCCTGTGGGCCAGCCGTTGAACAGGACGCGCCCCGCTCGCTCCTCCAGGAGCGGCAGCAGCTTCGCGGCGAGTGGATGATCGGCCTCGTCGGCGTGCACGGTCGCGGTGAGCTGACCTTCCAGCGTGCGCACCGCCGCGGTCAGCTCGGCGGTGTCCGCGCATCGGACGAGCAGCGATGTCGCGCCGAAGACTTCAGCCTGCAGCTCCGGATCGGCGGCGAACCGGGCGCCCTCGACGGTCAGCAGCCGGGCGCGGCCGCAAGCCGCGCTGTCGGGCCGGCTGCCGCTTGCGAACTCGTCGACGCCGTCCCGGGCCGCAAGGGCGTCACCGGTGGCAGCGTAGTGGTGGGCCATGCCCGTGGTGAGCATGGTGGCTCCACCGTCGGCGGCGACGGCGTCGGCCGCGGCCCTGGTGAACGCATCGAGGCCCGGTCCCTCGACGGCAAGGACCAACCCAGGGTTGGTGCAGAACTGACCGGCGCCGAGTGTCAGTGATCCGGCGAACGCGGCGCCCAGCTCGGCGCCGCGGGATTCGAGCACCGCGGGAAGCAGCAGCACGGGATTGATGCTGCTCATCTCGGCGTACACCGGGATCGGCACAGGCCGAGCGGCGGCCGTGGCCGCGATCGCCAGCCCGCCTTTGCGGGACCCGGTGAAGCCCACGGCACGAATCCTCGGATCGCTGACGAGCAGGGTGCCTACATCGGCTCCGCTGCCGACGAGCTGGGAGAACACTCCCTCGGGCATACCCGTGTCAGCCGCTGCTTCGGCGATCGCCCGCGCCACCAGCTCTGCGGTACCCAGATGGGCCTGATGCGCCTTGACGACCACCGGGCACCCGGCGGCCAGCGCCGATGCGGTGTCGCCCCCGGCGGTGGAGAAGGCCAGGGGAAAGTTGCTCGCGCCGAACACCGCGACCGGGCCGAGCGATATCCGGCGCTGCCGGATGTCGGCGCGTGGCAGGGGTTCGCGGTGGGGCTGTGCCGGATCGATGCGGGCACCCTGCCATGTCCCGGCCCGCAGCTCCGCGGCGAACAGCCGCAGCTGACCACTGGTGCGACCGACTTCGCCGATGAGCCGCGCCCGAGGCAGCGCGGTCTCGGTGTGAGCGCGCTCAACCAGCGGATCCCGGCGTTCGTCGAGCAGATCTGCGATGCGTTCGAGGAACTCGGCACGCCGTTCGGCGGTGGTCGCCCGAAACACCGGATGCGCCCGCTCCGCCAGCGCACAAGCCCGCTCGACATGCGCGGCCGACGCCGCGGGGTACCCGGGATCGAGAGCCGCGCCGGTACGGGGATCGACGGACCGGATCTCCTCACCCGTGCCGATGACGGGTTCGGCTCCGATGACCATGACACCGGCGGGGCTGGTCCGGGGAAGAGCGGACACGGGTGTCTCCTTGCGCTTCATCAGATGGGTGGCGTCAGGCGATGGCGGTGCGTGACGTCTCGATGACACCGGCGAGCAGGTCACGCTCGGAGTCATCCAGGTCCGTCAGCGGCGGCCGCACCGGACCGGCGGGGTGTCCGGCCAGATCCATGCCGGCCTTGACGATGCTCACCGCGTAGCCCGCCTTGCGGTCACGAATCGCGGTGTAAGGCAGCACGACGTCGTCAAGCAGTCGACGCACCTTCTTTCGATCCCGTGCCCGCACCGCGTTGTAGAAGGTCAGGGCGAACTCGGGCAGGAAGTTGAAGATCGCCGAACTGTAGGTCGTGGCGCCCAACTCCAGGTACGGCAGCGCAAACGTCTCCGCCGTCGGCAGCCCGCCGATATAGACCAGGCGGTCACCGAGACGCGAGTAGATCTGCGTGATCCGCTCCAGGTCACCGACACCGTCCTTGATGCCGATCAGGTTCGGGCAGGTGTCGGCGAGCGTGGCGACTGTTTCCGATGTGTACACGGCATTCGCGCGGCTGTAAAGCACTACGCCCAGCGAAGTGGATTCGCAGACCGCGCGCACATGAGCGGTGAGACCCTCCGGGGAGGCCTCGGTGAGGTACGGCGGGAACAGCAGCAGGCCGTCGGCGCCGGCTGCCTCGGCATCGCGGGCCATGCTGACCGCTTGCGCGGTGCCGTGTCCGGCCGGGGCGAGGATCGGGGTGCCCTTGGGCGCGCTGTCGACGGCGGCTCGGAGCACGGTGCCGACTTCCTGCGGGGTCAGGGAGAAGAACTCCCCCGTCCCGCCGGCGGCGAACAGACCGGCGATCTCGTACTGGCTCATGCGGACGATGTTCTCCCGGTAGGCGGGCTCGTCGAACGCCAGGTCGCGGGTGAAGTGGGTGACGGGAAACGACAGCAGCCCGGAGCCGAGGCGCTCAGCAAGCTCGGTGGGGGTAATGGTGGGCATCAGCGTTTCCTCCTGGGGGGCATGCGCGACAGCGATTGCGATGAACCATAAGAACGAAAACGATGCACGTCCAACACTTCCTGGGCATCAACTGATACCTATAATGGATTGATGTTTACGCTGAATCAGCTGGAGAGCTTTGTCGCCGTCGCCGAGACACTGCACTACGGCCGCGCGGCGGAACGGCTGTCGATGACCCAGCCCCCGCTGTCCCGGCGAATCCAACTGCTGGAGCGCGAGTTGGGCGTCGAGTTGTTCGACCGGATCGGACGGTCCGTCCGGCTCACCGCGGCCGGACAGGCGTTCCTGAGCGACGCCCGGCGCATTCTCGGGCTGTCCGAGCAGGCGGCACTGTCGGTACGCCGCGTGCCCGCAGGCGAGATCGGGACAGTGGCACTGGGCTTCACGGCATCGTCCGCGCACTCGGTGCTCGACGCCATCGTCGGCGGCATCCACGCCCGGCTGCCGGGCGTCGATCTGGTGCTGCGCGAGCGGGTGTCCGGAACGCAGCTGGAGAATCTGCGCTCCGGGGAACTGGACCTGGGCCTCGTCCGTCCCCCCGTCCCCGGCACCGGGCTCGATCACCGCCCCCTGCACCGGGAGGCCCTGCTGGCCGCGATCCCAGCCGGGCACCCACTGGCCGCGCCGGACCGGGTGCCGCACGTACGCGACCTCGACGGCGAGCCGTTCGTCATGTACTCACCAGCCGAAGCCCGCTACTTCTACGAGGTGCTGGTCAGCATCTTCCGCAGTACCGGGATCGTGCCCAGGTACGTACACCACCTCAGCCAGGTGCACACGATCCTGGCGCTGGTGCGAGCCGGGCTGGGACTCGCGCTGGTCCCCCGGGCAGCCGAGGCGCTCGGACTGGACGGCATCGTGCTCCGCCCGGTGGTCGGGATCGAGGGTGAGCCCGTCGAACTCGTCGCCGCCTGGCGGGCGAACGACGACAACCCAGCCCTGCACGCCGTCCGGCATCTGGTGATCGACCTGGTGGGCCGGGACGCCTCCTGACCGGCTTTGCGAGAGCGGGTCAGGTGTCGTGCGTCAGGGGGTTCGGCAGGGGGAGGTAGCGGGCGTCCGCGCCGTCCGCGCGGGTCCAGCGCAGCAGCAGGTTCGTCTTGCCGGGCAGGGTGGGCGAGGCGAGCAGTGCGCGGGCCTCGGGCAGGTCGTGCCGGGCCAGCTCGCGGCGGACGGCCGGCCAGGGGTCGTATCCGGGGTGGCGCTCGGCCAGGGCGGCGGCGACCTCGATGAGGTTGTTGACGACCAGGCAGTACACCAGCCGCTCCCAGCCGGCCGCCCGGGACACGTCCGGGAGCAGCTTGACGCCCTCGGCGTCCCGGAACAGGGCCTGCACCGGCGTTCCGGCACCGTCCACGGCGACCAGAGTGTTCTGCAGGTGCGCCTCGATCACCACGCCGTGGTCGGCGAAGGCGGCGAGGGCGGGCGGGACGACCTGGCGCAGATACGCCGCCCACCAGGTCGCCGGGTCGGCGGCGGTGGCCAGTGGGTCACCGGTGAAGCCCTCCACCAGTCCGGCGGCGAGCAGCGGGGTCGCGCCGGGCAGCAGATGGCCGCGCAGCCCGTCGCGGACCAGGACGGCCAGTTCCTCGAAGGCGAAGGCGGCGGTGCGGTAGCCGCGGTCCCCGAGCCAGGCCGCGGTGCCGTCGAAGGCGGCGAAGGCGTGGCTCGCGGCGACGTCGGTGCGGCCCAGTTCGAGCAGGTCATGACGCCACAGCCGGCGGATGTCGTTGGTGATGCGCACATCGAGGCTGAACTTCAGGAACAGATCGTGCCCGGGTGCGTACAGGGTGCGGATCGCCGCGGTGGGCCACGCGTTCGACGCGGTCGTGCCCAGCCGCAGCAGGCGTCCGTCGGCGAAGGCGGGCGCGAGGGTACGGGCGACCAGGTCGAGCTGCCAGGGGTGGGCGGGCAGCAGCCGGTAGCCGGGCGGTGCGGCGCCGAGGGTGTCCAGCGCCGTGGTGTCGCCCTCCTCGACCACCGTGTCCGCGCGCACGCCGAGCAGCACCAGCGGGAAGCGGGCGTATGCCTCGGGGGCGTACGGCAGCCAGCGGTGCACCGGGCCGCCGCCGCGGGCCTTGGGCGCCGGGTGGTGGGGATGGCCGGTGACGAGGGACTGCTCCGAGAGCCGGTACGGGTCGTCGGGCGGTGTCGCCCCGGCGCGCGCGGTGAGCAGCGCGGCGATCGCGTCGCGGCTGTCGATCATCTCGGTGAGCAGGTCGTCGTTGGACAGCCCGGTGTGCCGGCGCAGTTCGTCGGCGACCAGTTTGACCAGCTCGGTGTGGCCGATGCGGTGCCAGGCGCCGGCCGCGTGGACCTCGGGTGCGGCGGGCCGCCGACCGCCGCGCACGCGCAGCAGCCGGCCGCTGCCGGGCAGCCGGTGGGCGCGCGGCTCGCCGGGCCCCGGGAGCGGTTCGGCGATCTCCCGGAGCAGGCAGTTGAGCAGGGGCGCGGCGGCATACGCGTCGGCGCGCGCCCCGATGTCGTCGCTGGGGGGCATGGGGTCCACGCGGTCCATTCGTCGTTCTGCGTCCACAGGTGGCACGGCCCACACGGTGTGGTGCGGCCGCACGGTCCGATCGCGATCAGTATGTCTCTCGAACCCGGCATTCCTGCCACCCATCCGGATCCGAGGAGCCCGCCCGTGCACCGTCCCCCCACCGCCGAGGCCCAGGTGGCCGCCGAGCTGGCCGGGCTGCGGCCCGGCCTCGTGCCGCGGTACGCGGCCGAGCTGCCCGGTGCCCGCGCGGCCGTGCTGACCCGCCTGTGGCGGGCGCTGGCCCATGAGCCGCTGCCGTGGATCGCCCGCCGGACGGCCGGGGCGCACGGGCTCGTGCTGCGGCTCGCCGACGGCCGCACGCTGCGCGGGCCGCGCGCGGATCCGTACGCGACCGACGCGTATGTGACCACCGTGTCCCTGGACGGTACGGGGTACGACGACCCCGCCCGGCTGCTGATGGCTCTCGCGGTGCCGAACGCGGCGGGCTTCGCGGAAGAACTGGCGCACAGCGTCGCCTCGTTGGCGCTGTCGCGGGCGGGCAGGACGGAACCGTCGGGCGGCTGGCCGCGGCGGGACTGGGAGTGGGAGCAGCGGGTGGTCGACGGCCATCCGTTCCACCCCAACTGCCGTTCCCGGCCGGGTTTCTCGGTGGCGGAGCAGTTCGCGTACGGGCCGGAGCACCGGCCGGTGGTGGAGCTGGGGACGGTGCCGGTCGCGGCGTCGGAGTGCCTGCTGACGGGTGCGTGGCCCGCGGAGCTGCGGGACGGGGACCGGCTGCTGATCCCGGTGCACCCGTGGCAGGCCGCCCATGTTCTCAAGTCGCCCTGCGAGCCGGGTCCTTCGGCCCATCCGCTGATGTCCCTGCGCACCCTCGCCGTCCCCGGCGGCCCGCACGTCAAGACCGCCCTGAGCACCCGGCTGACGTCCTCGGTGCGGGACATCTCGGTGTACTCGGTGGGCGCCTCCGCGACCCTGTCGGCGTTCGCGGAGAGCCTGTCGGACCGCATGGGCGGGCTGCTGCACATCACCCGCACGCTGGGCGCGGCCACCGCGAACTCCCCTGATCTGGCAGCCGCGTTGCGCGAGTCACCGCAGCGGTTCGCGGGGCCGGGCGAGTATGTGCTCCCGGTGGCGGCGCTGGCCGGCACCGGTCTGCCGGACAGCCCCGGCCGGCTGACGGCGCTCGCCCGGCTCACGCTCACCGTCGGGCTGCGGTTGCTGGAGTGGGGCGTGGCCCTGGAGGCGCACGGTCAGAATCTGCTGGTGGTGCTGTCCGAGGCGGGCGATCCGCTGCGTCTCGTCTATCGCGACCTCGCCGACATCCGGATCAGTCCCGCCCGGCTGGCCCGGCACGGCATCACCCCGCCCGATCTGACGGGCCGGCTGGTCACGGACGATGTGCCGGCCCTGCGCCGCAAGCTGTTCGGCTCGCTGGTGGCGGGGGCGCTGGCCGGGGCCGCGGGTTCGGGGCCGGCGCTGCGGGCCGCACTGGCCGCGGCCCTGCCGGACGTACCGCGCACCGCCGATCTGGGCGCGCTGCGCGAGGGACCGCTGCCGGCCAAGGCGCTGACCCTGATGCGGTTGTCCCCGCGAACCCCCGGTGACCAGTGGGCCGCGCTGCCCAACCCGCTCGTTTTGGAACCGGACACCTCTGATCAATAGGATCCGCCGATGATCAGAACACAACGGCTGGCGGCGGGAGTCTGCGCCCTGCTCGCCGCCCTGACGGCCGGGATCGCGTTCCCGGCCAAAGCGGTCGCCGACGAGACGGACCAGGCCGCTCCGAAGGTGGAACTCGTGCTGGACGTCAGCGGTTCCATGCGTACGCGGGACATCGACGGCGGGTCGCGGATGGCCGCGGCCAAGCAGGCGTTCAACGAGGTGCTCGACGCGACACCCGAGGAGGTGCGGCTCGGCATCCGCACCCTGGGCGCCAACTACCCGGGCGACGACCGGGGGCAGGGCTGCCAGGACACCGAACAGCTCTACCCGGTGGGCCCGCTGGACCGGACCGAGGCCAAGACGGCGGTGGCGACGCTCGTGCCGACCGGCTGGACGCCGATCGGGCCCGCGCTGCGGCAGGCGGCAGGCGACCTCGACGGCGGCGAGGGGACCCGCCGTATCGTCCTGATCACCGACGGCGAGGACACCTGCCCGCCGCTCGACCCGTGCGAGGTGGCCCGCGAGATAGCCGCCAAGGGCATCGGGCTGACCATCGACACCCTCGGTCTGGTGCCCGACGCCAAGACCCGCGACCAGCTCATCTGCATCGCGGACGCCACCGGCGGCACCTACACCTCCGTGCAGCACGAGGAGGAACTCAGCGACCGGGTCGGCGAGTTGGTGGACCGCGCAGCGGAACCGGTGGTGACACCGGTGGCGGCCGAGGGGGCCGCCGAGTGCGCTAAGGCACCCGCACTGAAGGCCGGGCTGTACACGGACCGCGAGGAGTTCGGGCAGCAGCGCTGGTACAAGGTGGACGTCAACCCCGGCCAGGAGCTGCGCGCCTCGGTGAGCGTGGCCGCGGACCGGGCCGTCAACCCCGACTACGGGGTGCTGCTGCGGGCCGTCACGGTGCACGGCCGGGAGATCGTGCGCGGCGAGGCCGCGGGCAACGGCCGTACGGATGTCCTCTCGACGGGCCTGCGCTATCCGAAGCCGGAGAGCGACGACGACACCGCCACCGCCGAGCCGGTCTGCCTCCAGGTCACCAACTCCTTCTCGGTGGCCGCCGGGGTGAAGACGACGCCGGGGCTGCCGCTGGAGCTGACCATCGACGTCGTGGACGGCCCGAGCGGGGCGAGCGACGTGGCCGCCTTCGGTCTCGGCCGCGGCTGGTGGCTGCTCGGCGCGCTGGTGCTGACCGGCTTTGTCGCCGGTGTGCTGTGGGGCTGGCTCTCGCGCTGGCGTGTCGCGGTCTGGAGGACCAACTGATGCGGATCACACAGGTGTTGAGCGGCGCCCTGCTGGCGCTCGGGCTGGCCGCGGGTTCCGCCGCGGCCGACTCCTCCCCGTCGCCGGGCGCCTCCGACGACGGCGGCGCGCCCACCCGGGCGGGGACGTCGTTCCGTACGGCGACCGAGATCGAGCAGGGCGAACGGGCCACCGCGAGCGCTTCCACGGGCGACTACCTGTACTGGTCGTTCCCGGCGGACGCCGGGCAGCGCCCCGACGTCAGGGCCACGGTCAAGCTGCCCGACGCGCACGGCGCCCAGACGTGGCAGCTGGACGTGTACGACGGCCTGCGCCGCCGCCAGTCCTGCCAGTACGGCGCCCAGACCCGCACCGCGGCAGAGGGCGCCGCCACCGTCGAGACGGCGTGTGTGCTGCGCACGGTACGGGCCTGGTCGGAGCCGTGGGCGAACGACCCGCTGCCGGGCACCTACTACGTCCGGCTGACGGTGGTGAACGCCGCCCCGGCCGAGCTGGGTCTGCCGGTGAGCGCCGAAGTCCGCGTCGGGTCCAAGGAGATCGGCGGTTCGGCCGCGGTGGACGGCTCGCTGGCCGAGCCGCTGGTTCCCGGCATCTCGGTGGCGTCGGACGCCACCGCGGATCCGGGCGAGGACGGGTCGGTGAAGTCGGCGGTGCTGTCCAGCATCGAGCCCGACGACGGCTGGTCGTCCGGCTGGTGGTCGGACCGCTGGGTGTGGACCGGAGTGGGCGGCGTGCTGGCCGCGCTCGCCGGCATCGGCGGATACGCGCTGACCCGTGGCACGGGACGGCCGCCCCGGGTGCCGCCGGGCGCCTGACCCCCGGTAGGCCCGCCGCGGCGGGCCTTCCGTGTCGCTAGGCCTCCCGCAGCGCCTTGGCGAGCGTGCCGTCCCCGGTGACGGCGACGCGCCCGGCCCGTACCGCGTCGCGCAGCGTGAGCGCGCCGCGGGCGATGTCCGTGCACGTCCCGGTGTCCATCGCGAGCCGTGCGTCGGGTTCCGCGGGGGCCCGCCCTTCGCCGTACACCGGCCCCTCCTCGCGGCCTGCGTACAGATGGAAGTCCCCTTCCTCCAGGTGGACTTCGACCAGCCCCTCGCCGTCCAGCGCCCGTAGCAGCGGCAGCGCGAACCAGTGCGCGCGCACCGCGTCGGTGGGTCTGCGTTCCGCCAGCTCGGACTGCCCCCACGCGCCGAGCGCGTGCAGCACCGGCAGCAACTGCCGCCCCCGTCCGGTCAGTTCGTAGACGTGGGCGGCGCCGGGCGGGGGCAGTCTGCGGCGGGTGGTGAGCCCGTCCCGCTCCATGTCCTTCAGCCGTGAGGCGAGTACGTCCGTGCTCACCCCCGGCAGATCGGCGTGCAGGTCCGTGTAGCGGCGCGGGCCGGCCAGCAGCTCCCGGACGATCAGCAGGGTCCAGCGGTCGCCGACGAGGTCGAGCGCGCGGGCGGCGGAACAGTACTGGTCGTAGCTTCGGCGAGGTGACATGCGACGCAGTCTAGACATGTTGTTGGACTTTCCAAGCTCTCACTTGGTAAAACCAAGCAACACCAGTTATCTGAGGGGAAGCGGCGCATGGAGTTCCGGCAGTCGAACAAGCTCAGCGAGGTCTGTTACGAGATCCGCGGCCCGGTGATCGAGCACGCCAACGCGCTGGAGGAGGCGGGTCACAGCGTGCTGCGCCTGAACACCGGCAACCCCGCGCTGTTCGGCTTCGAGGCACCGGAGGAAATCCTCCAGGACATGATCCGGATGCTGCCGCAGGCGCACGGCTACACGGACTCGCGCGGCATCCTCTCCGCCCGCCGGGCGGTCGCCCAGCGCTACCAGAACCAGGGCCTCGCGGTCGGCGTCGACGACGTCTTCCTCGGCAACGGCGTCTCCGAACTGGTGTCGATGGCCGTCCAGGCACTGGTGGAGGACGGCGACGAGATCCTGGTACCGGCACCGGACTTCCCGCTGTGGACGGCGGTGACCACCCTGTCGGGCGGCACACCGGTCCACTACCTGTGCGACGAGCAGGCGGAGTGGTACCCGGACCTGGCCGACATGGCCTCCAAGATCACGGACCGCACCAAGGCCGTGGTCGTCATCAACCCCAACAACCCGACCGGGGCCGTCTACCCCAAGGAGATCCTTGAGGGCATCCTCGACCTCGCCCGCCGCCACGGCCTGATGGTCTTCGCCGACGAGATCTACGACCAGATCCTCTACGACGACGCCGTCCACCACTCCACCGCCGCGCTCGCCCCCGACCTGGTCGTCCTCACCTTCTGCGGGCTGTCGAAGACGTACCGGGTGGCCGGCTTCCGCTCGGGCTGGCTGGTGGTCACCGGCCCGAAGCAGCACGCGAAGGACTATCTGGAGGGCCTGACGATGCTGGCCTCCATGCGGCTGTGCGCCAACGCGCCCGCCCAGTACGCGATCCAGGCCGCCCTCGGCGGCCGCCAGTCCATCCGCGAACTGACCGCACCCGGCGGCAGACTGCGGGAGCAGCGGGACGTGGCCTGGGAACGGCTCAACGAGATCCCGGGCGTGTCCTGTGTAAAACCCAGGGGCGCGCTGTACGCCTTCCCGCGCCTCGACCCCAAGGTGCACCGGATCCACGACGACGAGAAGTTCGTCCTCGACCTGCTGCTCCGCGAGAAGATCCAGGTCGTCCAGGGCACCGGGTTCAACTGGCCGACCACGGACCACTTCCGGATCCTCACTCTGCCGCACGCGGACGACCTGGAGGCGGCGATCGGGCGGATCGGGCGCTTCCTCGGCGGCTACCGGCAGTGACCGCCCACGCCCGCGGGTGCCGCCCGAGCGCCGTACGGACCAGTTGCGCCTGCGGCCGCCGGCCTCCCGTGCCACGGTGCGAGAAGACGCGCGGGAAAGGTGGGCAGGTGGGTGACCTCTTTCTCGTCCGGCACGGTGAGACCGAGTGGTCACGGTCCGGACGGCACACCGGCTGGACGGACGTGCCGCTGACCGAGCACGGCCGCAACGAGGCGCGCAGACTGGTCCCGCTGGTGCGCTCGCAGCGGATCGGCGCGGCCTTCGTCAGCCCCCTGCAACGGGCCCGGGAGACCGCCGAGCTGATCGGCGTGGGCGACGCACGCGTCGACGCCGACCTGCACGAATGGGACTACGGGGGCTACGAGGGGGTCACCACCGCGGACATCCACCGCACCCGGCCCGGCTGGTTCCTGTTCACGGACGGGGTGGCGCCGGGCCCGCCGGACCACCCCGGGGAGAGCCCGCGGCAGGTCGGCGAGCGGGCCGACCGGGTGCTGGCCAAGGTGGACGCCGCGCTCGCCGGCGCCGAGGGCGTGCTCCTCGTCGCGCACGGGCATTTCCTGCGGGTCCTCACCGCGCGCCGGCTCGGCCTTCCGGCCCCGCACGGGGCGCTGTTCCTGCTGGCCACGGGGACGCTGTGCCGGCTGGGCACCGAGCACGACCGGCCGGTCGTCGCGGGCTGGAACCTGCGGCCGGACCCCTGACACCCGACACCGGGCGGTGCGGGCCCGGCGCCCGCGGCAGGCCCGCTGTCGTACCCGGGCCGTAGGCTGCGAAGGAGCCGGCCACCGGCTCTTCGCAGCCTACGACCACCGGGGAGGAGCAGGCCGTGACCCGACCGCCGACCGCCGCGCAACGGCGCGTGATCGACGCCGCCGACCCGGTCACCGGGCGGCTGCGGGGCACGGAGGCGCAGCTCGCCGCGCTGGTCCAGCGGGGGCTCGCCTTCCGGCATCCGCGTCCGCCGCACGACCACTTCCTCACCCCCGCGGGGCACCGCCTGCGCGAGACGGCCGCGGCGGCCGCGGGCCCGTCCGCAGCGGCCCCCGCCCCCGCCGGGCCCACCGCGCCGGCCGGCGCGCCCGCCGCGGACGGCGGGGTCTTCGCGACCCGCGTCGGCGGCGCGGAAGAGGCCGGCGCTGCGTCCGGACCCGCGCGGGCGCGCGAGGTGCACAGCGCCTGGCAGGGCCTGCTGGAACTGCGCCGGATGACCAACCCCGACGGGGCCGCCGACCGGCCCTGCGGCTGGGAACGCGCCCATCTGGTGCGGGCCGCCGCGCTCGCCCTTGAGGCGGCCGGCCACCGCCCGGCCGGGCCGGACACCCATGGGTACCGGGTGCGGGCGACCCCGCAGCCGGAGGCGGTCGCGGTGTACGCGCCGGACGCCGGGGCACTGCGGGCCTACGCGGCCACGTTGGAGGGAGCGGGCTGGCAGGCCGGCGAGTACACGCAGCCGCGGACGCGTGAGCGCTATGTACTGGCCTCGCCGCGCCGGGTGTGAGGCGGGCGTGCCAGGATCGGAGACATCAGGGCGTCATACACGAGAGAGGCCAACCGTGAGCGAGCCGTTTTCCGTCCGGGTGACCGTCCGCGGATACGAGACGGATGTCCAAGGACACCTCAATCAGGCGGTGTACCTCAACTACGCGGAGCACGCCCGCTGGTCGCTGCTCCAGGCGGTCGGGGTCAGCCAGACCCGGCTCGTCGGACAGGGCGTGGGCCCGGTCGCGCTGGAGACCAGAATCCGCTATCTGCGCGAGCTGCTCGCCGGTGACGAGGTCGATGTGACCTGCGCGTTCGAGTGGAGCGGTGGCAAGACGTTCCGGATCCTGCAGACGATACGCAAGACCGACGGCACCGTGGCCGCCGAGATCAGCGCGGTCGGCGGGATCCTCGACCTGAAGCTGCGGAAGCTGGTCGCCGATCCACGGGAGGTCTTCAAGGAGCTGGCGACGGACCTCGGCCCACTCGGACTGTAGCGAACTCACGCCGCGCGGCGGGCCCGTGCGCGGCCTACGCGTCGAGCAGTTCCGGTCGGTGCTCGGCGTCGTAGGCCGCCCGCGCCTGCGCGATGTGGCCGCGGTGGCGCTCGGCCCAGTCCGTCAGCTGTTGCAGCGTCTCGTGCAACTCGCGGGCGACCGGCGTCAGTCGGTACTCCACCTTTGGCGGCACCGTCGGATGCACGGTCCGGGTGACCAGGCCGTCGCGCTCCAGGTTGCGCAGGGTGAGGGTGAGCATGCGGCGGCTGATGCCTTCGATGGAGCGTTCCAGTTCAGTGAACCGGATGGGCCCGTGCGCCGCCGCGACGAGGATCTGCACGCTCCATTTCCCGGCGACCCTGTCAAGAGCAGGACCGCGGCGACGCGGCCGCGTCGAGATGTCCGGGCGCGCGGGTTCGGCCGTGTACCCCGAGGACGGCTCGCCGCGTACCCGGCGGGCCTGCCGCTGCCGCTCCGCGAGCAGCCCGTCCGCCGGGTAGGCTGCCGCCGGGGTCCACGACGGCCGGCCGGGAGCCGTCCCTCCCGGCCGGCGCTTCGCCCGGTCAGCCCTGCGCGGCAAGCCGTGCCAGGCGCCGGGCCTCGGCCCGGGTGGACCGGGCGACGGCATCCTCGTCGACATGCAGCAGCCGCCCGTTCTGCACGATCTGCCGGCCGTTCACGAAGGAGGCGGTGACCGGGGCCGCCGCGCCGAAGACCAGCGCGGTCACCGGGTCGGCGATGGAGGCGTGGGCGAGGGTGTCCATCCTCCACAGCACCAGGTCGGCCAGCCTGCCCGGCTCCAGCGAGCCGATCTGGTCGGCGCGGCCCAGCACCTGGGCGCCGCCGTACGTACCGAGCCGCAGCGCCTGGCGGGCGTTCAGCGCGGCCTCGCGATGGACGCCGAGGCGGTTGATCAGCAGGGCGTTGCGCAGCTCGGTGTGGAGTTCGCCGGACTCGTTGGAGGCCGTACCGTCGACACCGAGGCCGACCGGGACGCCGGCGGCGAGCAGGTCGGGGACGCGGGCGATGCCGGCGGCGAGGCGGGCGTTGGAGGACGGGCAGTGCGCGACGCCGGTCCGTGTCCGGGCGAAGGCCGCGATGTCGGAGTCGTTCATGTGGACGCAGTGCGCCATCCACACGTCCTCGCCGAGCCAGCCCGTGGACTCCAGGTAGTCGGTCGGGCCCATGCCGAACTGTTCGTGGCAGAACTTCTCCTCCTCGACCGTCTCCGAGCCGTGGGTGTGCAGGCGCACGCCGAGCCGGCGGGCCAGTTCGGCGCCCTGCTTGAGGAGTTCGGTGGAGACGGAGAAGGGCGAGCAGGGCGCGACGGCGACCTGGGTCATGGCGTCGAAGGAGGCGTCGTGGTGCAGGCGGACGGTCTCCTCGGTCGCGGTGAGGGCGTCCTGGAGGGTCTCGACGGCGAAGTCCGGCGGCAGCCCGCCGTCCTTCTGGCCGCGGTCCATCGAGCCGCGGGCGAGGGTGAACCGGACGCCCGTCTCGCGGGCGGCACGGATGATCGCCCCGGACAGGTCGCCGGAGCCCTGCGGGTAGACGTAGTGGTGGTCCATCGCGGTGGTCACACCGCCGCGGGCCATCATCGCCAGCGAGCCCTGGGCCGCCGCGTACACCATCGGCTCGTCGATGCGCGCCCAGGTCGGGTACAGCGCGACCAGCCAGTCGAACAGGTTGTGGTCCGTGGCCAGGCCGCGGGTGATCCACTGGTAGAAGTGGTGGTGGGTGTTGACCAGGCCCGGGGTCACGAGGTGGCCGCCGGCGTCGATGCGGCGCACCACGTCCGGCAGGCCCTCGGGGGCCCGGCCCGCGCCGACCGCCTCGATACGGTGGCCGGCGATGACCACGTGCCCGTCCGCGTACTCGGTGTCGTGCGCGTCGACGGTCGCGATCGCGGCGTTCTCGATGACGATGCGCCCGGATGCCATGCTTCGTCCTCTCAGTCGCGTCACAGGTTGGTGAGGTCCACCGGGATCCGCGCCTCGCACCCGTCCCGCAGCACGGTGGCCTCGATCAGGCCGTACGGGCGGTCGGCGGCGAAGTAAACGGCTCCGTCGGCTCCGTCGGCGGTGTCGTTCTTCAGCCCGAACGGCTCCAGGTCGACCAGGAAGTGGTGCTTGTTGGGGAGCGAGAAGCGGACCTCGTCGATCTCGCCGCGGTGGTCGATGATGCGGGCGCCCATCTGGTACAGCGTCTGTTGCAGGGAGCGGGAGTAGGTCTCGGCGAAGGCCTGGAGCAGGTGTTTCCTCGTCTCCCGGTAGGAGGTCTCCCAGTCGGGCGTCTCCTGGTCGTCGTGGCTCCAGTTGAACCGCCAGCGCCCGCGGACCTCGGTGGCCAGGATGCGGTCGTAGGCCTCCGGGAGCGTCGTGTACTTGTCCTTGACGTAGCCCCAGAACTCGGAGTCGGTCGAGTTCATCACCGTCAGGTCCTTCAGACCGGAGACGACCTCCCAGCGGGAGCCGTCGTAGGTGATCTGGGTCAGCCGGGTCTCCTGGCCGGTGCGGACGAACGAGTGCGCGCCCTTCCCGGAGTGCTCGATGCGCTCCCAGGCGTACTCCTCGATGCGGACGCGGGCCCGGTGGATCGGCTCCTGCGAGGTCACGAAGTGCCGGGCGAGGCGGATGCCGAACTGCTCGGCGGAGTCGATGCCGTACTCCTTGGCGAACGCGTACACCGTGTTCTTGGTGGTGTCGGTCGGCAGGACGTTGGCGTTGGAGCCGGAGTAGTGGACCTCGTCCATGTCGCCGCTCAGCGACACCGACACGTTGAGGTCCTTGATGTGGTGCGTCGCGCCGTCCCGCGTGACGCGTACGACCCGGTTCTCGGCCTTGCCGTACTGGTTCTGTCCAAGGATGGGCATCTGTGCTAGCTCCCTCGGTAAACGGAGTAGCCGAACGGGGCGAGCAGCAGCGGTACGTGGTAGTGCTCCCCGGGCTGCACGGCGAAGGTGATCGCCACCTCCGGGAAGAACACACCGGCTCCGCCGTCCCGATTCGCGGGGGCGTCCTGCTGCGCATCGGCTTGCTTCTTCGCGCTGTTCGCGCTGTTCGCGCTGTTTTCGAAGTACGCCTCGACCTCGAAGTCGAGCCGTACATGGGTGGTTCCCTCCGGCAGCGCCGGCAGGTCCCTGCACCGGCCGGCCGCGTCGGTCACGGAGCCGCCGAGCGGCCGCCAGTCCGCGTGGCGTCCGGCGCGGGCGGCCAGCCGGACGGCGACGCCCTCGGCGGGGCGGCCGATGCCGGTGTCCAGAATGTGTGTGGACACCGGGCCTCGCGGTGCGGCGGCGGTGCTCGTGGTCATGCTCAGGCGTCCTCTTCGACGAGTCGGGACAGTCGGATGCGGTTGATCTTTCCCAGTTCGGTGCGGACGATCTCACGCTCCTGCTCGGGCGTGTTGCCGATCCGCTCCTTGACCGCGTCCCTCATCTGTTCGGCCGTCTTCCCCGTGGCGCAGATGAGGAACACATGGCCGAACCGGTCCTGGTAGGCCAGGTTCAGTTCGAACATCTCGGCCTTCAGTTCCGCGGCGGCGCCCGCCATGGCGCGCTGCTCCCGGACGGAGGTCGCATCGCCCGGCGTGGGCCGGCCGATCGGCGGGTGCCCGGCCATCGCCTCCGCCAGATCCCCGGCGCTCAGCGCGGCCGTGGCGGCGTCGCCGGCGGCGCGGAGGTCGTCGACGGTGGCGTAGGGCCGGTGGGCGAGCAGTTGTCCGACCCATGCCTCGCTGGCGCACACCTCGTGCAGGGCGGCGCGGGCCGTGCGCTCCTCCAGGATGTTGAACCGGGCCAGACCCGGGGGCGTGTCGGTCGACGTCACGGGAGCCTCCGTGGGCCGCGAGCGGCCTTCGTGCGGATCGGGCTGCGGCCAGCTAACGCCCTGCGCCACACCGCGTCAACACTTTGTTGAAAATTCGGAGGGACGAAGAGTCACCTCCCGATCACCGGACGGGGGCCGCCCCGCTTCCCGCGGCCGGAACCCGGCCCGCGGCCTGGATCAAGGCCCTGATCAGGTATTTTTCTCGCGATTGAGGTAGTTGTAGACGGTGAAGCGGCTGACGCCCAGGGCGCCGGCGACGGTCTCCACCCCGTGCCGCACCGAGAAGGCGCCGCGCGCCTCCAGTACCCGTACGACCTCCTGCTTGGCCTTGCGGTCCAGGTCGGCCAGCGGCCTGCCCTGCTTGCGTTCCATCGCGGCGAGAATGTGATCCAGGGAGTCGGCGAGCTGCGGCAGGCGTACGGCCACCACGTCCACGCCCTGCCAGGAGAGCACGACGTCGTCGGGACCCGCCAGGTCCGGCGGCACCATCTGCCCGCCCATGGCGTCGACCAGCGGCTTCACCGCCGCGACGAACGGGTCGTCCCCGGTCAATTGCCGCCCTCCCTCATCACGTTGACCTGGAGCGAGATCCGCGTGGCACCGGCGTCGAGCGACTTGCGCAGCAGGGCGTCCACGGCACCGAGCACGGCGTCGGCCGCACCCTCCGCCGTGTTGCCGAACGGGCCGACGTCCACCGCGTCCAGTTCGGCCGTCTCGATGACCTCGCGGGCCACGACCGCGTGCGCCGGGACCTCGTCGAGGTCGAAGGGTTCCGTCGTGAACTCGACTCGCAATCGCACTGTGCCCCCATGGCATCGCTCGCCCCGTCCCTGTGGGACGACCCTAACGGACACCCGGACCGACGGCCCCCGGCCTTGACAAGCACCCACCACGGGGAGCAGCCTTCCATAAAGAAGAAATAAACTTCCGCAATATGAAATCAAGGGAAGGTGGCGCGGCCCCGATGGGATTCGCAGACCAGCGCTTCACCGTCAACCTGTCGATCCTCTTCACGGACCTCCCGCTCCTGGAGCGTCCCACGGCCGCCGCCGCGGCCGGCTTCTGCGAGGTCGAGCTGTGGTGGCCCTGGGTCGACTCCGCCACCCCCGGGCCCGCCGCGCTCGACGGGCTGCGCAAGGCGATCGAGGACGCGGGTGTCCGGCTCACCGGCCTGAACTTCTACGCCGGCCGGCTCCCCGGACCCGACCGCGGCGCGCTGTCCGTCCCCGGCGAGGAGTCCGACAGGTTCCGCGCCAACATCGACGTGGCCGCCGGTTTCGCCGCGTCCCTGGGCTGCACGGCGCTCAACGCCCTGTACGGCAACCGGATCGCGGGCGTGGACCCGGCCGAGCAGGACGCACTGGCCCTGGAGAACCTGGCGCTCGCGGCCCGCGCGGCCGACCGGATCGGCGCGATCCTGCTGATCGAGGCGCTGAACCGGACCGAGTCGCCGCGGTATCCACTGGTCTCGGCGCCGGCCGCGGTCGACGTCGTCGACCGGGTCAACGCGGCGACGGGCCTCGGCAACGCCCGGTTCCTCATGGACCTGTACCACCTGTCCATGAACGGCGAGGACCTGCCCGCTGTCATCGAGCGCTACACGGCACGGACCGGCCATGTGCAGATCGCCGACAACCCGGGCCGCGGCGCCCCGGGCACCGGCTCGCTCCCCCTGGCGGACCTCCTCGACCAGCTGGGGAAGGCCGGCTACGAGGGCCGGGTCGGCCTGGAGTACAAGCCGGGCGACCGCCCGAGCGCCGAGGCGTTCGAGTGGCTCCCGCGCGCAGCGCGCTGAACCCCCGACACGCACCGCCGTCAGAGAGGCACCCTCACCATGAGCACCCTTGCGGATTCCGCCCCCGCCGCCCGTGCAGAGTCCACCCGTGCGGCCTCCGCCCGTCCGGCGGTCGCCTGGATCGGCCTCGGCATCATGGGGTCGCCCATGTCCGAGAACCTGCTCAAGGCGGGGTACCGGGTCACCGGCTACACGCTGGAGCCGGAGAAGCTGGACCGGCTCGCCGCCGCCGGCGGCACCGCGGCCCGCTCGGTCGCGGAGGCGGTGCGGGACGCGGACGTGGTCATCACGATGGTGCCCGCCTCCCCGCAGGTCGAGGCGGTCGCCTACGGCCCGGACGGCATCCTGGAGAACGCGCGGCCGGGCACACTCCTGATCGACATGTCCTCGATCACCCCGCAGACCTCGATCGACCTGGCGAAGGCGGCGCGGGACCGGGGCATCCGCGTCCTGGACGCCCCGGTCTCCGGCGGCGAGGCCGGCGCGGTCGAGGCCGTGCTGTCCATCATGGTCGGCGGCGAGCAGGCGGACTTCGAGGCCGCCAAGCCGGTCTTCGAAGCGCTGGGCCGGACCATCGTGCGGTGCGGCCCGCACGGCTCGGGCCAGACCGTGAAGGCCGCCAACCAGCTGATAGTCGCCGTGAACATCGAGGCGTGCGCCGAGGCCGTCGTCTTCCTGGAGAAGTCGGGCGTGGACCTCGGGGCCGCGCTGGACGTCCTGGGCGGCGGGCTCGCGGGCTCCACCGTGCTGGCACGCAAGAAGGACGCCTTCCTGAACCGCGACTTCAAGCCGGGCTTCCGCATCGATCTGCACCACAAGGACATGGGCATCGTCACGGACGCGGCCCGAGCCGTCGGCGCGGTCCTGCCGGTCGGCGCCGTGGTCGCCCAACTCGTCGCCGGCCTGCGCGCCCAGGGCGACGGCGGCCTGGACCACTCGGCCCTGCTGCGGGGCGTGGAGCGACTGTCGGGCGCCCGGCTCTGAGCCGGATCCCCGCCTCCGGGGGCGCCGCCGGCCCCTGTCCTGTCGCGTCCGGCCGCGCGCCGTCGGTGGGGCGGGGTGCTCGGGGGTGCGGATCCGGTCGGCGCGCAGGAGGCTGAAGTCATGACGCAACCACCGACCGAGCATCCGCGCATCGTGGTGCACCCTCCGGCGCTGGACGGCTCCCGGCGGGTCACCGAGGACGAGGTGACGCTGGGTGTCGCCTCGCACCTGGACGACGTGATCGAGATCCTGCGCATGGCCGACCTGGACCGGATCGAGGTCGAGGACAGCAACCTCGTCGAGTGGCTGGGCGGCGGACCGGAGGACTGGCCGGGGCTGTCGGAGCCCGAGCCGTAACCCGGCGGCACGCAGCACCCGGGACGGCGCGGCACCTACCGCCCCCGGCGTACCCGGGCTACGCCAACCTCAAATCAACCTCTGAACAGCGCCGCACGATGCTTCGACCACCCCCGCCTGCGGGCACCTTCCAGGCACGCGGGGCCCGCCGGCACGGGGGCGGCGGGCCCGCCCGCACGGGGGGTGCGATGGACAGGAACACCACGACGACGCCGGAGCCGCACGAGATCGCACGGATACGCGGCGGACGCCGAGCCGCCGTGACGGTCGCCGTGCTCGATCTGCATCTGCGGGGCGCGGTCGGCGCGGGCCGGGCCGGCACCATGCAGGCGTCGGGGACGGCCGACGGCCGGATCACGGTGCCGCTCACCAAAGCGGTGCACGCCGCGCTGTACCGGCCCGCGGGCATACGGCAGTTGCTGGACCGGCAGGGGGTGCGCACGGCCCTGACCGAGTTGGGCGGTGACCTCACCGCCGCCGGTCTCCTCCGGGCCTTCCCGCCCGGTCGCACCCGCGCCGCGCGCCGCCTGATGAAGGAGCTGCGCGCCCGGCACCCCCTGCCGACCCGCAGGTCGGGCCTGTCGGCCGAGGACAAGCTGCTGCTGGTCGCGGTGCACGGCGACGCGGCCCTGACCAAGCTGGCGCCCCGGTTCGCACGGGAGGCGGGCCTAGTCGGCCGTGCCGGCACCACAGAACGCGAGCTGCGCCAGTCCTGGGGCAGCGGCGGAGGCGGCTTCAGCTGCGGCTCAGCATGACCCCACAGCAGAAGCCCGCTGCGGCACGGGCAGTCGGGCCACCCCAAAGGGGCGCGGGGAACTGCGCGCCCAGCCACAACACACCCGCACCCGGCAACCGCCTACGACACAACGGTGAACAGCCGCCCCCGCCAAAGCCGCACGACGCCAAGGATTCAACGCGAGGACACCACCCCAAAGGGGCGCGGGGAACTGCGCGCCCAGCCACAACACACCCGCACCCGGCAACCGCCTACGACACAACGGTGAGTAGCCGCCCCCGCCGAAGCCGCACCGCGCCCGTCACACCTTCAGCGTCCGGATAGACGTAGGCGCATGCCCCGGCTCGGTAGCGATCTCCTCGAACTCGACGACGTCGCCGATGTCGTTGGTGACCGACATGGAGATGTTGGTGACGCGCTCCAGGATCGCCTCGACCACAACCGGCACCCGGTGCTCGGCGGCGAGCTTCTTGGCCGACTCGAACGCCGCACCCAGCTCGTTCGGGTCGGTGACCCGGATCGCCTTGCAGCCCAGGCCCTCGGCGACCTTGACGTGGTCGACGCCGTAGACTCCCAACTCGGGCGAGTTGATGTTCTCGAACTCCAGCCTGACCTCGAAGTCGATGTCGAACGCGCGCTGCGCCTGGCGGATCAGTCCCAGGTAGGAGTTGTTCACCAGGACATGAACGTACGGGATCTTGTGCTGGGCACCGACGGCCAGTTCCTCGATCATGAACTGGAAGTCATAGTCCCCGGAGAGGGCGACGACGCACGCCTCCGGGTCGGCCCGCGCGACGCCGAGCGCCGCCGGCACCGTCCAGCCCAGCGGGCCCGCCTGACCGCAGTTGATCCAGTGCCGCGGCCGGAACACATGCAGCATCTGGGCGCCGGCGATCTGCGAGAGGCCGATCGTGGAGACGTACCGGGTCTCCGGCCCGAAGGCCCTGTTCATCTCCTCGTAGACGCGCTGCGGTTTGATCGGGATGTCGTCGAAGTGCGTACGGCGCTGGAGCCTGGCCCGCCTCTCCTGCGCGGCGGCGGCCCAGTCGGAGCGGTCGGGCAGCCGGCCGGCCGCCTTCAGCTCCCCGGCGACCTCCACGAACAGGGTGAGGGCCGCCTTCGCGTCGGAGGCGATGCCGTAGTCCGGTGCGAAGATCCTGCCGAGCTGGGTGGGTTCGATGTCGACGTGGACGAACCTCCGCCCGGCCGTGTAGACGTCCAGCTTTCCGGTGTGACGGTTGGCCCACCGGTTGCCGATGCCGAGGACGAAGTCCGACTCCAGGAAGGTCGCGTTGCCGTAGCGGTGTGAGGTCTGGAGGCCGACCATGCCGGCGTTCAGCTCGTGGTCGTCGGGGATGACGCCCCAGCCCATGAGCGTGGGCACCACCGGGATGCCGGTCAACTCGGCGAATTCGACGAGGAGTTCGCAGGCGTCCGCGGTGATGACACCGCCGCCGGCGACGATCAGGGGCCGCTCGGACTCGTTGAGCAGCGCGAGGGCCCTCTCGATCTGGGCGCGGGTCGCGGCCGGTTTGTAGACCGGCAGCGGCTCGTACGTCTCCGGGTCGAACTCGATCTCGGTGAGCTGGACATCGACCGGCAGATCGATCAGGACCGGGCCGGGGCGGCCGGAACGCATCAGGTGGAAGGCCTGCTGGAAGACGCCCGGGACCTGGGCGGCCGCCGGCACCGTGACGGCCATCTTGGTGACCGGCCCGGCGATCGAGGCGATGTCGACGGCCTGGAAGTCCTCCTTGTGGATCACCGCGGTCGGGGCCTGGCCGGTGATGCACAGGATCGGGACCGAGTCGCCGATGGCCGAGTACAGGCCGGTGATCATGTCGGTGCCGGCCGGGCCCGAAGTGCCGATGCAGACACCGATGTTGCCGGCGTTGGTGCGGGTGTATCCCTCGGCCATGTGCGAGGCGCCCTCGACATGGCGGGCGAGGGTGTGGGCGATGCCGCCCGCGGACTTCAGCGCCGCGTAGAAGGGGTTGATCGCCGCGCCCGGCACGCCGAAGGCGTCGGTGACGCCCTCGCGCTTGAGGACCTCAACTGCCGCGCGGGCAGCGGTCATACGAGCCATCGAGTACTCCTGCTTCGGCTGTCGGATGCGTACTCCCGTCGCGCCCCCGGCGAGCGCACTCACTTTCTTCCGAATGACGGAAAATAAATTCTACGATCTGAAATCAATGTAGGCGGGGGGTCAAAGGTCGTCAAGCGACGGACAACGCGGGCCCGGCGGGAGCAGGATGGGACGGCTGCCTCGACACGACGCCTTGGAGAAGGTGGGAGAGGGTCATGCCCGAGAGCCTGCCGGTGCGCTGCCCGGCCTGCCGGCGCGAGCACATCTACGTCGCCCCGCCGTACCCCTGCACCTGTGGCGCCCCGGTCGCCCCCGCGCTGGATCCGGACGGCGCACCGACGGTGATCGCACACCGGGCCTGGGACGACGACTGGATCACCGTGCGCTGCCCGGCCTGCGGGCGCGCCAACCAGTGGCCGCAACCGGAACTGGGGTGCCCGTGCGGGGCGGTGCTGCGGATCCCGGCGGCGGGCGGTCCGGCGGCGGCCGGTCCCGGGCCCCGGGCGGCCTTCCGGGCCATGACCATCCGCACCGCGCGCGACGCGGTCACCAACGCCGTGCTCTATCTGCGCTGGCTGGGCTACCGGGACATCCGCCGCGCCGGCCAGCGACCGCCGTCGGGCATCGGGCTCACCGCACGCGGCCTGCTGGCCCAGGTCGACCCGACGGCCGGACCGGTCTCCCTGCGCGCCGTCGAGTGCCTGTGGCTGACCGCCATGGCGGAGTCGGCGGAGTGCGTCTACTTCTCCCTGACCGGCTACACCGCCGAGGCCCGCGACCGCGCCGACACCCTCGGCATCCCCCTGTTCGTCCTACCCCCCACAGGCACCCCCCACCCCGTCAACCCTTCCGCCACCAACCTGCCCCCAACAGACAACAGCTAGACCAGCGCCCCAAAGGGGCGCGGGGAACTGCGCGCCCAGCCCAAACGAACCCGCACCCGACAGACAACCCCACCACCCCGCCCCACAGCCCCAACGCACCCACAGGCAAACGACGACCCACCCGGCCTCACCCAGCGGAGCGCCACGCGCTGCCGAACATCTCCCGCAACTCAACCTTCCGCACCTTCCCCGACACCGTCATCGGAAAGGCATCGAGGATCTCCACCCGGCTCGGGATCTTGTAGTGCGCGAGCCGGCCCTCGCAGAAGGCCCGCAGATCCGCCAGGCTCGGCGGCCCGGCCGGGTCCCGCGGGACCACGCAGGCCAGCACCTCCTCGCCGTACTTCTCGTGCGGCACCCCGATGACCTGGACGTCCTTGATCTGCGGGTGGGCGTACAGGAACTCCTCGATCTCGCGCGGGTAGACGTTCTCGCCGCCCCGGATGATCATGTCCTTGATCCGCCCGACGATCTCGACGTACCCGTCCTCCCGCATCACCGCGAGATCCCCGGTGTGCATCCAGCGGCCCGCGTCGACGACCTCGGCGGTCCGCTCGGGTTCGTTCCAGTAGCCGAGCATCACGCTGTAGCCACGCGTGCACAGTTCGCCCGCCGCGCCGCGCGGCCGGGTCACGCCGGTCACCGGGTCCACGACCTTCACCTCCAGGTGCGGCAGCACCCGGCCGACCGTGCCCGTGCGGTGCTCCAGGTCGTCGTCGATCCGGGTCTGCAGGGAGACCGGGGAAGTCTCGGTCATGCCGTAGCAGATGGAGACCTCCGCCATGTGCATCTCGGAGACCACCCGCCGCATCACCTCGACCGGGCAGGGCGAGCCCGCCATGATGCCGGTGCGCAGCGTGGACAGGTCGTACCCGGCGAAGTCGGGCAGGTTCAGTTCCGCGATGAACATGGTCGGCACCCCGTACAGCGAGGTGCACCGCTCGTCCTGGACCGCGGTCAGCGTCGCCGCCGGGTCGAAGGACGGCGCCGGGATGACCATGCACGCCCCGTGCGAGGTGGCCGCCAGATTGCCCATCACCATGCCGAAGCAGTGGTAGTAGGGGACCGGGATGCAGATCCGGTCCTGCTCGTCGTAGGCGATCGACTCGCCCACGAAATAACCGTTGTTGAGGATGTTGTGGTGGGAGAGCGTGGCGCCCTTCGGAAAGCCCGTGGTGCCCGAGGTGTACTGGATGTTGATGGCGTCGTCGCAGGACAACTCGGCTGCACGGGCGGCCAGTTCGGCGCGCTGACCGGCTCCCGCGCGCGCGGTGAACGCCGCCCAGCTCGGGTCGCCGATGTAGACGGTCTCCCGCAGCTCGGGGCAGGCGCCGCGCACGTCCTCGACCATGGCCCGGTAGTCGCTGGTCTTGTGCCGCAGAGACGCGAACAGCAGGGAGACGCCGGCCTGTTGCAGCACGTACCCGACCTCGTGCGTGCGATAGGCGGGGTTGATGTTCACCATGATCGCGCCGATCCGGGCGGTGGCGTACTGGACCAGCACCCACTCGGCGCAGTTGACCGCCCAGATGCCCACCCGGTCGCCCTTGGCGACGCCGCTCGCCAGCAGCGCGCAGCCCAGTGCGTCGACGTCGGCGGCGAATTCGTTGTACGTCCAGCGGCGCCCGGACGGCACGTCGACCAGCGCCTCGCGGTCCCCGAACGCGGCGACCGCCCGGTCCAGATCAGCGCCGATGGTGTCGCCGAGCAGCGCGGTGCCGCTCGTGCCGTGCGCGTAGGACCACTCGCTCACCGGACGTCCTCCTCGCGGTACTCGTCGGCCGAGCCCGCGGGCGTGGCCTCGCGCGGTTCGATCCGGCGGACCGTGCCGGATACGGCCTTGGCCAGGTCGCCGAACTCCGCGCACACCCCGCACGGGCCTGGTGAAGCACGGCGTCAAGTGTGGCCCGAGGATCCCGGCCGTGTCGACCGAAGGCACCGTTTTCTTCCGGGACGGCGGGCCGCCAGAGGGGACGGCCCGCCGCACTCATGGGGTCAGCCGATTCATCACACCGGGTCGATCACCCAGCGGGATGCCGTTCCGATGGTGGGCTGGAAGACGACCTGGGCCCCGACCGTTCCGTTCGCGTCCAAGTACTTGCCGCTCTGGTTGTGCCTGATGGACTTCGGACTGCCGGACGTGGTCGTCCACTTCTGATACGCGCCACCGTTGCACGGGTATGTGTAGACATCCGCGCCGTTTCCGTCGAGGCAGTGGCCTGATGCCGGGTTCCTGAAGATGCCGCCGCTGATCTGCCACACCTGCTTCGCGCTCCGGTCACAGTTGCCGAGGACTAGGTTTCCCTTGCCTCCCGAGATGTTCACCTGGAGGCAGGAGTTGCTGCTGTTGCCGTTGATCACCTGGTAGTTCACCGGCGCCGCCTGCGCCGAGGTTGCGCCGCCGACCAGCAGCGTCGAGCCGAATGCGATTGCCGCGCCGGCACCGGCGAGTCGAACGAGGTTTCCCTTGAGTTCCATGCTTGATCCCCTTGGGTTCGGATGATTGGCGCGCAGCCTGTGGCGCCGCCCGGTCATTCAGGTTCTCGGATATGCGTTCGCCACTGCCTGCAACGGCGACCGAGGCGCGTGGGAAGACGTGAGCATTTCTCCTTCGATAGCCGGGACGTGCTGCGGCATTGGTGCCCCCGTCTACGTTGAGGGGTGGCGCCGCTCGGGTGCGGCGGTCTCGGAGGAGCCCGGATCCGCTGGGCTCCCCCGCTGGATGGGCTACGTTTCTGGACTCCGAAGTCCGGACGATTCCAGAGAGCGAGACGAGGGAAAGCGGGGTGTATGGGGTCGAGGAAAGCGGGGTATATGGGGTCGAGTTCACCACAAAGCTGGTTCGTCAGCCGGTTGCAGCGCTTGCGCATGTCCTCGGGATCACCCACCCAGGCGCAGCTGCTGGCCTACGACGAGAACAAGGTCCTCACTCGGTCGTCGCTGTCGGACCTGCTGGCAGGCAAGTTCACAAAACCGCCCCCCATGACCACAGTGGTGGCGGACCGGATCGCTGAGCATCTGGGTGACCTGCCGCTGGCGCTGGAGCAGGCGGCCGGGTA
This sequence comes from Streptomyces sp. NPDC004629, assembly GCF_042873595.1. Lineage (NCBI taxonomy): Bacteria > Bacillati > Actinomycetota > Actinomycetes > Kitasatosporales > Streptomycetaceae > Streptomyces > Streptomyces sp. NPDC004629. The sequence goes on along the minus strand of NZ_JBIALO010000004.1, from coordinate 215,014 downwards.
CATGGACTACAACCACACTGCGCCTGAGGAGTACCTGGCTCTGCTGACGTCGCGGCTGGAGGACATGATCGCGCTGGGCGAGCCGGCGGACCGGCCGGCGGTAGTGGTCGCGACCCTGTGGCAGCTCAGCGTGCGAAAGCTGGAGACCGAGCGGCCGCAAGCGATGCGGCTACTGGAGCTGTGTGCCCTGCTGGCGCCGGAACCGATCCCGCTGGACCTGTTCCGTGGCAGCACGGAGACACTGATTGCGGCCGCGGCCGACCCGGTGGCGTTGTCCTGTCTGCCGGCGGACAGTCCCGCCATCGCCACGGACTTGGCCACCCTGGCGCGCATCCGACACCTCCTCGGTGATCATGCGGCTGCGGCGCCCTTGGCCGAGCGGGCGCTGCGGATCCGCGAGGCCAGTTACGCGCCGGATCACCTGTACATCGGGTATGCCCTGCCTTCGCTCTGGCCAACTGTCTGCTCACGGGCACGCATCACTATGTGATGGGAAAATCGAAATAGGTGTCCGGGTAGGGTTCGCCTTTCAGTGTGTAATGCCACCACTCGCACTCGTACGAGCCGAAACCGCAGGCATCCATGATGGAGCAGAGATATTGACGGTTTGCCGCTTCGACTTGCGTGATCCCTTTTGCCCCATGATGTGAGATTGGATCCATCAGGTCATGGTCACCGCCCATGGGAGCAAGGTCTCCGGTAGCCAGGTGATACAGCGTCAAGTCGACGGTACTGCCTCGGCTGTGGCCCGACTCGGCGGCCACGTATCCCCTGTCGAACATCTCGGCTCTGTCGATGTTCGGGTAGTGCCGTGGCTTCGTCCGGCCGTCCTCCGGCTGTTGTGACCAGCGCAGAAAGCAGTCCACGGCGCGTTGCGGGCGATAACCGTCCCAGAGAAGCAGGCCGAAGCCGAGGGATTCGGCCTTTTCTTGCGCCCTGTCCAGAGCCGCACACAAAGCCCTCGTGCCGACGATTCGATTTGCCAGGTACCCGTCCACGGGTTTGCCGGTGAAGTTGTCCCAGGTGGCGTACTTGGCATCCCAACGTATGCCGGATACCAGCTCGTCCACGAAGACGAAATCCTCTTTCATCGGCTTTTCTCCGTCAATGCAAGCGACACCATCCGGTCGATCACTTCGGCAAGCGGCAGATCTGCGGCCGCCATCATCCTCGGATAACGGCTGTACGAGGTCATACCGGGCAGCGTGTTGACCTCGTTGAGGACTACTTCTCCATCGCCCTTGAGGAACATGTCAACCCGGGAGAGTCCCCTGCATCCCAAGGCGCGGTATACGGCCATTGCTGTCTTCTGGACGAGCGATCGCGACTCTGCCGGAATGTCGGCGGGAACGATTGCCGTCGAGTTTTCGGAGCCGCTTTCAGGCTCTTTCTCCTGATGGATTCGGAAGAAGCCGTGCGAGAGAGCGATTTGATCCACCTCACCCGCGACCACATCCGGATCGTTCCCCAGGATGGCGCATCCGATCTCGCGGCCGACGACGGCCTCTTCGATCAGCACCTTCGAGTCGTACTGCCTCGCGGTTTCCACCGCGCTCAGCAGTTCCTCTTTTCGGGACACCTTGCTGACACCGAAGGATGACCCCGAACGGGCCGGCTTCACGAAGACGGGGTAGGTGAGCCGGTCGGGATCGATGTTCTCGTTCGCCGTGACGGTCCGGAAATTCGGCGTGGCGATTCCCGCGCTTCTGGCGACGATGTAGGCAAGGGATTTGTCCATGCAGAGTGCGGAGCTTTGGACATCGCAGCCCACGTAGGGGATGCCGGATAGCTCCAGCAGGCCCTGCATCGCACCGTCCTCACCGAGTTTGCCGTGCAGAACGGGCACCACGACGTCCAAACGAATCGCGCGGTATCGCCCCTGCTCCAGGACGAGCAATCCGTGTACGCTCCTGTCCGGCGACAGCACGACCGGACGGCAACTGCTGTTCTCCCCATTCGGCTCGGGGCCGTCACAGAGCTGCCATGCGCCGCTCTTCGTGATCCCGATATAGAACGGTTCATACTTCTCGATGTCGAGGTTCCGGGCGACCTCTTGCGCAGACTTGACGGAGACGGGGTGTTCTTCGGAACAGCCCCCGAATATGATCCCGACCCTCAACCTAGCCATGCTGGTACCTGCTTTCGAATGTCAGGCAGTTGGTGATGGAGTTTTCGACCGTGTCGCTCAGGGCGTGGTCTGTGTAATAGGCGGTGTGCGGACTGATGAACACATTCGACAGCTCTTGCAGTCGCAACAACGGTTTGCTGCCGATGGGTTTGTTTCTACAGTCGGCGTAGAATATTCCTTCCTCTCCTTCGAGGACATCCAACGCCGCACCGCCCAACCTGCCGCTTTCCAGTGCCGGAACAAGGGCCTCGGTGTCGAGCAGCGGACCGCGTCCGGTATTGATGATGAACGCGCCGTGCTTCATTCGCTCGATACGTTGACGATTGAGGAGATGGTGCGTATCCGCGTTAAGCGGTGCATGGAGCGTCACGATGTCGCTCAGCCGCAGCAAATCATCGATGGGAAGGTAATCGACAGCGATCTTGGGGCGATTGTCATGGGCCAGTATTCGACAGCCGAAACCCCGCAGACGTTCCACTACTGCTGCGCCGATGCGTCCTGTTCCGATGACCCCGACGGTCAGGTCGCGTAGTTCTTTCCCGCGCGCATCGTTCAACCTGTAATCGTGCATGTCCGAGCGGCGGACAGTGGATTTTGCATTCCGCACCGCCATCAGCATCAACATCAACGTATAGTCGGCCACGCTGTCGGGCGAGTAGGAGACATTTTCGACGGAAATGCCGACACTGTCCGCATATTCCACATCGATGTGGTTGTAACCGATGCTCCTTGTGGAGATATACCTGATGCCGGCCTGGCCGAGTGCGAGAAGAGTGGAATTTGCGATCCGGGTCTTATGGCTTACGCTGACGCACCGGTTCCCGAAGGCCAGTTCAATATTGGCTTCGGACACCGCCGCCTCGGTGATGATTGGTATCACGCCGAAGCGGGGTGCCATCTCCCGGAACAGAACGGCCTCGTCCTGCTCGCAGCCGTAGATCGTGATTCCCGTTGCCGGGACGGCCGAGGCAGAAGAAGTCACCGGCGAACGGGTGCGGCGGGCCGCTGTTCGGGCTGGTTCGCTATAGGTCATACGTCAATTCAACGGGGCATGGTGTTGCCGGCACGTATGCGGTTTTCGATATGCCGACGATATATAACCGTCCGCTGACCTCAAAAGGCATGCGCCGCCCAGCAGGAGATCCGGGCTCATCGCCCGCGGCGCTTCATGTAGAGGTCGAAGGCCCGGTAGACCATCGGCCGCAGTGGCAGGTCCCATTCACCGACGTACCGCACCGCCTGACCCCCGGTGCCGACCTTGAACTGGATCAGCCCGACGTGCGGGTCGTCGGCGTCGAGGGTGGGGGTGATGCCGCGCAGGTCATAGACGTCGCAGCCGGCCGCCAGCGCATCGCGGATCATCGCCCACTGGCAGGCGTTGGACCCGCGCACCTCGCGCTTCTCGGTGGAGGAGGCGCCGTAGGCGTACCACGCGTGGGCGCCGACGCGCACCAGGACGGTGGCGGCGACCAGGTCGCCCTGGTGGCGTGCCAGGTAGAGCCTGATCCGTTCGGGGTCCTCGGCGCTGAGCGCCGCGAACATGGTCTCGAAGTAGCGCAGCGGCCGGGGCGTGAAGCGGTCCCGCTCGGCGGTGTGGACGTAGAGGTCGTGGAACGCCTTCAGGTCCTCACCGACCGTGACCTCGACTCCCTCCTTGGTCGCCTTCTTGATGTTGCGGCGCCAGAGCTGGTTCATGTCCTTGAGCAGGTCGTCCTCAGTCCTGCCGGCCAGCGGAATCTCGTACTTGAACTGCGGATGCCCGACCCCGAAGCCGTCCTCCGGGCTCTGCGGCAGCCAGCCCGCGTCCCTGAGCCGGCTGGTCACGCGGGCGCCGACCGGGTCGGCCCACTGGCCGGACAGTTCGGTGAGCCGCCGGCTGCCCGGGTCGGAGATGCCCTCCTTGACCTGTGCGGCGCTCCAGGTGTTCGTGCGCACCGGCGGGCCGAGCCGGATCGCGAACGCGCCGTGTGCCTTGAGGTGGGCCGCCAGCGGGTCGAGCCACGCGTCGATCTCGCCGCTCCAGTCGATGACCGGGCCCTCGGGCAGATAGGCCAGCGTGAAGCGCTCGAACCGCGGCACCGGGCGGTGCAGGACGAGCCCGGCGCCGACCAGGTGCCGGCCGTCGTACCAGCCGAGGGACTCGCTGCGCCACTCGGTCTTGACATGGGCCCATGCCGGGGTCTGCAGGAAGCTGACCGACCGCTGTGCCCGCACGAACGCCAGGTGCTCGGCGGCGCTGATCGGTCCGACGGTCAGCCGCACGCCCGCGGCCCCGGCCCCTCCGTGGTGCGCGGTTCGGCTCATCGGTCCGCCATCCGCACGTCGTCGTTCTCGGACGGCGCGCTGATGCACCCCGGGTGCCACCGGCACTGGGCCGCTGTTCGGCATGGTTCGCTGTAGGCCATGCCGCCAGTCAAGGGGGCGAGGTGTTGCCGGCACGTATGCGGTTTTCGATACGCCGACGATATGTGCCGGGCCGGCTCTTCACGAGGCGTCGACGACCTGGGGCCCGATGGGACGGATCCGGCGGCTTCGCGCGGTGTTCACCAGCTGATTCCGGCCGCCACCGGCAGGTGGTCGCTGCCGGTGGCCGGCAGCACCCACGAACTCTGCGGCTTCACACCGCGGACCAGGATCTGGTCGATCCGTGCCACCGGGAACTTCGCCGGCCAGCTGAAGCCGAAGCCGTCCCCGGCCGCGTCCTGGACCGAGTGCAGCTGCGAGGTGATGCCGGCGAACGCGCGGTCGTCCATGGTGCCGTTCAGGTCGCCGAGCAGCACCACCCGCTCGTTCGGCTCGGCGGCGACGGCCTCGGCGAGCGCCTTCGCACCGCGGTCCCGGCTGTCCGTCCAGAAACCGTTCCTGGGAAACACACGTACGGAGCCCAGGTGGGCCACATACACCGCCAGCGGACCCTGATCCGTGGCCACCGTGGTGCGTAGCGCCCGGGTGTAGACCATCTTGACGTCGACCGGCTTGGTGTCCGACAGCGGCCCGTAGTCCATCTTGATGTCGACCGGCCGGGTGTCCGACAGCGGCAGCTTGCTCCACAGGCCGACCGTGCCCTGCACCGTGTGGTACGGGTACGCCTTCGCCAGACCCTTCTCGTACAGCGGCTTCGCCCGCGGGGTGATCTCCTCAAGCGCCAGCACGTCCGCCTTGGAGACGGCCAGGTCACGGGCGGTGCCGGCCGGGTCCGGGTTGTCGGCGTCGACGTTGTGGCTAGCCACGGTGAGGTCGCTGGCCGGGTGGGACCTGTCGCCGAGCAGTCCGCCGAAGAGGCTCAGCCACACCGTGACCGGCAGCAGCAGCGCGGCCACCACGGAGGCGGAGCGGCGCCAGAGCGCCCCGGCCAGCAGCACCGGAACGAACAGGCCGAACCACGGCAGGAAGGTCTCCACCAGGCTGCCGAGGCCCCAGCGGTCCGTGATCTGCGCGTGCAGCAGCATGAGCAGGCCCAGCAGCAGCGCCAGCACCGCAAGCACCAGGCCGCGCCTCCAGGGCCCCGGCCGGGTGGCGATGCGAAACGCCCGGCGGATGCGCGCACGCCGGATACCGAAGCCGGTGTCGCGGCGGCCGGCGCCTTCCTGTCCGGTCTCCGCCGAGTCCCCCTGCGTCATCGTCTGTCCTCGTTCACTGCCGGTCACTGCTGCATCCTCGGGTCCTGAGTGGGGTCGACACCGTCGGCCGCGGAGGGCGAGGAGGCCGAGGCGGCCAAGTTCGATGCATGCCGCCAGTCAAGGCGACGCCGTGTTACCGGCACGTATGCGGTTTTCGATACGCCGACGATATGCGCCGGCTCGTAGCCTTGCTGGCATGCGTGTGCTGATCGTCGAGGACGAGCCATATCTGGCGGAAGCCATCCGCGACGGCCTGCGCCTGGAGGCGATCGCGGCCGACATCGCAGGTGACGGTGACACCGCTCTGGAACTGCTCAGCGTCAACACCTACGACATCGCCGTCCTCGACCGCGACATCCCCGGACCGTCCGGTGACGAGATCGCCCAACGCATCGTCGCCTCCGGCAGCGGCATGCCGATCCTCATGCTCACCGCGGCCGACCGTCTCGACGACAAGGCATCCGGGTTCGAACTCGGTGCCGACGACTACCTCACGAAACCTTTCGAACTCCAAGAACTCGCGCTCAGGCTCAGAGCGCTCGACCGCAGACGCGCCCACAGCAGGCCCCCCGTACGAGAGATCGCGGGTCTGCGCCTTGACCCGTTCCGCAGAGAGGTCTACCGGGACGGCCGCTACGTCGCACTGACCAGGAAGCAGTTCGCCGTGCTCGAAGTCCTCGTCGCCGCCGAAGGCGGTGTCGTCAGCGCCGAAGAACTCCTGGAACGCGCGTGGGACGAGAACGCCGACCCGTTCACCAACGCCGTACGCATCACCGTCTCGGCGCTGCGCAAGCGGCTCGGCGAGCCATGGATCATCGCCACCGTGCCGGGCGTCGGCTACCGCATCGACGCGCCACCAGCGGCCGGGCACGAGGGAGGCGAGTGTGGATAGAGCACCCGGGTTGAGCGTCCGCCTCAAACTCACCCTCAGCTACGCCGGATTCCTCATGCTCGCGGGTGCCCTGCTGCTCGTCGCCGTGGGAGTGTTCCTCCTGCGACAGGGGTGGTTGCAAACCAACGAGTCGGGGGCCGTGCGAGTGACTCCGGGCACCCTCTTCGTGCGCGGTTTCGCCCCAACGGCAGCCGCAGTAATGGTGTTCCTCCTGGTGTTCGGCCTTCTGGGAGGATGGATCCTCGCCGGACGCATGCTCGCCCCCCTGGACCGAATCACCCAAGCCACCCGCACGGCCGCGAGCGGATCGCTCTCCCACCGCATCTGGCTACCGGGCCGCCAGGACGAGTTCCGCGAACTCGCCGACGCCTTCGACATGATGCTCGCGCAACTCGAAGCGCACGTCGCCGAACAGCAGCGATTCGCGGCCAACGCCTCACATGAGCTGCGCACCCCACTGGCCGTCTCGAAGACACTCATCGACCTGGCCCGCACCGACCCGGACCACGACACCGGCGAGGTCATCGACCGCCTCCACGTCGTCAACACCCGAGCGATCGACCTCACCGAGGCACTGCTCCTGCTCAGCCGCGCCGACCGGCGGTCCTTCACCCGGCAACCCGTCGACCTGTCCCTCATGGCGGAAGAAGCCACCGAAACACTCCTGCCCCTCGCGGAAAAGCACGGTGTGGCCATCGAGACCAGCGGCGACATCACCCCCACGAGCGGATCGCAGGCGCTCCTGCTGCAACTGACCATGAACCTCGTGCACAACGCGATCGTCCACAACCTGCCCGCACAGGGCGCCGTGTGGGTCCATACCGGCGTCCGCCCCGAGACGGTGGTGCTCACCGTCGAAAACACCGGCGAGCAGGTCACCCCCGATCTGGCCTCGACACTCACCGAACCCTTCCAGCGCGGCACCGAGCGCATCCACACCGACCACGCGGGCGTCGGCCTCGGCCTGGCCATCGTCAAAACCATCACCCACGCACATGACGGCACCCTCACGCTCACCCCGCGCCCCGCCGGCGGGCTCCGCATCACCGTGGAGCTACCCGCGGCATCCCCACACACCGACAGGTGAAGTCACCGATACCCGGTCGCGTCCGCCGGCTTGCCGCCGTCGTCGACCTCGACCAGGTAGCGCCAGCAGTCCGGGCGCGAGCCGTCGAGGTCGGTGAAGTCGTATTCCTGTGCGAGTTGCCCACTGGACAGGGACTTTCCGTTCCAGCGGGCGACGTCGGCGTCGCCCGCCAGTGCCGCGACCGCGCGTCCGACGTACGCCGGGCTCTCCGAGATGCAGAAGTGCGGCACCGTGGTCAGCGCGTCGCGCCAGTTCTCCTCGGCGACGCCGAATGTGTCGAGCATCATCTCCGAACGCAGCCAGCCCGGGGTGAGCGCCACCGCCGTTCCGCCGTGCGGCTTCAGCTCGTGTGCGAGCACGAACGCCATGCGCAGCACGCTGTTCTTGACCAGATCGTAGAAGTACGAGTTGCGATAGTTCGTTGCGTTGTACGTGGCCGTGCCGTCGGTCATCTCGACCACGAGACCGCCGGGTCGCCGCACCAGCAGGGGAAGCAGGAAGTGACTGCTGATCGCGTGGGTCTCCACACCGAGCCGGAGCAGCCGCAGTCCGTTGTCGAGGTCGTGCTCCCACACGGGCTTCTCGAACTCGAACAGCCGCTCGCCGCCCCAGACATTGTTGACCAGCAGGTCGAGCCGCCCCTGTTCGGCGTCGATGCGCTCGGCCAGCGCACGTACCTGCTCGGGCACCAGGTGGTCGGTCGGCACCGCGATGCCGGTTCCGCCCGCGGCGGTGACGAGTTCCGCGGTCTCCTCGATCGTCTCGGGCCGGTCATACTCCGAGCGTCGTTCCGGAGTCGTGCGGCCAGTGACGTAGACCGTCGCACCCGCCGCGCCGAGTTGGACGGCGATGCCGCGCCCGGCGCCCCGTGTGGCCCCTGCGACCAGCGCGATCTTTCCGTGCAGGTCCGGTGTCGATGTGTCGGGCAGCAATCCCATGAACGTCCTTTTCTGTCTGTACGGCCTGGTCCACGTCCGTCGTCGACGCCAACCGGTGACACCCATGCTCGACCCAAAACCCGACAGCTTATGTCGTATTTCTTATGCCGTATCTACAGTGATCGGGTGACCGAAACGTGGAACGCCACTGACCCCGGTGTGCTGCGGCTTCCCTCCGGGCGTCTGGTTCGTGGCCGCGGGCTTCGCCGACCGGTTCCGGCTGGTCCGACACCTGCCTACGCCGTCTATCTGCTCGGCAAACAGCCTCCCGAGGCACCCTGGGAAGTCAGGTGGCTGCGCTGGCCCGACTTCTGGCTGCCCAGCAGCCACACCCAGGCCCAAGCCGTCCTTGGCGAGGCATGGGCTCGTGCCGAGGTCGAACGCGTCGAGATCGCCTGCGGCGGTGGCCGAGGCCGCACCGGCACGGCCCTGGCCTGTCTCGCCGTCCTGGACGGAGTTCCGGCCGGCCAGGCGGTGGACTTCGTACGCCGGCACTACGACCACCGAGCCGTCGAAACCCCCTGGCAGAAGCGCTACGTCCGCCGCTTCACCGCCTGATCTCTGCGGGACGCAACGGCTGCGCGGCATTGAGCAAGTGTTCGGCCTTTGAGCCGCCCATGGTTCAAGGCTTTCCCAAGGTTCCCTCATGGTCGCATCGACACCGTGGGACGCGCCCCACACGCGGGCTCATCACTCCACGACGCACCACGGCTCACAGAGGGAACCGCATGAAGAGAACGAGATTACTGTCGGTGCTGTTGGGCGCGGCGCTGGCGCTGACCGGCGCCATCGTCCCGACCTCCGTCGCCGCCGCCAAGACAGCTCCGCAGGCCGCCGCCTGTCCGGAAGACGACTCGGGCACGAAGAGAGTCCAGGCCCTCTACGTGCGTTCGCCCGCAGGTGCCGACCGCTACGCCGAAATGGCGCCCGAAATAAGGAAGATGGCCAACCGGATAAGCGGCAGCATCAACCAGTCGGCGTTGAAGACGGGCGGAGCCCTCGCGGTCCGGTACGTCCGTAACGCAGACTGCACGATCGACGTCGCCGACGTGACCCTCTCGTCCACCACCAACATCATGGACTTCGACGCCGTGATGCAGGACCTGAAATCGACTGGGTACAGCAGGACCGACCGCAAGTACCTGGCCTTTGTGCAGACGGCCGCCTTCTGCGGCCTGGCAGGCGAGGGAACGCTCAACTCCGGCCCCTCGTACGCCATGGCCGGCTCGGGCTGCTGGTCCTGGAACGCGGCCGGACACGAACTCCTGCACACGCTGGGCGCCGTCAGCCCGAACGCACCCCATGGCACACCTGGCGGCCACTGCTGGGACGACCCGGACATCATGTGCTACGACGAGGACGACAAGCCCGGCACGTATCCGCTCCAGGAGCTGTGCCCCAAGGGCTTCGCGGACGACGTGGACTGCAACAACGACGATTACTTCAGCACCGATCCGCCGGCCGGGACCTGGCTGGCCAACCACCCCGAGGCAAACGTCGCCAAGAGTCCGTTCCTGACCACCAACGCGCTGTTCCCCGTGGTGTATACGGGCAACAAGGCCGTCACCACCGCGCGGGCCGGGGCAACCGCGTATGTGACCAAGTACCAGTCGGACATCGGCTGGACCGCGAAGGCGAAGATCGTGACGAACTCAAGCAGCCCGTTCTACTCGTCCGTGCTCGCGGTGCGCACCTCGGCCGGCGTCCGGTACGTTCCCCCGGCCGGCGTTCCTCGCGGTGAATCGGCCCACGTCACCGTCGACCTGGACGCGGTGCTCGATGTCAAACTCTGCGAGGGCAACGCCACCGCCAAGAGCGGCTGCACCGCCACTTGGTGGTAACCGCGCCGACTCGGGCGACGGCTGCAGACTCGGGGCCGCAATGAACCCACGCCGGGAGCTGGGAGAAACACCGTGGGCCGCCGACAGTGTCGGCGGCCCACGGCATCAGACGGACGTCAGTCCCAGCGAAGCCGTCCGGCGATACCGACCGCCTCTCACGGAGATTCAGCATGATTCAGGCGCGATCTTCGGACGCGACGTAGTCGAAGGTCGGGGCTGCGGCGAAGCCGCCGTCGTAAGGTCACATCACCGCGCTGCTTGGCCATGTGGGTGAGGGCGGCGCTCATGTTGCCGCCGACGGAGTCACCGGCGACGACCAGACGGGTACCGTCCAGGCCCTCTTCGGAGCCCTTGGTGGTGACTCACTGGGCGGTGGCGTACGCCTGCTCGATGGCGACGGGGTACTTAGCCGCCGGGTAGCGGTCGTACTCGACGAAGACCAGGGCCGCCTTCGCGCCCACGGCCAGTTCACGTCCCCGCCCAGGTCGGCGACGTGCGGGTGTAGCAGCTTGCGCGCACCCTCGACACCGAGTTCGTACAGCAGTGGCGGCTTGGCGGCCGCGTCGGCGCATTCCCGCGCGGCGGGTTCGAGAACGATGTCACTCACGGCCTGCTCCTTGAGAGGTGGTGGGTTCGGGAAGGCTTTCCACCCAGTGAGACCGGGCCGGGAGCCGATGTGTGACGCGCCGGGGAAAACGGCACGGACGAGCGCCCCTGACGCACCATCGGCCGGCTGCCCGCCCGAGGAAGCCTCTGACCGGGCCAGTTGGCGACACGCTGGTGGAGTACTAGTCAGCGGCCACCCGGGTGGGATCGGTGGGCCTCGGCAGCAGGAAGCCGTCGACGTACAGATCGACACGCTCGTTGTAGAACGCGGTCAGCCCGGCGATGCGGTGGGCGTGGATGGTCGGGAAGTCGTACATCCAGGCGATGTCCTCGTGGGAGGCGGTGTCGCTGTCGAACGACCAGTAACTGCTCGTCGTCCCCTTGTACGGGCATCGGGTCACCGTGTCCGAGTGCCGCAACCGGGTCCAGTCGATGTGCGTGCGGTCGAGGTAGTAGCGCGTCGGCAGGCCGGTCTCGAACAGCTTCACGCAATGGGGGGCGTCCGCCAGCACGACACCGTCCAACTCGACTCGGACGCTGCTGCTGGAACGCAGGGCGTCCACGCGGGAGTAAGGGCTCCGGGGATGAACGAAGACCGGCTCGTCCTCCTCGAACCAGGAGTCCAGCGCCTCCCACTCGAAACGCACGGTGTCACGCAGCGGCCCCGGGGCGCCCTCCCCCCAGACCCACGCCGCCCCCGCACGGACCTCCGGACCGACCTGCAAGGTGTGACGGTGCGCAGGGCCGGCACCGAGTTGCTCCGTGTGCTTGTCGTCGTGGAGCACGCCGTCCACCAGGTCCTCCACGGGGATGCTGAACTGGGGGTATGCCTGCCGCTCCCACACGTACAGCGCGCGGCGGGTGTCGAAGGCGACACGGCCGGCGATCATTCCCCGGATGCGGCGGGGAACGGGCTCGACATGCCCGGTCGGGACGATGAGACTCGGGTGCAGGACGCTTTCGGTCGCCATGGTGATCACCTTGTGTTCGCTGATGGTGCGCTTGCGGTGCCCGGTGTCCGCGGGCCCAGGACGATCGCGCCGACTCGGGCCGACGGCCCTCACCCACTCGTTCGACGCTATCGGCTGTGCCCGGCGGCCCCGGAGGCGGGGCGCGAACACAGGTCGTCTTCACACGGTGTTCCAGGTCGCCGTGTAGCGCCGATCCGGACCGGGGCCTGGTCCGACGAGACGTACATCGATGACCACGATGTCACAAATCCCGGGGGCTCCCGGTCAGTGAGCTGTAACTGTTCCGCACCCGAGGAGATCCATCATGGATGCACGCATCAACTACTTCGGCAACGCCCTTGCCGGCAAGGTCATGAAGCACCTGAACTCGACCGGCGCGGCGGTGCAGGGGGCCCTCCCCGTCGCCACTCAGGAGTTGGTGAAGATCCGCGCCAGCCAGATCAACGGCTGCGGTTTCTGCACCGACATGCACACCAAGGACGCCGTCGCCGCGGGTGAGGAACAGCAGCGTCTGAACCTGGTGGCCGTGTGGCGCGAGGCCACGGTCTTCACCGACGCCGAGCGTGCGGCGCTGGAGCTCACCGAGCAGGGCACGCGCATCGCTGACGGCGCGGGCGGCGTGTCGGACGAAGCCTGGGCGAACGCCGCGAAGCACTACGACGAGGACCAGCTCGCCGCGCTGATCTCGTTGATCGCCGTCATCAACGCCTACAACCGCATCAACGTCATCAACCGGCAGCCCGCCGGCGGCTACAAGCCCGGCATGTTCGGCTGAGTCAGCCGCTCCGGCCCGGCCGGACGCGGACCGTTCCCCCGCCTGGTCGCCCACCCCTCGATCAGGCGGGGACGGGCCCCGCCCCACCCGGAATCCGGTGGACCCTCATGTCGCTGCACCTGCAGATCGTCGTCGGATACTCGGCGCTGGCAGCCGGTGCGGCCATGCCGCTGTGCGCGGGCCTGCCGGCCGTCGGTGCGTCGATCGCCTTCGGCACGCTGCGGCAGACCGCCGCGGCCTCTCGACCGCCGCACGGGCGGACACACGGCTGGCTGATGGAGCCGCCGCTGGTGTCCCGCTTCACCCGTCACCAACCCGTCGAACGACACCCGGCCGGGGTCGCCGGCCGTCACACCGGCGAAAGCCCGCCGGTCTCGCATTCGAGCAGATGGCACAGCCGGCGCACGCTTCGGAGGAGGAGCGTGCCGCGTACTTCGGCAAGCACGACGCGTCCTTCGTGGAGCAGGGGCAGGAGCCGCCGACAGGTGGGGCCCCGCGCCCGTGACTGCCGTCGTCGCCGGGGTGTCACGGGCACTGGGACCCACCGTGTCACGGGCACGGGGCCCCACCGCGAGGGTCAGGCGGTGGGTCGTGGGGCGCGCAGGTGGGCGCGTTCCTTCAGTTCCTCCTCGTCGACCAGTTCGAGCATGGGCTTGCCGGGGGCGCACATCATGGTGACGACGAACTCGGTCCTTTCGTCGGAGAGGGCGTTGCCGTCCTGGTAGTGGATGGAGTCGCCGCCCGGCTCCCAGAAGGTGCCGCCGGCCTCGATGACGCGCTCGGCTCGCCCTCCAGTTCGAAGCGAACCGCGCCCTTGACGACGTAGCCGAACGCCGGGCCGGAGTGGCGGTGCGGTGGGGTGCCGGGGTCACCGGGCTCCCACTGGACGTGGATGGTCATCGACGGGCACGAGTTCTCGCCCATCTACGCGACCACTGTGACCGTCCACGGCGGTGTGGCCTCCCATGGGCGGGCCTCCGGCCGGGCACGCTCGTCCGACGGCGCCCTGGAACTCGATCTGCGCATGCCCGCCGAACTGGGCGGTGACGGCCGGGGAACCAATCCCGAGCAGCTCTTCGCGGCCGGCTTCGCGGCGTGCTGCCACGGCGCGCTGAGCTGCTCCCCCGGGTCTACCAGACGCTCCTCGAACTGCAGATGCTCGACATCACCCGCGAACCCATCGAGGTGGCCCCCACGGCGCACTACTCGATGGGCGGCGTCTGGGTCCGTCCCGAGGACCACAGCACCGACGTCCGCGGCCTGTACGCCATCGGTGAGGCCTCCAGCGGTCTGCACGGCGCCAACCGCCTCGGCGGCCACAGTCTCATCGAACTCCTCGTCCACGGCCGCATCACCGGCCAGGCCGCCGCCTACTCCGCGTCACTGACCGCGCAGCCCCCGGTCCGCGGCCGCCGTGGCCCAGGCCCGCGCCGAAGTCGGCGAACTGCTCGCCGCCGACGGGCCGGAGAACGTCCGCGCCCTTCAGCGCGCCATCCGCAACACCATGACCGAACACGCCGGCGTCGTCCGTGACGAACAGGGTCTGCGCGCCGGCCTGGCGGAACTGGACACCATCGAGAAGCGCATGGAGAACGTCGGAGTCCACCCCGACATCGCCGGCTTCCAGGACCTGGCCCACGCCTTCGACCTCAACTCGGCCGCGCTGGCGGCCCGTGCCACTCTCGAAGCGGCGCTGGAACGCCCGGAGACCCGCGGTTGTCACAACCGCAGCGACTTCCCCGACACGGACCCCGCCTTCCGCGTCAACCTCGTCTGGTCCCCGACGACCGGAATCACCCACGAGAGCATTCCGCCTGTTGCGGAAGAGATCGCGTCCCTCATGGCAGATGTCTCCACCGAAGGAAAGCTCGTCGAATAACGGCCCGCCGGCCATGCTGATGCAACGCCCACCCGCGTCGGTGACACCCGCCGCGCGGTTCGGCGACCGGGACGACCGGCCGGCCGGCCGCGCTCAGGCGGCGGTCTCCGTCGCCGCCGGCTCGCGCGCCGCGCGCCGACGCAGGGCACGGCGCTCCCCTTCCGTCGTGCCGCCCCAGATCCCCTCGACCGGGCCCGCGTCGAGGGCCCACGCCAAGCACTGCTCCGTCACGGGGCAATGACGGCAGACGGCCTTCGCTTCGTCCGTCTGTACCGCCACCGGACCACTGTTGACGCTGCCGATCGGGAAGAAGAGATCAGGGTCTTCGCGTAGGCAGAGGCCCCGTACGCGCCAATCCATGAAACACCTCCTGCGTGAGAAACGGATACCGGTTCGGGGGTTGGCTCGTCGTGTCAGGGAGTGCACAGAAAGCGGTGGGTAATAACATCCCCGCTTCTCGCTTTAGGGGACCGAACGATCGGCGTGCGTGTGACATCGAGCCGACGGACCGGCCGCGTGACCGCAACACCCGGCCAGAACCCTCAGTGCGCCGGTCCGCCGCCCCGGCGGTCCTCGGCAAACGGCCACATGGTCCGCTCCGCGAAAACACCGGTGACAAAGAAACGGAGGCCAAAGGATCATGCATCCAGAGGCGCCCCCCGTGGAAGGCGACCTGAGCGAGGCCGTTTCCGTCTTCGTGGGTCTCCGGCCACGTCTCTTCGGCATCGCCTATCGCGTGTTGGGCAGTGCAGTGGTGGCCGAGGACGTCGTCCAGGAGGTGTGGCTGCGCTGGCAGTGGACCGACCGTGCCCTCGTGGTCAGCCCCGTGGCGTTCCTGTCGAGTACCACCACACGGCTGAGGCCCGCCCGCGTCATCGGTGTCCGCGGCGAAGGTCCTGGGGCGGGTGATCACCTATCGTGTGCGCATCGCTCATCCGGGCGGACCGGGCATCGGCTGGGAGTACCTGCGCATGCCCGGTCTCGAACGCCACCTGGCCATGGTCTGCGTCGAACCGGTCGGCACGGGCGACTCCGGACGGCTCGCCGCCCTCGTCCTGTACGACACATCGCCGGTCGCGGACGAACAGTTCTGGTCGGCGGCGGTCGCCGCCATGGAACGGTTCGTGAAGGACCACGTCAACGACCATCCGGAGGTGGCGGGTTACGTCGCCGCCCTCACCACCCGTCTCGACCGGCTCGACGACGAGGGCACCACTGCCGTGTTGCAGACGATGATGCCGGCCCATCTCTTCGACTACTGGGGCAGGGAGGAGGAGTTCGCGCCCGCCCGTCAGTCACTTCGGATGTACGCGGCCCCCACCCGGGGGCAGGGCGCTCCGTTCGACATCCGTGACGAACTGCCCGGTATCACCACTCCGGCACTCGTCCTGGCCGGCGAACAGGACTTCATCTGCGGACCGCGATGGGCCCGTCGCCGGCCGAGAATCAGTTGACGCCCCGGTCGCGGCCCGTCCAGTAGGGCTTGCGCAGCTTGAACTTCTGGATCTTTCCCGTCGCCGTGCGCGGGATCGCGTCCCGGAACTCGACCGAGGTGGGCGCCTTGTAGCCTGCCATGCGCTGCTTGCAGTACGCGATGATCTCCGCCTCGGACACTTCGGCGCCCTCGGCCGGCACCACCAACGCCTTGATCGTCTCACCCCACTTCGCGTTTGGCACCCCGATGACCGCCACCTCCGCCACCGCGGGATGACTGAAGATCGTGTCCTCCACCTCGATCGAGGAGACGTTCTCACCTCCGGTGATGATCACGTCCTTCCTCCGGTCGGAGATCGTCAGATGCCCGTCCGCCTCGTCGATCGACCCGCCGTCCCCGGTGCGGAACCACCCGCCCTCCAGCACCGCCGCCGTCTCCTCCGGCTTCTCCCAGTAGCCGTCCAGGACCACGTTCGACCGCGCCAGCACCTCGCCTGAATCCGCGACACGCAGCCTCACCCCCAGCGCCGGCAGCCCCGCCCGCGACAGCTTCCGCGCCCGCTCCCGCGCCGGCAGCCCGTCGTCCTGCGGCCGCGTCCGGTTGAACGTCAGCACCGGCGAGGTCTCCGTCAGCCCGTAGATCTGCGTGAACTCCCACCCCAGCTCCTCCTCCACCCGCTGGATCATCCGGCTGGGCGGCGGCGCCCCCGCACACACGATCCGCACCCGGTCCCAGCCCGGGACCTCCCCCTCCCAGCCCGCCGCCGCGTCCAGCACCGCGTTCCACACCGCCGGCGCACCGCACATCAACGTCACACCGTGCTCATCCACCCGCCGCAGGATCTCCGCCCCGTCCACCTTCCGCAGCACCACCTGCTTCACACCGAGCCCGGCCATCACGAACGGCATGCCCCAGCCGTTGCAGTGGAACATCGGCAGCGTGTGCATATACACGTCCCGCTCCCACGCCCGGGTGTGCAGACCGAAGGTCAGCCCGTTCACCCAGATATTGCGGTGTGTGAGCTGAACCCCTTTGGGGCGCGCGGTCGTTCCGGAGGTGTAGTTGATCGTCGCGGTGGCATCCTCGTCCGGATCCGACCAAGGGCGCGGCTCCACGCCGAACCGCATCAGCTCGCTCTCCGTCTGCTCCCCCAGCACAAACCGGTGGTCTGTCTTGATGTCCGCCACCGTGTCCCGGACCTCGGGATCGACCAGCAGCACCGAGGCACCGCTCTGCCGCACCACGTACTCGATCTCCTCCGCCTTCAGACGGAAGTTGACCGGTACGCAGATCCGCCCGCTCATCGGCACCGCGAACAACAGCTCCAGGAGACGGGCCGAGTTGTGGCTGACCACCGCCACCCGCTCGCCCTCCCCCACACCCAGCGCGTCCAGTCCCGCCCGCCACGCCCGGACGCGTTCGCCCAGCCGTCCGTACGTCGAGGCCGGCACCGGCGCCGCGGGCTGGTTCGGCTCGTCGATCACACCCGAACTGGCGGCGAAGCCCAGCTCCGCCCGGTCCAGGAAGTCCGCAATCGTCATCGGAACCCGCATCGCTCTCCTCCACTCCTTGCTGTCAAGCCTGCCGTCCCGCACACACCGCGATCCGCGTTCGAGAAGCGGTGACCCAGGGGACGTCGGGCTCGGGTACGGTCTCGGTCTGCCCGAAGCCGTCGCGAACGGTGACGCCCCGGGACCGGCGGGCCTGCTCGACGACCTCGGGGTTGAGCGGTTCACCGGTGAGCGTGGGCCCGTCCTGTGTGAAGTCCGCCGACCCGGCGTACGCGTCCTCGTACGGCTGCCGGCCCGCCGGGGCGCCGCCGACCGCGGCGCGCGTGCAGTCGCGGGGCATGTCGGCGAAGTCGGCGGTGCAGGCCGTACGGACG
Organism: Streptomyces sp. NPDC004629; assembly: GCF_042873595.1. Lineage (NCBI taxonomy): Bacteria > Bacillati > Actinomycetota > Actinomycetes > Kitasatosporales > Streptomycetaceae > Streptomyces > Streptomyces sp. NPDC004629. The sequence goes on along the minus strand of NZ_JBIALO010000004.1, from coordinate 196,957 downwards.
GGCATGTGCCGGGCCCGGCCGCGCTTGACGCGGTCGCGCGGGTCGGCGGGACCGAGCAGCGGGGTGGCCGGGATGACCACGGCGCGCGGCTCCACCGCGGTCGGCGCGGCCTCCCACAGTTCGGCCTGGTCGCCGAGCATGACCGGGACGCGGTTCCCTGCGGCGGCCCCGCACGAGCACGGCCACTTCGCGACCCGGTCGGACAGCTCGGCGAAGGGCAGCCGGGCCCCGGCGCCGTCCTCCTCGGCGATGTGCAGGGCGGTCCGGTCGTTGCCGTCCGCGACGACGTCGAACCGGTCCGGTGCCCGGTTGCCGTGCTCCGGGCACGGCCACTGGAAGCCCTCGTCGGCCGGGGCGTGGTCCTCGCGGTGTGCCGACAGGACGTCCCGTGCCCGGGGGAACAGCTCCGTCGCCGTCGTCATGTGTGCTCCCTGCTTCTCCGTGTCTCCAGTCGCTCGCCCGTGGGGCACGTCGGCCGAGACCGGCCGGCCTCTCCCGCTCACTCCCATCGGTGCCGGACCATTGCCGGACGGCTCCCTGGCATCGTGTACTCCGTGTTGCAGGTCTCACTACCCCCGAACGGGGGTGTGCAGCGCACGAAGGCCGCGACGAAGGGGCGAACAGGTGGCAGCGGACGTCGCGGGGGCGGTGGAGATCAGCGGTGCCCTGGCCCGGCTGCGGCGCGCCACCGGGCTGCCGGTCGCCTTCGGCGGCCTGGTGGAGCCCGGCCGGGCGAGGGTGCGCATCAGCGAACTGAGCGGCACGTCCACGCCGGCGCTGCGCGCGCTCGCGGTGACCTCGGGCAACGGCCTCGGCGGCAAGGCGGTGGCCCTCGCGCGGCCGTGCGCCGTGCCGGACTACTCCTCCTCGCGGCAGATCAGCCACGAGTACGACGTCCCGGTGGCCGCCGAGGGTCTGCGTTCGGTGCTCGCCGTGCCGGTGGTGGTGCGCCGGCGGGTGCGGGGCGTGCTGTACGGCGCGCTGCGCTCGGCGCAGCCGCTGGGCGACCGCACGCTGAGCGCGGCGGTGGCCGCGGCCCGGGACGTGGAGCAGGCGCTCGTGCTGCGCGACGAGGCGGGCGGGCTGCTGGCGGCGGCCCGCCCCGAGCGCCCGGCCGACGGCGGACGCGGCCCGTGCGGTCCCGGCTGGGAGCAGGTGCGCGAGGCCCACGCCGCACTGCGCACCCTGGCGCCGAAGATCGCCGACCCGGCGCTGCGGGCCGAACTGCTGGCCGCCTGCGGGTTGTTGACGGCGCCGGAGCCGGCGCGGGGCGCGCAGCTCGCACCGCGCGAACTGGACGTCCTCGCCTGGGTGGCCGCCGGCGCGACCAACGCGGCCGTGGCGGACCGCCTGGGCCTGCGCCCCGAGACGGTCAAGGGCTATCTGCGTTCGGCGATGCGCAAGCTGGGCACCCACACGCGTGGCGAGTCGGTGGCGGCGGCCCGCCGGGCGGGACTGCTGCCGTAGCCGGGAGCCCGTCCATTCCTTGGGACGGATCTTTGAATTCCCTGCGCGTGGCGGTTGTTGTTTCCCTCACCACGTCTTCCGTCCGAATTCCAATGATCATTGCCTAGAATTTGGCCCGGACACGACACGAGGGGAGCGGCGACCGTGCGACGGGACTTCCAGGAGCCTGCGAGATGCCGCCCCGACCTGGTCTTCGGCCGGGACGAACCGCTGGCCGCGGCCCGTGACCAGCTCACCTCGGGCGGCAGCGTCCTGCTGCACGGCCCCGCCGGAATAGGGAAATCGACCGTCCTGCGCGCATTGGCGGCGGAATACGCCGCTGCCGCCCGCACCGTGTTGCGCTGCTCCGCCACCGAGTCCGAATCCCACCTGCCCTTCCTCGCGCTGGCCGACCTCTTCGGACTGGTCCTGGACCAGGTCTCCGGACGGCTGCCCGCGGCACAGCGCACCGCCCTGGAGTCGGCCCTCACCGGCCGCGGCGAGTCCACCCTCCAGCGCGACGGCCTGGCCCTGCGCCTCGCGGTGCTGTCCGCGTTGCGGGCCCTCGCCGCCGAGGGCGGCGTCCTGATCGTCGCCGACGACCTGCAGTGGCTCGATCCGGCCAGCGCCGAACTCCTCGGCTTCGCGGCCCGCCGGCTCGGCGGCACCCCGGTACAACTGCTGTGCGCACTGCGTACCGACGGGCAGGAGTACGACCGGTATCTACGCGCGTCCCCGCCGGACACCGCCGCCGTACGCCTCGGCCCGCTCTCCCGCACCCAGGTGGCCACGCTGCTCGACCACCGCGGCCACCGCCTGTCCCGCTCCACGGTCCGCGAGATTCACCGCACCAGCGGCGGCAACCCGCTCTTCGCCCTGGAACTGGGCCGCGCCCTGGCCGAGAGCCCCACCCCGCCGCGGCCCGGCGAGCCGCTGCCCGTGCCCACCTCGCTGCGCGCCCTGGTGCTCAGCCGCCTCGACATGCTCTCGGTCGAGGCCCGCCGCACCCTGCTGGTGGCGAGCGCGGGCGCCCGTCCCACGCCCGCCCTGCTGCTCGCGGCCGGCCGCGACAACGCCGAGGCCGAATGCGCCCAGGCCGCCGAACTCGGTCTGCTGGCCACCGACCTGGACGGCCCCGCCGGGCCGGCCATCCGGTTCGCGCACCCGCTCATCTCGGCCGCCCTGTACGCGGAGGCGCCCGCGCCCGAGCGGCGGGCCGCGCACGCCGCGCTGTCCACCGCGGCCTGCGACCCGATCGAGCGGGCCCGCCACCTCGCCCTGGCCACCACCGGCACCGACCCGGAGGTCGCCGGCCGGCTCGCCGAGGCCGCCGGCGAGGCCCGGGACCGCGGGGCCCCCTCCGTGGCGGCGCAGCTCGGCCTGCTCGCCGCCCGGCACAGCCCCGCCGGCACCGTGCCGGGACCCGAGGAGCGCCGGCTGCAGGCCGCCGAGGACGCGATCACCGCGGGCGAGGTCGACCTCGCCCGGGACATCGCCCACGAGGTGCTGACCCGGACCACCGTGCCCGCCCACCGGGTACGGGCCTGGATCATCGTGATCGACACGGCCGGCCACACCATGAGCGAGGTCGACTCGGTCTTCCCGCAGGCCCTGGCCGACGCCGGGGACGACCCGCGGCTGCTCGCCCTGGTCCACTACCAGCTGGCCTGGCGCGGGCTGATCGTGCAGGGCGACTTCACCGAGGCCCGGGAGGCGGCCGCGCACGCGGCGGAGCTGGCCGCCCGCGGCGGCGACCGGCGCACCGAACTGCTCTCCCTCGCCTTCCAGGCCCAGACCGAGACCCTGATGGGCCATCCGAACGCGCCCGGCACCATCAAACGCGCCCTGAAGGAGCCTCAGGACCCCGCGGTGGCCTGCCATCACAACGGCGCGGGCAGCGCCCGGTTCCGCTGGCTGGTCATGAGCGACCAGCTCGCCGAGGCGCGGGCGACCGTCACCGCGCTGCTGCGCGAGGTCCGCCGGCGCGGATCGGTGGAGAGCGAGGTGCACTTCCTGCGCGGACTCGCCGAGACCGAACTGCGCTCCGGGCACTGCGGCCGGGCCCTCGACCTGGCCCGCGAAGGCCTCCGGCTGGCCCGGGACTCCGGCATCGGCGAGACCGCCTCCGCGATGCTCACCTCGCTCGCCGAAGCCTCCGGCGGAGACGTGGACCGGGCGCTCGCGCTCGCCCGGGAGGCGGTGCAGCACGCCCGGGAGGACGGCGACCAGATGTATCTGTCCCGGGCGCTCGGCGCACTCGGGTACGCCCAGTTGGTGGCCGGGGACCCGGCGGGCACGGTCCGCTCGCTGCGCCGGGTGCGCGAACTGGAGCTGGGGCTCGGCATCACCGACCCGGCGCGCGGCCGCTGGCACGGCGACCTCGCCGAGGCGCTGGTCCGGATCGGTGAACCCGACGAGGCGCAGGACGTCATCACCGTCACCCGGGAGCATGCGCTGCGGCTCGGCCGGGACAGCGTCCTCGCCGTCCTGGACCGGGCCGAGGCCCTGGTGCGTGCCGTCCGCGGCGAACGGGAGGCCGCCGTCTCCCAGCTGACCTCCGCTCAGGACCGGCTCGCCAAACTGGGCTACGGACTGGAGGAGGCACGGGCCGCCTTCGCGCTGGCCGCGCTGCGCACCCGACGGCCGGACCCGGACACCCCGGACGCGGCCCTCGGACGGCCGGCGGCGTACGACGAGGCCACCCGGCTCTTCCGCCGCTGCCGTGCGCTGCCCTGGCTGCGCCGGGTGGACGAGGCGCTGACCGCCCCGGATCCCCAGCCGCCCCTCGCCCCGGCCGCGCGCGACGGGCTCGAAGGGCTGGCCCCGACGGAGCGTCAAGTGGCCGCTCTCGTCATGGAGGGCGCGACCAACCGGGAGATCGCCGCGCGCCTGTTCGTCAGCGTCAAGACGGTCGAGGCGACCCTCACCCGGGTGTACCGCAAACTCGGGATCCGTTCGCGGGTCGATATCGTCCGATTGGCGGCAGGCCGCCGAGCGAAGTGAGAACACTGCCGGTTTACTGGGCCCGACCGAGGGTTTTCCCTGCCCTACTCCCTTAGGGGGTTCCCTCATTGGAGTCATGGGTCCCGGGTCCTAGCGTAAGGGCGTGCCGCTCGCCCGGGCACATGGGGGTCGGTCCCGTGGCCCTCATGCCCCCCAACCCGCGCGCCCCCACCGGCAACCCCCCACTGAGGAGACTCATGTTCGGGCTCACCCGCGCAAGAAGGACCGCCGCCGCCCTCGTGGCCACCGGCGCCGCCGCGACCGCGCTGCTCGCCGCCCCCACGGCGCTCGCGACCCCGCGGCCCGTCGTCGGCGGGACGACGACCACGACGACCGCGTACCCGTTCATGATGCAGATCACCGACGCCTCGCAGAACCAGTTCTGCGGCGGCACCCTGGTGTCCCCCACCAAGGTGGTCACGGCCGCGCACTGCATGGTCGGCGAAACCACCGGCAGCGTACGCGTGGTGGGCGGCCGGACCTACCTCAACGGCACCAACGGCACGGTCAGCCGGGTCAGCAGGATCTGGATCAACCCTGGCTACACCGACGCCACCAACGGCGACGACGTGGCCGTGCTGACCCTGTCGACGTCCATGCCGTACACCACGGCGTCGTACGTCTCCTCCTCCCAGACGGGTGTGTACGCGGCCGGCAGCACGGCCCGGGTCCTCGGCTGGGGCACCACCTCGGAGAGCGGAAGCTCCTCCAACCAGCTGCGGACCGCGACCGTGCCGGTCGTGTCCGACTCCAGCTGCGGTACCTCCTACGGTTCGGACTTCGTCCAGACCGACATGGTCTGCGCCGGATACACGTCCGGCGGCGTGGACACCTGCCAGGGCGACAGCGGCGGTCCCCTGCTCATCGGGGGCGTCCTGGCAGGGATCACTTCCTGGGGCGAGGGCTGCGCCCGCGCCGGTTACCCGGGTGTCTACACCCGGCTGACCACCTTCTCCGACCTGGTGACCGCGCAGGTCAACTCCTAGCCGGGCGGAAGCTCTCGCACCCGGAACGAACTCCTGAGTACCCCTCAGGTAGAGCCAGGGGGGCGTTGCGGGCCTCCACGAGCGGCCCGCACCGCCCCCCTGTCCATCTGCCCGCCTCCTCCGGTCCCCCTGTCCGCGTCCACTCCGTCTGCCCGCGTGCACCCGTCCTGCGGTGCGCGGGCCGACGGGCTCGCGCGGCCGTCTGGCGGCGCACGGCGGCGCCCTGTTTGAATGGGCGGCCCCGCAAGGAACGGGAAGGAACGGATCGGAGTGCCGGCCATGGTGTCCACGGAACGTCTCGTCGCCTTCGCGGCCATGTCACTGCTGGTCATCGTCATCCCGGGGCCGAGCGTGCTGTTCGTGATCGGCCGGGCCCTCGCGCACGGCCGGCGCACCGCCGTGGCGACCGCGATCGGCAACGTGTTCGGCTCGTATCTGCTCGTGGTGGCCGTGGCGGTCGGCGTCGGCTCGCTGGTGGAGCGGTCGGCCGCGCTGTACCTGACGGTGAAGCTGGCGGGCGCCGCCTATCTGGTGCACCTCGGCATCCAGGCCTTCCGGCACCGGGGCGAGCTGACGGCGTCGGCGATCCGGGCGAAGCCCGCGGCCCCGGCGCGCGGCGATCTGCGGACCGTGCTGGACGGCGCCCTGGTCGGCGTCACCAACCCCAAGGGCGTCGTGTTCTTCGCCGCCGTCCTGCCCCAGTTCGTGGACCACTCGGCGGGGCACGTACCGCTGCAGATGCTGCTGCTCGGCCTGGTCCCGATCGGCATCGGCCTGGTCACGGACACCCTGTGGGGCCTGACCGCGTCGGCGGCTCGCGCCTGGTTCGCCGGCTCGGACCGCCGGCTGTCGCTGATCGGGGGCGCGGGCGGGTTCACCATGATCGGCCTGGGCGTGACGGTGGCGGTGACGGGCCGCGCGGACTGAGCCGCGGGCCGCTCGGCCGAAGTTCCGGATTCACGGGGGCTCTCTCGGCCGGGGCGCGGCGCGGCCGGCCGTCAGCCGTCACTCATCGGGCGTCGACGACGGTGCTGAAGCGGATGTCGTACGGCTCCCCCGGATGCAGCGTGCCCAGCATCCGCTCCCCCTCGGCGGCCACCTCCGCCCGCTGAGCCCTGGTCAGCTCGCCGAACGCCTCGACCACCAGGGTGGTGCCGTCCGTCTTCCACAGCCCCGCGAGGAAACCGTCGACAAGGAGCGTGCGGTAGGCCTGGTTGCCCCGTGCGTTGCGGCCCCGGTGGGCGGGCGGCACGACGCGGGAGCGGTCGGCGTGGGCGAGCAGCAGGTTGTCGTACTCCGGCAGGAAACGCGGCGGGGCCGGGGTGTCCGCCTCGGGCCGCGGCGCGTCGGACAGGTCGAACAGTTCGACCCCGTCGGGGCCGCGGAAGCAGACGAGCCGTGGGCGGAGCCGTTCGAAGACCTCACCCATCCGGGTCGGTCCGGCCCAGGACTGGCGCTCCGCTGGGCGGGCCGCGATGGGCCGTCGGTTGTCTGCGGCACCGTCGTGGCTGGTCGCGCAGTTCCCCGCGCCCCTTCGGGGCGCTGTCCAACCGCGTGGACGGGTGCCGTCCCACGGTCCGTTTGCCCCGTATATCCTGATCGAGATCACGCCGTACCCAGGCTCGACGAGAGGCTGCCGCGATGTCCGAGCGACGCGCCCGCCCCGCCTCCAGGACCGCACGCTCCGGTCGGCGCCGCGCCCTGCCCCCGCGGCAGCCGCCGGCCGCCGAACCTCCCGCGAGCGCGGCGGGACCGGACCCCGCGGAGCCGGCCGGACCGGCCGGCGTGGTCGAGTCGGCCCTGTACCGCGACGGGGTACGTGTCTCCTCCCCGGCCACGCTCGCGCAGACCTACCGCGAACTGCGCGAGCAGCCGGCCGGCATGGCGTGGATCGGCCTCGCCCGGCCCACCGCGGACGAACTCCTTTCCCTGGCCGAGGAGTTCGACCTGCATCCGCTCGCGGTCGAGGACGCGATGGAGGCACACCAGCGGCCGAAGCTGGAACGGTACGGCGACACCCTGTTCGTCGTCCTGCGCGCCGCCCGCTATCTCGACGCGCCGGAGGAGGTCGACTTCGGCGAGTTGCATGTGTTCGTCGGCCAGGACTTCGTCATCACGGTGAGGCACGGCGCGGCCCCCGACCTCTCGGCGGTCCGCGCCCGCATGGAGGACGCCCCCGACCTGCTGAAGCTGGGCCCGGAGGCGGTCCTGTACGCGATACTCGACGCGGTCGTCGACGGGTACGTGCCCGTCGTGTCGGGTGTGCAGAACGACATCGACGAGATCGAGACCGAGGTGTTCCGCGGTGAACCCGAGGTATCCCGCCGCATCTACGAACTCTCCCGCGAGATGGTCGAGTTCCAGCGCGCCACCCGCCCCCTGGTCGGAATGCTGCACGGCCTCATCGCCGGCTTCGCCAAGTACGAGACACACGAGGAACTACAGCGCTACCTCCGGGATGTCGCCGACCACGTCACCCACACCAGCGAACGCGTCGACGGCTTCCGTCAGGCGCTCACCGAGATCCTCACCGTCAACGCGACCCTCGTCACCCAGCAGCAGAACGCGGAAATGCGGGCGTTGGCGGAAGCGGGCTTCGAACAGAACGAGGAGATCAAAAAGATCTCGTCCTGGGCGGCCATCCTGTTCGCCCCGACCCTGGTGGGCACGATCTACGGCATGAACTTCACACACATGCCGGAGTTGCACTGGGCACTCGGCTACCCCTTCGCGATCGTCCTGATGGGGATCGTATGCGCCAGTCTGTACGTCATCTTCAAGCGACGGGACTGGTTGTGAGTAAGCCGCTCCGAGGCATCGCTCTCCCTATGTGCCCGTGACAGGCTGGGCATTCCGATTGAGCAGAGGCGGGCGAAGGTGTCGGCGGCGGGTTCGACCTTCGCGTGCTGGTGGCCGGTTCCGGCCCACAGGTGGATCAGGCGTGTGTCGCCGACTGCGGTGGCGGCCTTGCGGAGCGGGCCGGTGAGGTGGTGCAGGGCTGGGTAGCCGAGCGGGGCGATGGGGTCGTAGTGGTCGGTGAAGTGGTTACGCAGGGCGCGGGCGGGTCGTCCGGTGAAGGCGCGGGTGACGCTGGTTGTGGGGAAGGCCGGGTCGGTCAGGGCGGCCTTGTGCGGGTCGGAGGCACCGCTCTCGTGGGTGCGCAGCAGGGCGGTGCCGATCATGGCGGCTTCGGCGCCCGCGGCCAGCGTGGCGGCTACGTCGGTGGCTGTGGTGATGCCGCCGGCGGCGATGACGGGCAGGGCCACGGCGCGGCGCACTGAGGTGATCAGATCGGTGAGGTGGATCGGCTGCGGTGGTTGTGCGGGGGTGAGGGTGGCCGAGTGTCCGCCGGCGGCGGATGCCTGGACGATGAGTGCGTCGACGCCGGCTGCGGCGGCCTGGCGTGCTTCGTCGGCCGAGGTGACGCACTGCAGCACGGTGCTCCCGGCCCGGCGCAGGGCGTTGATGACCGTGCGGTCGGGGATGCCGAAGGTGAAGGACACCCAGGGGACGGAGTCGGAGGTGAGTAGGTCGATCTTGTCCGTCCAGTGGTCGTCGTCCTCAAGCGGGTGCTCGGGCAGGGTGAGACCGTACCGGTCGGCCTCCCGCTGTACCGCCCGTGCGTAACTCCCGTACACCTCGGCGGAGATGGAGACCGGGTTCGGGGCGAACAGGTTGACGCCGAACGGGACGCTTTCGGCTCGGGTGGTGTGGATCTGCCCGGCGAGGGCCTGTGCTGTCTTGTATCCGCCGGCCAGGAAGCCAAGGCCGCCGGCTCGGGCGGCGGCGGTCACCAGTGCCGGGGTGCTCGGCCCGCCGGCCATGGGGGCCGCGAGGAGGGGAAGGTCTGCTCCGAGGTCGGACAGCAGGGCGGCGCTCATGTCGACTCCTTGTCTCAGACGGTGGAGGGCAGGGGGCTGAGGTGGTGCGGGAAGCGAACGCAGACCGCGGCGGACGCGGCCGCGGCGACGGCGACCATCGCGCTGCCGAGCAGAAGCGCCTGCTGGTAGCCGTGGTGGAGCAGCGGCGCGGCGAGCAGCGGGCCGAGGATCTGGCCGATGCTGTATCCGGCGGTCAACAGGGCCACGGCGCGCGGTACTTGAAGGTGGCTGCCGATGGACAGGGCGATGGTGCTCACCCCCATGAAGGTGGCGCCGAACAGGACGGCGGAGACGAGCGCGGGCGCGGCGCCGCCGAACAGGGCGGGCAGGGCGATACCGACGGCCTGGATGCCCAGCGAGGCGAGCAGGAGAGCGGGCCGGGACCAGCGGTGGGCGAGGCGGGTCCACAGGGCGCAGGAGGGCAGGGCGGCGAGGCCTACCACGATCCAGGATCCGCCGCCGAGCCAGCCGCCCACGTCCTGCTGGATGGCGGCGACCAGGAAGGTGCCGGCGATGATGTAGCCGATTCCCTCGAAGGTGTAGCTGGCGAGCAGGGCAAGGAACCAGCGGTGGGTACGGGGCCGTTCGGCCTGGGTCGTGGCCGCGGAGGTGGTGCTGTCGGGCTGCCGGGCGAGCGGCCAGGCGAGCACGGTAAGGAGGGCGGCGAGCGCTGCGCAGGTCCACCAGGCGGCCTGCCAGGCGGAGGCGGCCTGTACGGCGACGACCAGCAGGCCGGACAGGGCGATCCCGGCACCGACCCCGCCGAAGGCCCAGCCGACCAGGTGGTGGGCGTGGGTTTGCAGGCGCGAGAGCATCGCGCTGACGGCGATCACGAAGACCAGGGCGCTGGCGGCACCGGCCACCAGGCGCAGGACGAACCAGGCGGTGCCGTCGTGCGTGAGGGGCATCAGCGCCAGCGTCGCCACCATGACGACGAGCGAGCCCCGCAGCGCCAGCGCGGACCGTACGAGGGCGGGGGCGGCGATGCCGGCCAGGGCGCCGGCGAGGTAGCCGATGAAGTTCGCCGTGGCCAGGTTCGCCCCGAGCGCGGTGGAGAGTCCGGCCTGCTCGTGCATGAGGGGAAGGATCGGGGTGTAGACGAACCGGCCGACTCCCATGGCCGCGGCGAGGGCGGCCGCCGTCTGAGCGACGATCCACCAGGGCGACGGCGTTCTCGGGCCGGGCAGTGGGGCCGATGCCTTTCGGCTTGTCGGTGACTGCGCGGCTGCTGGCGGCTTCACGGCTGGGGCACCTTCCTGGCGGCGTTCACGGGAACGCTTTCCACGCTAGGCAGTGCACGTACGGCTGTGAAATACCGGTTACGCTGCCGCTATGCGCCACAGGCATGGATGAGTGAGAGGGGACGCCACGGATATGGATGTCGAACTGCGTCACCTGCGGGCCTTCACCTGTGTGGCCCGGCTTCGCTCGTTCTCGCGGGCCGCCGAGGAGCTTTTGATCACGCAGCCGGCGCTGAGCCGTACCATCGCGCAGCTGGAGGGCAAGCTGAACGTGCGGCTGCTGGAGCGTTCCTCGCGGCACGTCGAACTGACCGACACCGGCGCGGAGTTCCTCGTGCATGCCGAGCGGGTGCTCGCGGCGCTGGACGAGGCCCTCGCGGTGGTGAGCCACCGTGTCACCCTGCGGCTCGGCTTCAGCTGGCTGCTGCCCGACCCCTGGGCGCAGCGCACCGTCAGCCGGTTCGAGGAGAGCACGGGCGCGTCCGTCGCCCTGGCCCGGACCGACGACCCTCTCCAGGCACTGCGGCAGCACACGGTCGATGTCGCCCTCGTCCGCGGGGATGTCGACGTACCCAAGGGGGCGCGCGTCGTGCGCCTGGACGACGAGCCGCGCATCGCCGTGTGCTCCGAGCACTGCGCACTGGCCCGCCTCGGCCGTCTGGACTGGTCGGACGTGCGGTACTGGCCGCTGGTGGTGAACACGGTCAGCGGCACCACCGGCCCCTGGTCGTGGCCGGCCGACCAGCGCCCGGACCAGATCATCGAGACGGCCAACTACGACGAGTGGCTGGAGTCGGTGGCCGCCGATCGAGGCATCGGCATCGTCCCCGAGGTCGCGCAGCGCCGCACCCAGCACCCGGCCCTGCGTTTCGTGCCGCTGACCGGGGCGCCGCCGAGCCCGGTCAGCCTGGTCCACCTGGTCGATGCCCAGCGCGCGCTGATCCGCCGGTTCCTGGACGCCGCCGTTCGGACCGCGCCCTAGGTGCCGCTGAATCCCATGTATGCCCCGGACTGCTGAAGCAGCGGCGGCCCCGGTGCCTCGGTGCCCGCGAGGAGACGGTTGCAGCTGCCCGCGTCGGTGTGCCACGGCCATGCGGCCTGCTCGGCGGAGACGATGCGGACGGCCCCTGCGCGTAGTCGAGCAGGGTGGTGATGCTGACGCCGAGGGTGTGGCATCACCAGGGCCGCACAGGAACTGCAGGGGAGAAGGACTGGCCCCACGAGTACTCCGGGCGCGGCGCCCCTGACCAGCGCGCTCAGACCGTGATGTCGGGCTGCTGCGGGCTGAGAAAGTGCACCCGTGCTCGCTCGGCATGCGGCAGGAGCAGGGCGGCCAGTTCCTCAGCGGCGGCCTTGAGGAGCTGACCGTCGCGGGCGCCGTGGAGGGTTTCGAGGACGAAGGCGACGCGGCTGGAGTCCTCGGTGACACGGGTGCGGTGGGCGTCGCGGTGGTTCCAGTGGCGGGTCAGGACACCGGTGGTGTCGGTGTAGATGATCTCGCCGGGCTTGGGGTTCTCGATGGTCTCGGGCTCGCCGAGCGGGGTGAACTCCTCGCTGCCGTCGGCGTACGTGATGTCGACGTCGCCGGTGACGTGGTCGAGGTCGAAGGCGCCGGCGGGCAGGCCGTGGCGTACGGAAACGGAGTTGTAGGAGTCGACGGCCCGGTTGATGCGCGGCAGGGTGCCCTTCTTGGCCATACGGCGGCCCAGCGCATCGACGCTCGGGCGGATCCGGCGCGGATTGGTGCCGAAGGAGCGGTAGGCGGTGTGCCACGCCGCGATCCGCGGGTCGCTCTCGTCGGCGGGAGCCCAGGTGCCGTCGGCGAGCTGTTGTTCGAGGTCGGCGAGGACGGCGCTGGTGTCGGGCCAGGGCTCGTGGCCGCGCAGCCCGGTGGCGGCGACCACGGCGATCAGGGTGTCGGGGAAGGCATCGGCGACGGCAGGGGCGATACGGAAGGCGGTCATGGGTGGGGCTCCGTTTTGAGAAGGTGCGCGGTCGGGGTCAGGGTTTCCAGGGGCCGATGCGGTCCAGGCGGCGCCGCTGTTGGCGCGCCGTGGGTGCATCCAGCGCCTCGCCGCGGGCGGTGAGGCTATCGGCGACGGTGGCCCGGTGCTCGACGGGCTTGTGGTCGTCGTACTTGAACTTGGCCCGCACCTCGGTCACGTCAAGGACCAGGCCGCGGATGCCGGGCAGCATCCGCCCGTACGGCGGCTGGTCGGGCGCGACGTGGGCGTGGTCGCCGTCGGGCTGGAAGTGGGCCAGTTGCTGGCGCAGCAGTTCGGCCTTGGCCTCCGGATCGTCGACGATGCGGGCCTGGCAGACGAACTGGACAGCCGCGTAGTAGCTGGTGGGCACGCCGTCGGTGGGCGGGATGTCGGGCTTCGCGCGCCAGGGGCCGGGGACGAAGGCGTAGTCGCCGATCACGGTGAAGGTGACGTTCGGGTCGTACTCGATCGACTCCCAGACCGGATTCGGGCGGGCCAGATGGATCAGCAGCCGGTCGCCGTCGGGGACGAAGTGGGTGGGCACGGTGGTGGGCGCGTGGCCGGGCAGGCCGTTGACGCTGAGCAGTCCGAAGTCGTGACCGTCAGCGATCCAGGACCGCCACTCGGCCTCGTCCAGGGCCGCGTCCCAGGGCTGGATGAACATGCCGGGGCTCCTTGCGGTGGGAGGGGTGCGGGATCAGGTCAGGGCGAGGAGGCTGACCGCGACCGCGGCCGCTCCCAGACCCACGAGCTGACCCTTGTGGATGCGTTCGGCGAGCACGCTGCGGGCGAGCAGCACCGTTCCGGCCGGATACAGGGCGGTGATCACGGCGACGACGGTGAGATCACCGCTGCGCGCGGCGAGCAGGAACAGCAGGTTCGCCAGCGAGTCCAGCACACCGGCGGTGGCCGACAGGACATATGCGGGCTTCTCGGGGCCGAGCCTGCGGTGCAGCAGCCCGGCCGCCGTCAGGGTGACGGCCGAGGAGACCGCTCTGCCGATGACCAGCGGGGCCACGCCGCTGTCGGAGGGTGTCTGGTGCAGGAAGATCAGCTGCAGGGCGATCGCGGCGCCCGCGCCGAAGGCCAGCAGCAGTGCCGTACGCGACGGCCGCGAGGAGCCTGCGCCGTGCCCGGCGCTGACCAGCACCACAGCGACCAGCGCGAGCGGCAGACCCAGCAGCCCGGCGAGACCCAGGTGCTCGCCCTGCAGGAGGCCCACCGTGACCGGGAGCGCGGCGGAGACCAGCGCGGTCACCGGGGAGAGCACGTTCATCGGGCCGATGCCGAGGGTCTTGTAGAGCAGGGCGAAGGCGGCGGCCGACGCCACACCGGAGGCGGCGCCCCAGCCGAGCGCGGCAGGGCTGAAGGAGGCGCCGAGCACGGGCCACAGCAGCAGCTCGACCGCGAGGCTGGCCGGGGCGGCGACCGTCACGGTGCGCAGCACATGGGCCTTCCGGGCGCCCAGGCCGCCGAGGAAGTCGGCGCACCCGTAGGCCAGTGAGCTGCCCAGGGCCAGCAGCAGAGCTATCACGAGACGATCCCCTACGATTACAGTGGAACGACTAGACCGTACAACGAAACGACCACGGCGTGTCAACCGAACGACCGGGTGGCGCATTGCACTGACCGAATGGTGAGGATGGTGATCACGTGGCAGAGGCAGAGGCGGCCCTGCGCACGCTCGCCCACAACGTCCGCGCGGCCCGCACCCGCGCCGGTCTGTCCCTGGACGAGCTGGGGCGCCGCGCCAAGGTGAGCAAGGGGGCGCTGGTCGGCCTGGAGAAGGCCCAGGGCAACCCGAACTTCGCCACCCTGGTCCGCCTCGCCGACACGCTCGGCGTCTCGGTGTCCGCCCTGCTGGAGGGTGCGGCTCAGGAACGGGTCCGTGTGGTGTCCGAGGATGCCGTGATGCCGCTGTGGGCGGGAGAACAGGGCAGCGAGGCCCGCCTCATGCTGACGACCTCAGGCGCCGCCCCGGTCGAGGTGTGGCGCTGGCGGCTCAATCCGGGAGAGGAGTACGCCAGCCACCCCCACCAGGCCGGCGTCGTCGAAACCGTCAGTGTCACCTCGGGCCGGATGCTCCTCGTCGTCGACGGCGCGGAACATCCCGTTGACGTCGGCCAGACCGCCACCTTCGACGCCGACGCCCCCCACACCTACCGGGGGGCGGGTGACGAGACCTGCCACCTCGTCATGACGGTCCATCTGCCGCCGGGCCCGACACCCATGTCCTGATGACCGCCGACGCCGAACCCATGGCGGCCCAGGCGGACGATGAGGGCGTCGAGCCGGGCTCCTGCCGGCGTCGATGCCGGGCCAGATCGCCGTCGCACGCTCTCCACTGGTCGTTTGCTCACCTGGCCGAGTTCGACGCCGCGCATGTCGAAGCGGGTCGCGTCCTCAGGGACGTCGGCGGCTTCCGGCGTCTGTCGCAGGCGAGCGCCAGGGCGTTGCGACAGGCCTGGACCGTCGGATGACCCATGGCGTCCCTGTGAGTCGCCGTCATGATCTTCCGATACTGAGGGCCACCGGGGAAGTCGAGCAGAGTGATGCCCGGACCGCTCACGGGCCCGAGGAGGTCCGGAAGGACGGCGACGGCATGTCCGTCGGCGACCAACTGCCGCTGGACGAGCAGGTCGGCGGTGGTATAGCGGATGTCCGGTTCGAAACCGGCCTCCCGACAGGACATGTGTATCCACTCCCTCGACGCCGCCCCCGGGGGTCCGACCGCCCAGGGGCGCCCGGCCACGTGATCCCACACCGCGTCGGGGGTCACCTTCGCGTCGGCGGGCAGGGCGATCCGCAGCCGGTCCTTCATCAGCTCCTGGTAGTCGATACCCGGATCCTGGGAGAGCGGGTGGTGGGGGAACTCCTCGACGATCACGCGATCGAACTCGTGTGCCGTCATGCGCGGCAGTGCGCTCTGCGGCTCGTCCTGGACGACTTCGATCCGTAGCCGCGGATACGCCCTGCCCATGTCCGTGAGGAGGTCGGACACCAGGTCCAGGAAGGCTGTCTGGTAGGTCGCGATCCGTACGGTGCCCGTGAGTTCGGCCAAGGAGTGGGCGATGGCGGCCTCGGCCGCCTCCATCTGGCCGACGAGGATCAGATCGTTGAGGTGCTGTAACTGAGCGCCCGAGCGACCGCGCTCAGCGTTCCCCGGCGGTGCAGCTCCAACAGGAGCCTCAAGCGGTGCAGATCGTACAAGGCGGCCCAACCGTTCAGCATGATCGAACAGATTGACTCGATGATTGTCGCTTTGCGTTAAGGATGCGACATGTGAGCGTGCAGTGTATGCCGTCACTCACCGTCTCCGGGCGTTCCTGGTGGTCAAACCCATCAGCCGCCGACTGGAGCTGCCCGCCTCCCCCGTCGGGGGCCGCCGTGTTCCACCGTTCCCTGCCCGGCTACCGGGCCACGCCGTTGTCGGACGTCCCCTCACTCGCGGCGGAGTGGGGGGTGAGGCGGGTCGTCGTCAAGGACGAGTCGGCTCGTCTTGGCCTTCCCTCTTTCAAGGCACTCGGCGTGTACTACGCCGTCTACCGAGTCGTCCAGGACCTTCTCGGCGGCGCCGCCATCCAGCCCGACGTGGCGGCGCTGCGCACGGCGGCACAGCGCGTCCCGGGCCTGGTGCTCGTCACCGCGACCGACGGCAACCACGGCAGGGCCCTCGCCCATGTCGCGCGGATCCTGGGGGTGCCCGCGCGCATTTTCGTACCCGACGTCGTCTCCCCCGCCGCGATCGAGGCAGTGCGCCAAGAGGGCGCCGACGTCGTCGTGATACCGGAGAACTACGACGACACCGTCGCGCTGGCCGCGGTCGACAGCGCGTCCCGCCCCGGCGCCGTCCTGGTCCAGGACACCGCCTGGGAGGGGTACGAGACCATCCCGCAGTACATCGTCGACGGCTACTCGACGATGTTCGGCGAGATCGACGACCAGCTCGGTGCCGACGCGGCGTCCCTGGTCGTGACCCCGATGGGCGTCGGCTCCCTCGCCCAGGCCGTGGTCACCCACTACAAGAGCAGGCGCCGGCGGGTCGCGGTGCTGGGAGCCGAACCCGATTCGGCCGCCTGCGTGCTGACCAGTCTGCGCGCCGGCCGCCCGGTCAGCGTCTCCACCGGCGCCACCGTCATGGCCGGACTGAACTGCGGTACACCGTCCTCGCTCGCCTGGCCCCACCTGCGCGAGGGCCTGGACGCCACCGCCGTCGTGTCCGACGCCGAGGCGCTCGCCGCCGCCCGGCAGCTCGTGGACGCGGGCATCCCCGCGGGCCCCTGCGGAGCCGCTTGCGTGCCCGCCGTGCGGTCCGTGCTGGCCGACCCCGAGGGCCGGGCGGCCCTGGGGCTGACCTCCGAGTCCGTCGTGGTACTGCTCAGCACGGAGAGGTCCCGGGAGCACCCGGGCGAAGGCAAGGGATGATCATGGAAGGCTGCCCCGAGGTCGTCGAACTGCTCCGGGAACTGGTGGAGATCGACTCGGTCAACCCGGATCTGGCCCCGGACGGCGGCGGCGAGACCGCGATCGCCCGCCACATCCACGACTGGGCGGTCGCACAGCTAGTCGGCTCAGTCGGCTCACATCGCACCGGCCCTCGTTCAGGCTGGTTCGAGTTTGATGACGCGATCGGCGCTGACCACCGGCGCATGGGTTATGCGGCAGAATCCGTATTGCTGCTGCGCTTCATGTTTGCCGAGCGGCGCTACTTGATCAAGGTTCGCTGTTCGCGGGTGGAGGCGGCCTGTCGCTGAAAGCAGGGCTGTCCTCAGCTGCGCAAGGTGGCCCGCAGGCGCAAGCCGACAGTGGTGAGACCCCCGAAGGTGGCGAGCTGGTAGCTGGGCTCCGGTCCGGGCGGCTCGCTCAAGTGGTGGCAGCGGGCGGTCTGTGCAGTCAGGAGCGTCAGCATCGCCATGGCCAGGGCGGCTCCCTCGCAGCCATGCGGCCCGGTACCGAAGGAGAGGAAGACCCCGGGTTTCACCGGCGAGCCCGAATCATCGAGCCAGCGCTCGGGCTGGAACTGGTCCGGCTCAAAGTGTTCCCGTGCGTCGCGATGGGCGGTGTAGGGGCAGACGAGAACGGTGGACCCGGCGTCGATGGTGTAGTCGGCGAGCTGAGTCTGTCTCGTGGTGCGCCGGGTCAGTAGCCAGCTCGGGGGGTGCAGCCGGAGCACCTCGTGTACCAGTGCCTGGGTGTACTGCAGGCTGTCGAGGTGGGCGCTGGTCGTCGCGGCCGGGTCCGCGGGCAGCAAGGCGGCTTCGGCCGCGACGCGGCCGGCTGCCTGGGGGTGCCGGGCCAGGTGGAGCAGGATCCATCCGGCTGCCCGGGAAGGTGTCTCGAAGGTGGCGACGGTGATTCCGGGGAGAGTGTCGAGGATGGCCTCTTCCGGCACTAGGCCGTGTCGGGAGGAGGGCCGGAGCATCTGCCCCAGCACGTCGTCACCGAGTCGGCCCGATGAACGGCGCCGGCGGACGATGGGGCGCAGAGCGTTGGTGAAGGCGACTTGCTGCCGTGTGCGAAACCGCCGTGCCGGTGTCGGGATCCAGCGCGGCCATACCCAGCGCGAGGGGCGTTCGAGCATCTCCCGGGCCAAGAAGAGCTGTGCGGCAAAGGGCAGCAGGGTGGGAGCGTCTTCGGAGAAGAGGTAGCGCAGGCCGATCTCTGCCAGGGCGTCCCGGACCGCGGGCAGAACCTCGACGTCCTGCCCCGTGGGCCACTGGTCGGCAAATCGACCAGCCGCGGGCGCGATCTCACCGATCCGGGCTGCAACCGCCTGCGGGCGTAGTCCGCGCATGCGGGCGGCGTGCGCGTGGGCACGCTCCTCAGGCGTCGGTGCTCCGCTCGACCGTTTCAACGGCGGGAAGAGAGGCGAGGACGCCTTGGGGAAGTCCTGCGCGCGGTGCAGGACTTCTTCACACGGCGCGGCAGTAGCGGCTACGTAGACACCCGGCTCCAGCTGCCAGACGTCCCCGCACTCGTCGGCGCCACGGCGCGCCAGTGTCAGCCGGTCGCGGCTCCAGGCCGCGAAGCTGCCTTCGGGCAACCGCGGCGGCTGATTCATTCGGCCCATGAGATCGTCCCTGACTCTTGTACCCGTCCAGGTCGATATCGTCGGCAGCGTGGCCGGGAGCCGGCGGGCACCCGGGGGCGCCCGCCGGCAGTGCGGTCAGATCGAGTCGTCGCCGGCGTACGCATGCCAGTCGTGTTCCCCGTAAGCACCGTAGTGACGGGTGAAGGACAGCTTGCCGAGCAGCTTGGCGATCATGATGCACTCCTCTCACCGGTCTGAGCACTCGCAGCCGGGGGCTTGACGAAGAAGGTCCCCCAGCTGCAAACACCACACACTCCACCTTGCCACACATGCCACACATGTCGAACTCGGGGCATCCGTCGCACACATGGCTGCATGCGCCGCTGCTCCTCCACACCGACGGCGTCATGGAGGCCCGTGACACGAGACGCAGCTTCCACCCGCTGGAAGAGCGGGTCGCGCACTGGGCGAGGCGAGGTCCCGCGGCACTCGTCCAACACGTCCAGCGAGATCTCCTCGCCCACGTCCGCGGGGCACTCGGCGACGACGCGGCCGTCGTCGCCGTACAGTGCGTGCACGTCCCGTCACTCAGCGGGCTCCACCTCGGCGGTCTCCTGCACGGCGCCAGCCTGGTGCAGTGCAGCCCTGGTCCGCGGGCATGGTGCTTGCGGCACGGGAGACGGTGCATCACGTCGTCTTCGTGTGCGGCGCCCGCAGCCTGATCCTCCCGAGCCCCGTGGAGCCCATCCTGCGCTACCTGACGAGGTATCAACTCCACGACAACGACGATCACATGCCGGCTGGGCGAGGCACTGCCCGTGCCGGCCAAGACGCGTTCTCATCGCTCGCGCCCTCGCCCAGCAGCCGTCCCTCCTCGTCCTGGACGAACCCAACAACCACCTGGACATCCGCCACCAGTTGGAGGTCCTCGGCACCTTGCGGCGGCTGCCCGCGACGGTCCTGGTGGCCCTGCACGACCTCAACCTGGCCGCGTACTACTGCGACCGCCTCTACGTGCTGCGCGACGGCAAGGTCACCGCCTCCGGCCCGCCCGCCGACGTCCTCACACCCCAACTGCCGGCACGCCCGGTCATCTCCATCAGCTTCAGGGACGCTGCTCGCCACAGGCGGCGCACGGTCCAGCTGATGACCTGCAACATGTGGTCGAGGAAGGGGTCGCCCGGCGTTCCGGCAGCGGCTCCGGCGGGGTCTGGTGCGAGCCGCCGGTCCAGGCGTTCCGGCAAGGTGATCACGCGGGTTCGCTCCGCTTCACACGAGCAGGACGCACATCACCGCCATCCCCAGTGCCATCGCCGCATGGCAGCCGAGCGCCAGGGCACCGGCGACGCTGTCGCCCGGCGGCCTGGCCGTCGGGGCTGTCGGGGCCGGCCGGGCGGCCGGGTCCAAGGCTCGCGCCCGGTCGAGCGCACGGGCCAGCCAGACCAGGCCGATGCCGGCCAGGACGGCGGCGAGCACTCCCGCCACCAGTCTCGGTCCCGTACCGCTCAGGGTCATGGCGGCAAGCCCCGAGGCATCGGCCATGTGCATGTCGTGCATGCCGCCTGCGCCCGAGTGACCGGCCATCGCGCCGGAGGAGTTCATCGCCGCGACCATCCAGGCCATGGCTCCCATCATCACCACGTGCGGCCAGGCGGCGAGCACCGCCCCGCGCCGGGAACGGTCGCCGGCACGGAACGGGGCGGCGGAGAGGAACCACAACGCGCCCGCCGAGAACAGCACGACCTGGGGCTCGGCCGACAGGTCCATGCCCCACGGCCAGGCCATCGCCGCCATCAGCACACCCATCACCGCGTGCAGCGCGTGGTCCACCCGTTCGGCGACCCGCGTCCCGGGCAGGACGGCCCGCCACACCCCGTAGCCGACGGGTGCGGCGAACAGCAGGGTGAGAATCCAGCGCAGTCCGGTCGCCGCGATCACCCGGTCACCCCTGTCCGGCGTCGCCGTACCGCTCCCACGGCCACGTCCACCAGGACGAACAGGAGCAGCGGCAGACCGAAGAACGGCACGTAGTAGCCGATGACCGCGGCCAGCAGCATGATCGGCGCGAGAACCCGGCCGGGCACCCTGCGCCACGCCCCGTGCGCCGGGGCGCGTCCGACGGCGAAGGCTTCCGCGCGGGTCGGCCGGCGCAGCCACCACATGCGATAGCCCCACAGGGTCATCGCGATCACGGCGACGGCGAGCAGCGCCAGGACGATCTGGTTGGCGAGGCCGAACAGCAGCCCCATGTGCGCGTCGATGCCCCACGAGGTCAGCTTGGCGAGCAGCGGGAAGTCGTCGAAGTCCAGCTTCTGCGTCACCTTGCCGGTGGCCGGGTCGACCGCGACGGAGTCCTGCTGCTCGGGCCAGCTCCGGGTGTTCTCCTTCACGGTGTACGCGGAGTCCACGTCGGCGGGCGGGGTGATGACGAGCACGCCGACGAGGCCGGCGTCGCGGGCGGCGGCGACGACCGCGTCGATACCGACGTCCTTCGTCCCTCGTCCCGTGCCTCCGGCCGAGTCGTCGGTGGCGGGCAGGGCCGTGGTGACCGCGGGGGTGCTGCCGCCCAGGGCGTCCTGGATCTTCCCGATACTGGCGCCCGCATGGGCGGACCAGGTCAGACCGGTCGCGGACAGGGCGAGCAGGCCGACACAGGCCCACAGACCGACCGCGCCGTGCCAGGACAGCGTGCGGCTACGGCCCTTGGCGCCGCCGCGCGGCAGCAGCAGGTGGCGCAGGCGCCGACGGTTGCGCGGGGTGCCGGCCCACAGGGCGAGGCCCCCGAGCACCTCGACCCACAGCCAACTCGCGGCGATCTCACTGTAGTTGCGGCCGAGGCCAGCCAGGTGCAGGTTGCGGTGCAGGTCGTCGAGCCACGCCCGGGCCGGCAGCCACTGGCCGAACGTCTTCAGCTCCCCGAGCACCTTGTTGTCGTACGGGTCGACGAACGCGGTGAGCGTGTACCCCTCGGGCAGGTCGTCCTTGCTGAAGGTCACGCGGGTGGAGTCGGTGGGCCCGGCCCCCTTCGTGACCGACAGCACGGTAGCGTCGGGCACCGCTCGCTTCGCCGCGGCCACCTGACCGGCCAGCGGCTCGGCCGATCCCCGCGGAGTCACTTTCAGTTCGTGTTCGTACAGCATCGACTCGACCTGCGGCGTGACGGTATAGGCGAGTCCGGTCAGCGCGGCGACAAGAATGAACGGGCCGACGAGAATGCCGGCGTAGAAGTGCAGGCGCAGCAGCAGGGGCCGCAGGGCACTCCACAGGCCGGGCGTGGCGGGGGCAGGACCGGGAATCGACTCGCCGGTCGACTGCGGCGCCGGCGGTATGTCCGCGTCGGCTTCCGGGCTCACGGCCCGAGTCACCGGCGCGGCCTTCGCGTCCGGCGGTATCCGGCTTTCGGACATCTTGAACTCTTCTCTCCCCGGGTCCTGTGGTCGGCCTGACCGGCGGTCACAGCACAGGAGTCGGAGCGGAAGCGTAGGGAGTTCCCGACGTTCGGTGTGACCGAGGTCACTGCATCGGGGTCGGAGTCCGCGCGCCGGGAGGCACACTCTGAGCCAGGCCGTCAGCGGCAGGCGGTGGACGAACTCCGGTACGGCGTGCAGGGCGAGGGCCGAGGTCTTGATCGCCCGGCCGCCGAGGGACCCCTCGCTCAGCCCGGGCAGGGCACCCAGCGCGAGGGCGAGCGGGACGGGTGCCGCCGGCGCCGTGCCGGCCAGGACCGTCGGCGCCGCGGACGGGCTGACGATCTCCTGAGCGACAGGCGAGTCGGTGAACGGTGAGGCTTCGGCCGGTTGACAGAAGCTCGACCGGCCGAAGGCCAAGAGTTGACACCTCGACACCTGCGTGAGCAAGGCTTCGCCGACGCACGGCAGGTCTGGTGCTCGGCGAGCGACGCGCCGGCGGCCACGCTGCGCTGAGCCACTGCCCGGCAGGACGCCAGGCACGCATCCGGCGCCACGACGCCGGGCCGCACGGTCAGGCGTCGGTGCCGGCCCCCGGCACGGTCTTCGACGCGTTGTCACGCCGCCGGGAGAAATGGCGGGAACTGGGTACGAGGGCGGCGACGGCCGGTGCGGCGAAGCAGGTCAGCGCGCACGCGGCGAGCACCGGTCCGGTGCCGAAGGCACCGATGGCGGGGGCGATCAGGGCGAGGCAGACCGGGGCCAGGCCGTAGGAGAGGAGGAAGTCCAGCGAGGAGACCCGGGCGAGCTTGTCGGGGGCGACCTCGCGCTGGGTGGCGGTGAACCACGGCACATTGAACAGTTCGATGCCGATTCCCGCGACGGCGTAGGCGGCCACCACCACGACCGGATGAACATGGGTCATGAGACTGAGCGGGGCGAAGCCGTAGGCGGCCAGACCCGCCAGAGCGGCCCAGCCCTGTGAGCGCGGGCGCCTGCGGGCGATGAGCAGCGCTCCGACGAGGGCCCCGGCGGTGTACGCGGTCGTCGCGCCGGCGAGCACCACCTCGCTGCCGTACTCGTCGCGGCTGACCAGGGGAAGTGCGACACCGGTGGCGGAGTAGCCGGTGGCTATGACGGCCGTCAGTGCGGCGAGACCGGCGAGGAACCAGGGGTGTTCGCGGGCCTCGCGTATCCCGTCGGCGAACTCGGTGAGGACCGAGCCCCGCGGGTCCCGCCCGCTGTTCCCGGCGCCCTCGCGCGCAGTGCCCGCACCGGGGCCGGGGAGGAGCGCGGCCAGCAGCCACAGCAGGCCGATGCCCATCAGCAGCGCCCCCGTGCCGAGGGACAGGGCGGCCAGTGCGGTCAGCGAGGGCCCTGCGAGGGTGGTGACCCGGACGGCCAGAGTGAGGGCGGCGTTGGCCTGTTGTCTGCGGTCTTCGTCGACTACCTCGGCGGTCAGTGCCTGATAGGCGGGCCGGCAGGCGCCCTGCCCCGCACCGGCGACGACTGCGGCCACCGCCATGAGCGGGACCGACCGGCCGAGTCCGGCGACCATCAGGGGTGCCGCGGCGGCGGCGGCCAGTCCCGCCCACAGGACGACGCCCCGCCGGCTGTGCCGGTCGGCGAGGACGCCCGCGACGGGCACCGCCGCGAGGAAGCCCAGCGTGCGGGCCGCGAGCAGCGCCCCGAGGCCGGCCCCGGTGAGTGTGCCGTCGAGCACCGCGAGTCCGAGCACGAACGGCAGCGCCCAGGTGGCCAGGCCCGACGCCGTGGCACCCGTCCACAACCGCAGGAAGGTCACATCCCGCAGAACGGACCGTTGCCGTGCCGCGACGGTCCCGGATCCAGTGACCGGGGCGGATATGTCTGCCATGGGCTGTGGCGTCGACCGCGGCCTGCGAAACCCTGGGAACGAGTACACACCCCGACCTTATTGCCTCATCTCTGCAATAACAAAGAACATGCAATTGGGGCATCATGGGCAGATGTCAGGCGATCTGCAGCACGGTCTTGCCGCGCAGGCCTGAGGGGGTGATGTCGCCCGCGAGGGCGCGCGGTGCCTCGGTCAGGGGAAGGAGCGAGCCGATGACCGGCCGGACCGTGCCCGCGGTGACCAGGTCGGCGATGCCGGCAAGCCGTTCGGGCTTGCGGTCGAGACGGTAGTTCGCGGTGCGGATCCGCTCCTGGGCGAGGAGGTGCTCGTCCAGGCCGAAGGCGGTCGAGAACAGTGCGCCCCCGTCGCGTACGGCGCCGGCCACCCTGGCGTTGGCCGAACGGTCACCGACGGCGTCGAGGACGGCGTCGACGCCGTCGGGTGCGAGCCTGCGCAGCACCTGGTCGACCGGCTCCTCGCCCCGGACGGCGATGTCGGCCGCGCCCAGCTTCCGCACGTCGTCGGCGAGTCGCGCGGACGCCGTCGCGATGGCCCGGATCCCTTGGGCCGCCGCGATCTGGACGGCGTAGGTGCCGACCCCGCCTGTCGCGCCGAGGACGAGCAGGGTGCCGTGGTCGGGTACCCGCATGTGGTCGATCGCGCCGAGTGCGGTCATGCCCGAGGTCGGCACCGCGGCGGCCAGGTGGCTGCGCAGGCCGTCCGGGACGGCGGCCAGTGCGCCGAGCGCGGGAACGGCCTGGACGACGGCGACCTCGGCGAAGGTGCCGAACTGGAGCGGCCTGCTCCAGAACTGGCCGAAGACGCGGTCTCCGACGGCGAATTCGGTCACGCCGTCACCGGTCGCGGTCACGGTGCCCGCGCCGTCCATGCCGAGGGTGAGCGGGAACCGGTACTCACCGAGGGCGGACAGGGAGCCGGAGGCGATGGCCGTGTCCAGCGGGTTGACCGACGCGGCTTCGACGGTGACCCGCACCTGGCCGGGGCCCGGCTCGGGCACGGGCCGCGTCGTGAGCTTCGGGGTCGCCCCGAACTGCTCGATGGTGACTGCTCGCATGAGCTTTCTCCGTTCTGCCCGGCGTCGGAGCCGTCCGTACGTTGCTCATGCCAGCATGGTCCGCGGCCGCACCTCGCGGAATGATCGATCAAGCAGCGATTATGAATACAGAAGCATTAATTTCGTTGCCGGTCAGGACATAATGGCTCCATGGCAGTGGAGTCCCGGAGCTTGCGCTACTTCGTCGCGGTGGCCGAGGAGCGCAACTTCACGCGCGCCGCGCAGCGGCTCGGCATCGCCGGCCCCGCACTGTCCCGCGCGATCCAGGCGCTCGAAGCCGACCTCGGCGTGCGCCTGTTCGAGCGGACCACGCGCAGGGTGGAGGTGACGGAACCCGGAGCGGTTCTGCTGGCCGGTGCACGGCCCGCGCTCGAAGCCCTCGACGCGGCGGTCCGGCGCGCCGTGCGAGCGGCGGCGCCGGACGGCAGGCTGCTGCTCGCCGTCAAGGCCGACGCCGACGGAGGACTGCTGGAGGACATCCTCGCCGCGGTGTCCGCCGAGCCCGATGCCGAACCCGTGGCGGTACGCCTGTGCGGCTGGGGCGAGCACATCGGGCTGCTGCGTTCGGGCGAGGCCGACGCGGCGCTGATGTTCGCGCCCCGTGACCGAGCCGGGATCGACACGGATGTCGTCGCGGTCGAACCGCATGTGGCCGCGCTGCCGGCCCGGCATGCCCTGGCCGCCTCCCGCCGGGTACGGCTGGCAGACCTGGGCGTCGGCTTCGACGAGGTCGACGACCAGGCCGAGCGTGCCATCGACGAGCAGGGGGTCCACGACCTCGCGCAGTTGCTCACCCTCGTCGGTCTCGGCGAGGCGACGACCGTCGTGCCCCGCTCGGTCGCCGCCGCGTATCCCCGGCCGGCCGTGGCCTACGTTCCGATCGAGGACTGCCCACCGGCCACGCTCGTCATCGCCTGGCCCGAGAACTCTCGCAGCCGGGGCGTGGCCGCTCTGGTACGCGCGGCGACCGCCGTCGCCTCCGCGCGAGGCATGGCCGGCAGCCCCGACCCGCCCGCGACGCGGCCCCGACGGGCGGGCAGGCGGTAGCCCGGCCTGGCATTTCCCGTCATCACCGGCGTCGCCCGGTGTGATGTCGACGTGGTGCTGCCCGCCACGGCTCTTCCGTGGCCTCACCTGTTCGCCGTCGGCCGGTGGCCGGTCCGTCCGACGCACCCCACGATGGGGAACGGGGCCGCCCCCGCAGCAGGTTGAGCACGCCGGATGCGAGGCGGCAGGTACGGGCGGTCCGCTCCGGATCATCCGTTCCTTACCGGAGGCCGCAGTGGGACACGCTGTCGGTGAAGTGCTGGGCCTGGCCGCCGGTGTCGCCGTCAGCCCGCTCCCGATCGTGGCGATCATCCTCATCCTGGCCACCCCGCGGGGGCGCCTGAACGGACCGCTGTTCGCCCTCGGCTGGCTTGTGGGACTCGCGGCGCTCGGCGCCGTCATGCTGGCCGTGGGCGGCACGGGCGGCGCCTCCGACTACCAGCACCCCGCTACCTGGGTCGGAGCCCTCAAGCTCGCTCTGGGCGCGCTCCTCGCCCTGTTCGGCGCCCGCCAGTGGCAGCGCCGTCCCAAAGACCCCTCCCAGGCACAGCTCCCGAAGTGGATGGCGGCGATCGACCGGTTCACCCCCGTCAAGGTGCTCGGCCTGGGGTTGCTGTTCTCGGCGGCCAACCTCAAGAACGCGCCCCTGACCATCGCCGCGGGCGCCTCGATCAGCTCCGCGGGGCTCTCCGTGCCCCAGCAGATCGGAACACTCGCGATCTTCGTGGTCATCGCCTCGCTCGGAGTGCTCGCACCACTTGCCGTCTACCTGGTCATGGGCGAGCGCGCCAGGAACATCCTCGGCAGTTGGCGGGACTGGGCCGCGCAGCACAACGTCGCCGTCATGGCCGCCCTTTTCTTCGTGCTCGGCCTCAAGCTCCTCGGCGACGGCGTCGGCAGCCTCGCCGGCTGAGCGAGCCGTGGTCGGCGATGGGCGGGTGGCGGTCCGTGATCACTGCACTTCCCTGACGCCCTCCTGTTCCGGGCCGGCGGCCGGCCGCCGCGCTCCGTCGATGCCGGGCCGGAACTCCAAGGTGAAGGCCGCGTTCCTGGCCGAGTCCTCCCAACCGCGCCAGACGTGCACATGCACGACCCGCACCCCTCGGACGCCACGGACGTCCCAGTCGGCGATCAGCTCGCGGGCGACGAGGGACGCGGCGTACACGGCGTCCTGGCCCGGACTGTCGGTGGTGATCCTGCCGCGCCACTGATCGGGGTGGACGCCGAAGCTGCGACATCCTTCGGGACCGTACGGCTCGTCCACCCGGTACGCCCAGTGCGTCGTGTCCCTCGTGGTCCCGTTCTTCGGCACGAGGCCCATGGGCCGGTCGAGACGGGTGCCGTCGTGCGGAAGGCCGGCCGGGTGGCCCGCGACATCGCCGCCGGCCAGGTGCCGTGCGATGGTCTCCCCCGCGAGCAGCCCGTACAGCTCCATGACCCTCAGCTCGCGTTCGGAGGGCCGGCCCGGCTGCGACTGGTGTGTCGAGACCATCCCGATGAGCCGCCCGGCACGATCGACCAGCGGCGTGGACTGCACCGAGCGGACACCTGCGGCGCGGAAGACCCTCTGGTGCGGGGTGAGGACGGGCTCGTCGCGGACGTCGGCCGTCACCGCCTGCGCGCCTTGCCGGGCGGCCCGTCCGCAGACGGAGCGGCTGTCGCGAACCACCGCGAAGTGGTCGAGGAACGCGTGCCGGAACCCGGACTGGGTGACCAGGATCAACGCGTCGTCCCGCGGGTCCACGACCTGGATGGTCCCGAACTCGGCGCCCATGAGCCGCATCGCGACTCCGGCGATCCGCGGGAGTACGGCGGCCAGCCGGGGCACATCGCGCAGTTCGGCCGCCGCGTCCTGCAGGTTCTTCAGGGCCTCGGGCTCATCCAGGCCGAGCGCGGCCCATGCGGCGAGCTGGTCGGCTCGCTGCGTGACGGCCACCGTGCGTAGCGGGTGTGGCCGCGTGGAGCCGTAGGAGGCCGTCACTCGCTCAAGCGGCTCGATGAGGTTGTGAGAGTGATTCATGTGCACCCTGGTGGGGGTCCCTTGTGATCGCGGTGGCTCAGATCCACAGCCCCAGAAGCACGTACCTCTTCGAACCCCTGGAACGACGGCACCAAGCCTACGACATAGCGCCCTAATTCACCCTACTATGTGACATTCGGCGCCCCAGGCGATGCATGGCACCGGCGACCGGGGCCTGCCTCGCGGCCCGGTGACCGCGAAACCCGCGGTCGGAGCCGGCCGCGAGAGATCCAGCCCCCGCCCGGCGAGGGCGCCTAGCAGGGCGCCGCTGACGACGGCGGACGCGCAGTCGCCGCCGGCCTCGCTGGTCGTCGGCGTTCGGCTTATCAATGCTACAAATGGCCGGTTAGTGTTGTTAATGTGGCTTTTGTGGCAGACAGGTCACCCGTGATGGATGCCCGGGATCGGCTGCTCCAGGCGGCGTCGCAGCTGCTGGCCCGCGGAGGGAGGGGAGCGGTGTCCACGCGCGCGGTGAGCGCCGTGGCGGGGGTGCAGGCGCCGACCATCTACCGGATCTTCGGCGACAAGGACGGACTGCTCGACGCCGTCGCGACCCTCGGCCTGCGGAACTACCTCGCCGACAAACACGCCCTCGGCGAGACCGACGACCCGGTGGAGGATCTGCGCCGCAGCTGGGACCTGCATGTGCAGTTCGGTCTGGCGAGGCCGGCCTTCTACACGTTGATCTACGGAGAGGGGCGTGCACAGGACTCTCCGGCGGGCCGAGAGGCCTACGGCGTCCTCTGCGACCAGATCGCCCGGGTTGCGGCGGCCGGCCGGCTGCGTATGAGCGTGGACCGTGCCGCCCGGATCGTGTACGCCGTCGGCGTCGGTGTCGTCATGTCCCTGATCGCCACCCCGCCCTCCGAACGGGACGCTGGGCTTTCCGCCGTGATCCGCGAACAGGTGCTGGCCGCGGTCACGACCGACGCCGAGGAACCACCCGCCACCTGCGTCGGACCGGCGAGCCGAGCCGCCGCGCTGCGCGAGGCGCTTCGCACCGGCGGCACCACGGTGCTCACGGCCGCCGAGCGCAACCTGCTCTTCGAATGGCTCGACCGCATCGCCGACGCCACCGACACCGGGCCCCGCCCCGCGAACGACAGGCCGGCACCCGGACCTCGTCCCTGACGCCGGCTGTCGACGCTCGGTCTCGGTCTCGGTCTCGGACTCGGACTCGGACTCGGACTCGGACTCGGTCAGGCTAGGCGTCCCGTCCGTCTGATCCGTACGCCTCACCGCCCGGCGAGGGCGCCCGTCCCCACCCCGCGCGGCGGCTTGTGCCGGGGTGGTCACCCGGCCGTGGTGACGGTGACTCCCATGTCGGCGATGGCGGTCAGGGCGTCGTCGGGGGCGCCCTTGCTGGTGACCAGGTGGTCGATCTCCGTGACCGGGCAGATCTTCGCGAAGGTGACCTTTCCGATCTTCGAGTGGTCCGCCAGCACGACGGTCCGGCTGCTGCTGTCGGCGAAGGCGCGGTCGGTCGCGGCCTCCAACTGGTCGTGGGTCGTGCAGCCGTGCGCGGTGCTGATTCCGTCGACGCCCAGGAAGGTGATGTCCGTGTGGTGGTCGGCGAGGGTCTTCTCCGCGATGGGGCCGACGAGTTCGTAGCTCTTGGTGCGCGCGTAGCCGCCGACGACGACCAGGGTGACGTCCTGGTGCTGGACCATCTCGGCGGCGATGTTGACGGCGTTGGTCACGATGGTGAGCGGACCGCGCGCGGCGAGCACGCGCGCGACCTCGGTGACGGTGGTGCCGCCGGTCATCCCGACGACCGCGCCCACGGGCACCAGTTCGGCCGCGGCACGGGCGATGGCCTGCTTCTCCGGCCGCCAGTGCTCCGTACGGTGCTCGACCGGAAGCTCCAGTGCGGCGCCGCCGAGGACCGCCCCGCCATGGGTCCGGCGCAACAGGTTCCGGCCGCTGAGGTGCTGCAGATCGCGCCGGACGGTGGCGCCTGAGACGTTCAGCAGCCGGGACAGCTCGGTGACGTCGATGGCGCCGCGCGCTGAGACATGCTCAAGAATGCGCGCATGTCGCTCGGATTTCAGCATGGATCGAGCATAGACCCGGAGCCACCCCGGGCAGCCCGAGCTTTTCGCCGACCACGACCCGCCAAAGTCTTTGCCCATTTGAACAAGTTGCGCAAGTTCGATCTGTTGACATGACGATTGCTGCTCGCTTTACTCCATCCAACGCCAAGAATGAGCACCTGGCGCCAGAGGTACGCCCAGCCGGTAGCACGGTTCACGCACCGTAAGTCCGGACACAGTCGCCAGGACGACCGCCTGACAGCGGGACGTCCGAGGCGGGGACGTACCCCCCATCTTCTGGAGCTCGTGATGTCCTTCAACTCCCGTGCCCGGATCCGTGGGTTCACCGCCGCGGCGGTTGCCTCGGCCGCGGCGGCCGCCGGTCCGCTGCTGCTCGCCCCGACCGCGGACGCCGCCGCCCGGGCGGTGGTACTGCCCCCGACGCACGCCGACTTCGACTACCAGATCGGCTCGCCCTACCCGCCGCCGCCCGGCGTGCGGGTCGTCAGCCGCGACCACACCGCCACACCCGCGGCCGGGCTCTACAACATCTGTTACGTCAATGCCTTCCAGGCCCAGCCGGGCGCCGAGAGCGAATGGGGCGACCTGCTGCTGCGGGACGCACGCGGCAACGTCGTCCACGACGAGGACTGGGGGGAGGCCATGTTGGACATCCGTACCGACGCCAAACGGAAACAGATCGCCGCCAAGGTCGACGCCTGGATCGACAACTGCGCGAGCAAGGGCTTCAACGCCGTCGAGCCGGACAATCTGGACACCTTCGACCGCACAAGCCTGATCAGCGAGTCGAACGCGAAGGCGTACATCAAGCTGCTCTCCGACCACGCCCACGCCAAGGGCCTGGCCATCGCGCAGAAGAACACCCCGGGGTTCTCCACGGACCGCGCGCGGACCGGGCTCGACTTCGCCGTCGCCGAGGAGTGCGGCCAGTGGGACGAGTGCGGTGACTACACCGAGGGCTTCGGCGACAACGTCATCGTGATCGAGTACCAGGAGAAGGCCTTCACGAAGACGTGCGCCGAGTTCGGCGACCGGCTCAGCGTCGTCCTGCGCGACGTGAACGTCAGCGCACCCGGCGACCGCGGATACGTCCGCAAGACCTGCTGAACCGGCCGCCCGCCGAAAGACCGGCGTCCCGGCCACCGGGTCCCCCGCCCGCGGCCGGGACCGCCTCCCGCTCCCCTTCTCAAGGGAACGCGCACCGTGCGCCCGCGGCCCCGCCGCCCGCCGCACCGTGCACCGCCCGTCCACACCACCTGCCGTGCCGGAACGCGCCGCGCGTGACGCACCTCCCGCACCGCGTACTCATTGGGGGTTTCTGCCACATGACCGCAGCACATCAACCCACCGGGACCGGTCCAGGACCGACGCGCCGCACCGTCCTGCGCCGGGCCTCGGCCCTCGCGCTGGGCGCCGCGGCGGCCCCCCTGGCCGCTTGCGGCGCACCGGGGGACGACGGCATCGGGGCCGACGGGCGGGTCACGGTCGAGCTGTGGCACGGGCAGACGGACACCGGCCGCAAGACGATCGAGCGGCTGGTGTCCGAGTTCAACCGGACCCACCCCGGCATCAGGGTCGACGCCGGCGGCGGCGTGCTCGCCGACGCGATGCTGCAGAAGATCACCGCCGCGCTCGCGTCCGGCTCCTTCCCCGACGTCGCCTACGTCTTCGGCTCCGACCTGGCCAGCGTCGCGCGCAGCCCTTCGGTGGTGGACCTGACCGAGTCGGTCCGCTCAGGACCCGTGCCCTGGAAGGACTTCTGGGCGCCCGCGCGTGAGGCCGTCACCCTCAACGGGCGGGTGCGCGCGGCACCCGCGCTGCTCGACTCGCTCGCCGTGGTCTGCAACAAGAAGACCTTCCGGGACGCCGGAGTGCCGCTGCCCCGGCCGGGCTGGACCTGGCAGGAGTTCGTGGACACGGCCGGCCGCCTCACCGACCGGCGGCGGGGCGTCTTCGGCACCGGCTGGCCCGGCGTCGGCGACGAGGACACCGTGTGGCGGCTGTGGCCGATGGTGTGGGATCTCGGCGGCGACGTCGTCGGCGAGGGCGGACGGCGGATCGGGTTCGCGGACGCCGGCGTCAAGGCACTGGAGACGGTGGCGGAGCTGACGCGGGCGAAGAGCGTCTACGTCGACCCCAAGCCGGGCAGCGAGCAGATGTACCAGGTCTTCCTCTCCGGCCGGATGGGCATGGTCGTCACCGGGCCCTGGCAGCTGCCCGACGTGCAGCAGGCCGGCATCGACTACCACGTCGTGCCGCTGCCCAGTTACAGCGGCCGGCCCGTCACCATCTCCGGACCGGACACCTGGACCGTGTTCGACAACGGTCCGGCCCGGGTGCGGGCGGCCCGCACGTTCGTGGCCTGGCTGTCCCGCCCCGCGCAGGACGTGCGCTGGGACATCCAGGCCGGCAGCCTCCCGCTGAGCCGCGGCACCCAGGCCCTCGCGGCGTGGCGGAAGCAGGAGTCCCACACCGAGGGGCTGCGGGTGTTCACCCGGGCCCTGGACTCGGCCCGGGTGCGCCCCGTGCACCCGGCGTATCCACAGATCTCGCAGGCCCTCGGACAGGCCATCAGCGCCGTGCTGCTCGGCAGGAGTTCGCCCGCCGCGGCCATGCGCGACTGCGCGAACGAGGCCAACGCCGCCCTGCTCATTCCGCGTTGAGAGGATCACCATGCCCCGCCTGCCCACTCCCCTCACCCTCGCGGACACGGACACCGGTCGAGGCCGGCGCACCGTTCGCCGCCGACGCCCCGGACCGGCGTCCGGCGCCCCACGCCACCGGCCGAGCCGGGAGACCGCGACCGCCTGGGCGTTCGTCTCCCCGTCCGTCCTGGTCATCCTCGGGCTGAGCGTCGTACCCGTGGCCTGGTCGCTGCTGCTGTCCTTCCAGGCCGACGACCTCGTCACGCCCAGCCGCTGGGTCGGCCTGGACAACTACCGGGCCCTCGCGCAGGACCCGCACTTCAGCCAGGCGGTACGCAACACCGTGCTGTACACGGTGCTCTACGTCCCGCTGAGCATCGGCCTGGGACTGGCGCTGGCGCTCGCCCTGAACCAGCGCATCCGGCTGGTGGGCCTGTACCGCACGCTCATCTTCGTGCCGTTCGTCGTCTCGGCGACGGCGCAGGGCGTGCTGTTCTCCTTCATCCTCGACCCGGAGTTCGGCGCGGCCAACTCCGTCCTGCACAAGCTCGGCATCTCGCCGCAGGGCTTCCTCACCGACCCCGCACAGGCCCTGCCGGCCCTGGTGGCGATCTCCCTGTGGAGCGGCACCGGGTTCTGTGTGGTGGTCACGCTCGCCGCGCTCCAGGACGTGCCGGTCTCCCTGGTCGAGGCGGCCCGCCTCGACGGCGCGGGACGATGGCACCTGCTGCGCCACGTCACCCTGCCCGCGCTCGCCCCCGTCCTCAGCTTCCTCACGGTGTGGCAGACCATCAACGCCCTCCAGGTCTTCGACCTGATGTACGTGACGACCAAGGGCGGCCCGCTGGGCTCGACCACGGTCATCGTCTACTTCATCTGGGAACAGGCCTTCAAGAACTTCACGGCCGGCTACGGCGCTGCAGCCGCCTACGCCCTGGCGCTCGCCCTGCTCGTCCTCGGCACACTCCCCCGGGTGGTGCGGGCCGTACGGAACCGCGCCCGCGCGAACCACCACCTCGAAGGAGCCGCACGATGACGGCCGCATCGCCCTCGCACTCCGCCCTGCACTCCGCTTCCGCCGCCCCCGCCGCCGCGCGGCCCGACCGCCGTCTCCGGCTGCCGTTCCGGGCCTGGCATCTGCTGCTCGCGCCGCTGTCGCTGCTGTTCGCGATGCCGCTGATCTGGCTCGTGCTCAGCTCCGTCATGAGCGACGCGGAGATCAACCGCTTCCCGCCCGCCCTGTGGCCGTCGGGGATCGACCTGGGCGGCTACCGGTACGTCCTCGGCAACGCCATGTTCCCGCGCTGGTTCGCCAACTCGCTGATCGTGTCGCTGGTGGCGGTGGCGTCGAACCTGCTGCTGGGTTCGCTGGGCGGGTACGCGTTCGCCCGGATGCGGTTCGCCGGTTCCCGGCTGCTGCTCGCCCTGATGCTGGGCACGATGGTGATCCCGTTCCAGCTGACGATGATCCCTACATTCCTGGTGATGAAGCGGCTGGGCCTGATCGACACCCTGGGCGCGCTGATCGTGCCGTCGCTGGTCACCCCGTTCGCGGTGTTCCTGCTGCGCCAGTTCTTCCTGTCCCTGCCCAGGGAGTTGGAGGAGGCCGCGTGGCTGGACGGCTGCTCGCGGCTGCGGGTGCTCTTCCGCATCGTGCTGCCGCTGTCCCGGCCCGCGCTGAGCACGGTGGCGGTCCTGACGTTCCTCACCACGTGGAACGACCTGTCCTGGCCGCTGATCGCCATCAACCACGACACCCAGTACACGTTGCAACTGGGTCTGACGACCTTCCAGGGACAGCACCACACCAAGTGGTCGGCGGTCATGGCGGGCAACGTCATCACCGTCCTGCCCGTCCTGCTCGCGTTCCTGTTCGCACAGAAGTCGTTCATCCAGTCGATCACATCCAGCGGCCTGAAGGGATAACCCGAACACCCCCTGCACCGGCCACCCCTACCCGCACCCACGACGACCGACCCGGCCGCGGGCCACCGTCACCCGCACCCGCGGCCGACGGCACGGCGCCCCACACCGACACCCGCCCCGCCGACCGGACACACACCAACCCGACCGACGCCCGCACACGAGCCACCGAGGCCCGCACCCCGACCACCGGCACCACCGCCACCACACCCGAATCCACGACGACCGACCCGGCCCACGCCACCACACGAACCACCCGCACCCACAACCGAAGGCACGGCAACCCGCCAGCCCGTGGCCGGACATGATCCGCCGACACCCGCACCCCGACCGACCGCGCCCAGGTCGGACCCGTACTCACAGGAAGCCGTATGCCGCACTCCTTCGACCTGCTCGTCATCGGGGACGCCAATCCCGATGTCGTCCTCGGCCCGCTCGACACCCCGCTCTCCTTCGGACAGCACGAGCAACTCGTCGGCACCGGACTGCTCACCCTCGGCGGCTCAGCCGCGATCATGGCGTGCGGGGCCGCCCGGCTCGGACTGACGGTCGCCTTCGCCGGACGCGTCGGCGACGACGACGCGGGCCGCTTCATGCGGACCGCGCTGGAGGAACGGGGCGTGGACACCACCGCGCTGCGCGTCGACCCCGAACTGCCCACCCCGCTCACGGCGGTGCTCACCCGGCCGGACGGCGACCGTGCGATCGTCACCTCGCCCGGCACCCTCGCCGCCACCGGCCCTGAGGACGTGCCCGAGTCCCTGCTCACCGCGAGCCGGCACGTCCACGCCGCCTCCTACTTCCTGCTCCCCCGGCTGGCCGCCGCGCTGCCCGGCCTGTTCGCCACGGCCCGCGCGCACGGCGCCACCACCTCCCTCGACACCAACGACGATCCCGCGGGCACCTGGGACCCGGACGGTGTGGCCGCCGTGCTCGCCGTCACCGACTTCCTGCTGCCCAACGCGCAGGAGGCGCTGGCCCTGGCCGCCGCCGGCGGCACACCCGCCATGGCCGCCGCCGCGCTCGCGGCGCGCGGCCCGCTCGTGGTCGTCAAGAACGGCGCGGACGGCGCGCTCGCCCACGACGGCCGCACCCTGCTCGGCACGCCGGGCACACCCGCCCGGCCACTGGACACGGTCGGCGCCGGAGACAGCTTCGACGCCGGCTTCGTCGCCGCGCACCTGCGCGGCCTGCCCACCGCCGACGCCCTTCACCTCGCCGCGGCCTGCGGCGCCCTGTCGACCAGGGCGCACGGGGGCACCGGCGCCCAGGCCACCTGGGACGAAGCCCTGGCCGCACTCGCCCGGAACGGAAAGAACCTCTGATGACCCTCACCGCCCCGAAGATCGCGTTCATCGGCGCCGGCAGCGTCGTATTCACCCAGGGCCTGCTCGCCGACCTGCTGGCCTTCCCCGAACTGCAAGGCGCGCACATCGCGTTGCACGACATCGACGCCGAACGGCTCGCCACCGCCGAGGGCGCCGCCCGGCAGATCGCGGACCGCCTCACCGGCGGCGGCGCGACCCGGCCGCGGGTCACCGCGCACGCCGAGCGCCGCGACGCCCTCGCGGACGCCGACTTCGTGATCAACATCGTCCAGGTGGGGATGCGCGCCGCCACCCGGACCGACTTCGACGTCCCCGCCCGCTACGGGCTGCGGCAGACCATCGGCGACACCCTCGGCGTCGGCGGCATCTTCCGCGCACTGCGCACCTTCCCGGTGCTGAAGTCGCTGGCCGAGGACATCGCCGAGGTGTGCCCCGACGCCTGGCTGCTCAACTACACCAATCCGATGGCCATGAACATCCAGTACCTCACCGAGGCCACCGGCCTGACCCGGGTGGTGGGCCTGTGCCACTCGGTGTACTGGACCGTCCGCGACCTGGCCGACCTGCTCGGCGTCCCGCACCAGGAGGTCGGCTACCGCGCCGCCGGCGTCAACCACCAGGCCTGGGTGCTGCGCCTGGAACACCAGGGCAGCGACCTGTACCCGCGCCTGGACAAGCTGATCGCGGACGACCCCGAACTGCGCCGGCGGGTCCGCGTCGACATGTACCGGCGGCTCGGCTACTACCCGACGGAGACCAGCGAGCACTCCTCCGAGTACGTCCCCTGGTATCTGCACCACGACAGCGAGGTGGAGCGGCTGCGGCTGCCGATCGGGGCCTACCTCGGCATCGTCGACGAGAACATCGCGGCCTACGAGCAGACCCGAGACGCGCTCGCCGAGGGCACACCGCTCACCGTGGAGGGCACCATGGAGTACGCCCCGCAGATCATCCACAGCATCACCACGGGCACCCCGCGCACGGTGTACGGCAACGTCCCCAACCGCGGGCTCATCGACAACCTCCCCGCCACCGGGACCGTCGAGGTGCCCTGCCTCGTCGACGGCCTGGGCGTCCAGCCCACCCGGGTGGGCGCGCTGCCCGCCCAGTGCGCGGCGCTCAACCGCTCGTACCTCAGCATGAACGACCTGGTCGTGCGGGCCGCGCTGGAGGACGACCCGCGGTCGATCCGGCAGGCCGCCATGACGGACCCGGCAACCGCCGCCGCCCTGCCGGTCGAACGCATCTGGGACCTGTGCGACGACATGGTCCGCGCCCACGCGGATCTGCTCCAGCCCGGGCTGCGCGCCACCCTCGGACACTGACCCGCCGGGCCGGCCGGCCCTGCCCCGGCCGGCCGGTCCCCAACTGCCCCGGCCCCCGCCCCCCCTTCCCGAGGAGGTACTTCCATGGCCCAGGTGACGCTGGCTCTCATCGGTGCCGGTCTGCGCGGCATGACCTACGCCCGGCACGCGGTGGCCACCGGATCCGCGCGCGTCACCGCCGTCGCCGAACCGGACCCGCGGCGGCGGGCCCGCGCGGCGGCCGAGTTCGGCATCCCGCCGGATCGGACCTACCCCGACTGGCGCGCGGCCGTGCGGGGCGGACGGCTCGCCGACGCCTGCATCGTCGCCACCCAGGACCGCGAGCACACCGAACCGGCGGTCGCGCTCGCCGGCCTCGGCCACCACATCCTGCTGGAGAAGCCGATGGCGACCGGCGAGGCGGAGGCCACGGCGATCGCGGAGGCCGCGCGGCGAGGCGGCGTCCTGCTGGCCGTGTGCCACGTGCTGCGGTACACCCCGTACACCCGCTTCCTCAAGCGGCTGCTGGACGACGGCCGGATCGGGGACGTCGTCAGCGTCCAGCACCTCGAACCGGTCGGCTGGTGGCATCAGGCGCATTCGTTCGTACGCGGCAACTGGCGCCGGCAGGACACCTCCGCCCCGATGCTGCTCACCAAGTCGTGCCACGACATCGACTGGCTGGTCCACCTGTTCGGGCAGATCCCGCGGCGGGTGAGTTCCTTCGGCAGCCTGACGCACTTCCGTCCCGAGGCCGCGCCGGCCGGAGCCGCGGCGCGCTGCGTCGACTGCGCGGTGGAGCCCACCTGCCCGTACTCGGCCGAGCGGCTGTACCTGAGCTGCCTGGGCGATGCGGAGCGGGAGTTCTGGCCGCTGTCGGCCGTGACCGACGACCACACCGAGGCGGGGGTGCGCAGGGCGCTGCGGACCGGGCCCTACGGGCGGTGCGTGTACGCGTGCGACAACGACGTCGTCGACCACCAGGTGGTCACCATGGAGTTCGCCTCCGGCGCCACCTGCTCCTTCACCATGAGCGCCTTCACCCCCATGGAACAGCGCCGCACCCGGATCCTCGGGACGCACGGCTTCCTGGACGGCGACGGCGAGACGCTGCGGCTGGTCGACTTCCGCGACGGCTCCGAGCAGGTGGTCGGCCCGCACACCCATGTACCGGATCCGCCCGCCGGGGCCGCGACGCAGGCGGGGCCGAGCGCACGCGACGGGCACGGCGGCGGGGACGAGGCGCTGACCGAGGCGTTCCTGGCCGCCGTGGCGACCGGCGACGCCTCGCTGCTGCTGTCCGACGCGGCGGAGAGCCTGGCCACCCACCAAGTGGTGTGGGCGGCGGAACGGGCCCGCACCACCGGCACCGTCGTCGACGTCCCGGCAGGACTCGGCGTGGCATGAGGGCCATGCGCGGGCGCGGAGCCGTGGTCCCGCGGGGCGGGGCGTCAGGAGGGTGCCAATAAGCGGGGTCAGGGGTGGTCCGGAGCCGGTGGGCGGGGGTGTGATGGAGGCGGTTCACGTGCAGGTTCGCCGGCCGGGGTCCGGTCGGCGGGTGCAGAACGGTGGTGCCGATGTCCGAGTCCCACCCGCCCTCGGCCGCTCGTGTCGTGGTCGGGGTCAACGGCTCACCGGGGAGTCTGGCCGCCCTGGTCCGGGCCGCCGACGAGGCGCGGCGCCGGGGAGCCGAACTCTGGCCGGTGCTGGCCTGGCAGCCGCCCGGCGGTGACCTCGCCTGCCGCAGATCCCCGGCCGCGTCCCTGCTCGCCGAGGACTGGGAACGGCTGGCCCGGGAACGGCTGGAGGCCGCGCTGCGCGAGGCGTTCGGCGGCACGGGCCCGGGGCTGCCAGGACCGGCGCTCGTCGCCCGGGGTGTGCCGGGTCCGGTGCTGGTGCGTGCCGCCGACCGGGACACCGACCTCCTGGTGATCGGCGCCGGACGGCGCGGGCCGCTGCACCGGGCGCTGTGGCCCTCGGTCGGCCGCCACTGCCTCGCCCACGCCTGCTGCCCCGTCCTCGCGGTGCCGCCTTCCCCCCTTGAGGCGGCACTCGCGCAGGTCCACCGCCGCAACGCCTGGCGGCTGCGGCTGCACACCGGGCATCTGCAGCGGGAGTTCGAGACCGTGCCACCCGACCGGAGCACGCCCGGGTAGACCTCCGGCCGCCGTGGGCCGCGCGCCGCCCGCGGCCGACTCGGCCCCGCCGACAGGGCCGACGCCGGTGCGGGCGGCGCGGCCCCCCGTGCCGCGCCACCGGGCTGCGCCCAGCCTGCCATCCGGGCGCCCGGCCGCCCTGGGCGTGCAGCGCACTCGGCTTGGCGTGCAGCGCACTTTGCGGGGGCGTCGTCCACCGGGGACCATCGTGGACGCGACCGCGGCGGGCCTGAACCGACCGCGCGCCGCAGCCACCTGACACGGCGTCATCCGGGAGAAGAATGCTCACCACAGTGCTGGACACCGCCCGTGTACGGCCCGCCGACCGGACGGCGGCCTGGACCGAGGTCACCGGCCTCGCCCTGGTGACCACCCACATCAGCTTCCGCGCCCGGGAACCCGAGCAGGTGAGCGCCCGGATCCAGACGCTGGCGCTCGGTCCCGTCCAGCTGTCCGTGATGTCCTACTCGCCGCTGTCGTCGCGGCGCACCGCCCGGCTCATCCGGCAGTCCGATCCGGAGCTGTACCAGCTCGGGCTGACCGTCGCGGGACAGCAGGGGATCGAACAGGCCAGGTCGAGCGCCGCGCTCGGCCCCGGAGACATGGTGCTGTACGACAGCTCCCGGCCGTTCAGCGCCGTCTCGGGTCCGCCGCCCTCGGGGACGCGGACCCTGCTGCTCCAGTTCCCCAGGAGGCTCGTGCCACTGCCGGAGAAGGACGTGGCGCCGCTGTGCGGGACGGTCCTGGACGCCCGGACGGGCGTGGGACGGCTGCTGAGCCTGATGCTCACCGGTCTGGTGGAGACCCACGGCGATCTCACCCCGGGCGACACCGTCCGGCTCGGCAACACCGCGGTCGATCTGACGGCGGCACTGCTCGCCCACCACGGCGGGCGGCCGGATGTGCTTCCGGCCGAGTCGCGGCAGCGTGCGCTGTTCGAGGAGATCAGCGCGTTCCTCGTCGCCCGTCTGCACGACCCCGCTCTGAAGCCGGACACGGTGGCCGCGGCGCACTTCATCTCCACCCGCTATCTGCACCGTGTCTTCCAGCAGCACGGCATCACGGTGGGCGAGTTCGTCCGGCAGCAGCGGCTCGCCCGGTGCCGGCGGGACCTGGCGGACCCGGCCCAGCGCACGGTCCCCGTAGCGGTCATCGGGGCGCGCTGGGGCTACCCGGCGCCGTCCGACTTCACCCGCGCCTTCCGCACCGCCATGGGGATGACCCCGACCGAGTACCGCGCCGTCGCCCAGCCTTCCCGCCCGGCCGAGGGACCCGGCGAAACCCACGGCCGCTGACGCTCCGACGCGTTCGCCCCCGGAACCAGGACGTGCGCCCTCCGGGGGCCGCCGACGCCGCGGTTCGCCGTCCGCACCGGTGCAAAGGGAGCTGTATGTCTACGGGGAGTCCCACCCCGGGCGGCCGCGTATGCGGTGGTGAGCCTGTTGCCGAGCCGGAAGGTTCCGCGGCGGGCGACCCCCCGGCCCCCGCCGGGGGCACCGGCAGGCGGCGGGTGGTCGGAGCCGTACCGCGGGGGCCGCCGAAGGCCCGGTCAGGCGCCGACGTAGATCGCGAGGTGCTCGCCGGTGAGGGTGGAGCGGGCCGCGACGAGGTCTGCCGGGGTGCCCTCGAAGACGATGCGGCCGCCGTCGTGGCCCGCGCCGGGGCCCAGGTCGATGATCCAGTCGGCGTGTGCCATGACCGCCTGGTGGTGCTCGACGACGATCACCGACTTGCCGGAGTCCACGAGCCGGTCCAGCAGGCCGAGCAACTGCTCGACGTCGGCGAGGTGCAGGCCGGCCGTCGGCTCGTCGAGGACGTACACGCCGCCCTTGTCCGCCATGTGCGTGGCCAGCTTGAGCCGCTGCCGCTCGCCGCCGGAGAGCGTGGTGAGCGGCTGGCCGAGGGTGAGGTAGCCGAGCCCGACGTCGGCGAGCCGGGTGAGGATCCGGTGGGCGGCCGGGGTACGCGCCTCGCCCGAGCCGAAGAACTCCTCGGCCTCGGACACCGGCATCGCGAGGACCTCGCTGATGTCACGGCCGCCGAACGTGTACTCCAGGACCGACGGCTGGAACCGCTTGCCCTCGCAGTCCTCGCAGGGCGAGGAGACGCCGGCCATCATCGCCAGGTCGGTGAAGATGACCCCGGCGCCGTTGCAGGCGGGGCAGGCGCCCTCGGAGTTGGCGCTGAACAGCGCGGGCTTGACGCCGTTGGCCTTCGCGAACGCCTTGCGGATCGGTTCGAGCAGCCCCGTGTACGTCGCCGGGTTGCTCCGCCGCGACCCGCGGATCGGGCTCTGGTCGACCGAGACCACGCCCTCGTCGGCCGGGATCGAGCCGTGCACCAGCGAACTCTTGCCGGACCCGGCGACGCCGGTGACGACGGTGAGCACACCGAGCGGGACGTCCACGTCGACGCCGGTCAGGTTGTTCACGGACGCGCCGCGGATCTCCAGCGCGCCGGTGGGCTTGCGCACCGTCTCCTTCAGGGCCGAACGGTCGTCGAGATGACGGCCGGTGACGGTGTCGGAGGCCCGCAGCGCCTCGACGGTGCCCTCGAAGCAGACGGTGCCGCCGCCCGTGCCGGCGCCGGGGCCCAGGTCCACGACATGGTCGGCGATGGCGATCAGCTCCGGCTTGTGCTCCACGACCAGCACGGTGTTGCCCTTGTCCCGCAGCCGCAGCAGCAGGTCGTTCATCCGCTGGACGTCGTGCGGGTGCAGGCCCGCGGTGGGCTCGTCGAAGACGTAGGTGACGTCGGTGAGCGCGGAGCCGAGGTGGCGGATCATCTTGACGCGCTGCGCCTCGCCGCCCGACAGCGTGCCCGACGGCCGGTCCAGCGCCAGGTAGCCGAGGCCGATCTCCACGAACGAGTCCAGCGTGTGCCGGAGCTTGGCCAGCAGCGGGGCCACCGACGGCTCGTCGAGGCCGCGGACCCACTCGGCGAGATCGCGGATCTCCATCGCGCAGGCGTCGGCGATGCTGATCCCCTGGATCTTCGAGGAGCGGGCGCCCTCACTCAGCCGGGTGCCGTCGCACTCGGGGCAGACGGCGAAGGTCACCACCCGCTCCACGAAGGCCCGGATGTGCGGCTGCAACGCGTCGATGTCCTTCGACAGCATCGACTTCTGGATCCGCGGGATCAGCCCTTCGTACGTCAGGTTGATGCCGTCCACCTTGATCTTGGTGGGCTCCTTGTGGAGGAGGTCGTTCAGTTCCCTCTTGGTGTACGCGCGGATCGGCTTGTCCGGGTCGAAGAAGCCGCAGCCGGTGAAGATGCGGCCGTACCAGCCGTCCATGCTGTAGCCGGGGATCGTCAGCGCGCCCTCGCTCAGCGACTTGCTGTCGTCGTAGAGCTGGGTCAGGTCGATGTCGGAGACGCGGCCCCGGCCCTCGCAGCGCGGACACATGCCGCCGGTGCGGCTGAAGGTCGCCTTCTCCGTCTTCTTGGCGCCGCGCTCGACGGTGATCGCACCGCTCGCCTGGACCGAGGGCACATTGAAGGCGTACGCGCCGGGCGGGCCGATGCGCGGCTCGCCGAGGCGGCTGAAGAGGATGCGCAGCATCGCGTTGGCATCGGTTGCGGTGCCGACGGTGGAGCGCGGGTCGGCCCCCATGCGCTGCTGGTCGACGATGATCGCGGTGGTCAGCCCGTCGAGCACGTCGACCTCGGGGCGGGCGAGGGTGGGCATGAAGCCCTGCACGAAGGCGCTGTACGTCTCGTTGATCAGCCGCTGCGACTCCGCGGCGATCGTGGCGAACACCAGGGAACTCTTGCCCGAGCCGGACACCCCGGTGAACACCGTCAGCCGGCGCTTCGGTAGCTCGACGCTGACGTCCTTGAGGTTGTTCTCGCGCGCGCCGTGCACACGGATCAGATCGTGGCTGTCGGCGACGTGCGCCGGCATGTCCGCTGCCGCCCGGGTGTCCGTGCTCGGGGCGTTGGTCATCGTCTCTCCCTGTGGTGGGTGGGCCGGCTCGACCGCTTTGGCGGTCTGCGTCGGCGTGGTCGGCGCGGACGCGGCAGCGGTCCGCCGGTGATCTGGCGGACCGGGGTGTCGGCCGGGGCCGCGCGACGCCCGTGCGACACCGTCCGGGCGCGCTCGGCGCGAGCGCCGACCGGCGCGGTGTGCGGGTGGGCGTGGCCGAGCCAGGGCCGACCTCGGCGGAGAGGGGACCGGCACCGGGACATCGCGGTCCCGGGGCACGGCGCAAGGCCGCCTGGCTGCGGTCAGAGAATAGCCCGCTCCCCCGCCCACGTGACCACCCCCTTTTTTTCTTCCGGCGCCGCGTCGTGTCGTCGGGTCAAGGCATGCCTGACCGGGGCGGCGGTGTCGGGGCCGGGCCCCGTGGCGGCGGGCGGTGGGGGTTGTCGGTGGGGCGTGCGATGCTGGGGCGCGTGACACTTGAGGACCTGGTGAGACTGCGGCGCGCCCGGGATGTGATGGACCGCGACTACGCCCGGCCGCTGGACGTGCCCGCGCTGGCCGCCGTCGCCCTCATGTCGCCCGGACACTTCTCCCGCAGCTTCCGCGCCGCGTTCGGTGAGACGCCGTACAGCTATCTGATGACCCGCCGTATCGAGCGTGCCAAGGCGTTGCTGCGGCGGGGCGACCTGAGCGTGACGGAGGTCTGCTTCGAGGTGGGCTGTACGTCCCTGGGGTCGTTCAGCTCGCGCTTCACCGAGTTGGTCGGGGAGAGCCCGAGCGCGTACCGGGCCCGCGCGCACGACGCGGGCGCCGCGATCCCGGCGTGCATGGCCAAGATCTTCACACGCCCGGTCAGAAACGGCCGGCCGGGCCCGGGCGGGCAACCGGTCAGGATCGAAGAAGCGGATCCGGGCATCACCTCGTAGCGTCGGTGGCATGAACATCAAGCTGTCCACGTGCTTCATCGCAGTCGACGACCATGACAAGGCGCTCGCCTTCTACCGTGACGTCCTCGGTCTGGAGGTGCGCAACGACGTCGCCTTCGAGGGGATGCGCTGGGTGACCGTAGGTTCGCCCGCGCAGCCGGACGTGGAGATCGTC
Organism: Streptomyces sp. NPDC004629; assembly: GCF_042873595.1. Taxonomy (NCBI): domain Bacteria; kingdom Bacillati; phylum Actinomycetota; class Actinomycetes; order Kitasatosporales; family Streptomycetaceae; genus Streptomyces; species Streptomyces sp. NPDC004629. The sequence goes on along the minus strand of NZ_JBIALO010000004.1, from coordinate 152,523 downwards.
CTCGAACCGCCGCTCGCCGATCCCAACGCCTCGCCGGCCGACCGGCAGGCCATGGCGGAACTGCTGGCCAAGGGTCTGCTGCGCGGCGTGATCTTCTCCACCGACGATGTCGACGCCACCTTCGAACGGATCCGAGCCGCCGGCGGCGAGGTCCTGCAGGAGCCGATCGACCAGCCCTACGGCGTCCGGGACTGCGCCTTCCGCGACCCGGCCGGCAACATGCTCCGCTTCAACCAGCCCCGCACCCGCTGACGCCCCGGCCGTCTTCAGGGGCGGCTCTTACCGAGGGCGCTCCTGTCGGGGGCTCTCCCCCCAGGGACGTATACGGCGGGTAAGAAGGGCGGAGTCCGGATTGCGTGCGGTGCGGGGCGTGTTCAAGGTCAAAGGGTGAGCACGCCTTCCGCACCGCTTCCCGAACCCGCCGTGCCGTACCCGCCGGTGCGGCGTCCCGCGGCCCGGCGGCCCTGGCACCCGGCCCCGGCCGGCCTGCTCCCGGCCCTCGCCGTGTTCCTGGCCGTCCGCGCCGCCGGTGTCGTCGCGGTCGTCGTGACGAGCCGGCTGTACGGCCGGCCGGTCACGAAGAACCTCGCCCACTCCTGGGACTCCAACTGGTACCTGCACATCGCCACGCACGGCTACGGACATCTGATCTGGATCACCCCGACGGGCGACGTGCAGACCGACTGGGCGTTCTTCCCGCTGTATCCGACCCTGATCCGGGCGGTCACGGCCGTGCTGCCCCTCTCACCGGGCGGGGCCGCTCTGCTGATCGCGTGGTGCGCGGCGGTGGTGGCCGCCTGCGGGATCTACGCCGTCGGCCACCGGCTGTACGGGCGTGCCGTCGCCACCGCGTGGGTGGCGCTGTGGGCTTCGCTGCCGCACTCGGTCGTCCTCACCCTCGCCTACACCGAGCCGCTGTTCGCCGCGCTCGCGGCCTGGTGCCTGTATGCCGTGCTCACGGACCGCTGGCTGACGGCCGGGGTGCTCGCGGCCCTGGCCGGGCTGTCCCGGCCGAACGGCATCGCCGCGGCCGTGGCGGTCGTCGCGGCGGCCGGGTACGCGGTCCTGCGGTGCCGCGGTCGGGTTCCGGCCGGGCTGTGGGTGGGTGCCGTCCTCGCCCCGCTGGGCTGGGCGGGCTATGTGCTGTGGGTGGGGCGGCGGACCGGGGATCTGCTGCACGGCTACTTCCGGGTGCAGAGCGCCTGGAGTTCCCGCCTCGACTTCGGCAGGGGCGCCCTGCGCTTCCTCAAGGCGCTGTTCCTGCACGGCGGCGGGGTCGTCTATCCGCTGGCCCTGGTGGTCGTGGCCGCCGGGGTGGTGCTGTTCGGCCTGCTGTGTCTGGGGCGTGCCCCGCTGCCGCTGGTGGTGTTCGCGGGCACGCTGCTCCTCATGGTGGTGGCGGTGTCGGGGCCGTTCGCGTCCAAGCCCCGTTTCCTGCTGCCCGCGTTCCCGCTCCTCGTCCCCCTCGCCCTGGCGCTCGTGCGGACCTGGCGCACGAAACGGGCGAGGGCGCTGCTGCTGGGCGGCACGCTGACGGCCGTGTCACTCGCGTACGGGACGTTCCTGGCGGCGGTCGCCCGTCAGCCCCTGTGACGCCACACGCGAATAAGGTGACGTCCGGGCCGGCCACCGTGGGCCGGCCCGGACGTCCGGTCGTCACCGTCGGAACACCCGAACGGTCAGAACAGTCTGAGCGGTCGGAGCGGTCGGAGCGGTCTGAGCGGTCGGAACGATCAGGCGAGGTCGAACCGGTCGAGGTTCATGACCTTCGTCCAGGCGGCGACGAAGTCCGTCACGAACTTCTCCTTCGCGTCGTCGCCGGCGTAGACCTCGGCGAGCGCACGCAGCTCGGAGTTGGAGCCGAACACGAGGTCGGCGCGGGTGCCGGTCCACTTGACCGCGCCGGTGGCGGCGTCCCGGCCCTCGAAGGTGGTCTGGTCCTCCGAGGTCGCCTTCCACGTGGTGCCCAGGTCCAGCAGGTTGACGAAGAAGTCGTTGGTCAGGGTGCCGGGGGTGTCGGTGAAGACGCCGTGCTTCGAGTTGTCGTGGTTCGCGCCCAGGACGCGCAGACCACCGACGAGGACCGTCAGCTCGGGGGCGCTCAGGGTGAGCAGGTTCGCCCGGTCGAGGAGCAGGTACTCGGCCGGCAGCCGGTTGCTCTTGCCGAGGTAGTTGCGGAACCCGTCGGCGGTCGGCTCCAGCGCGGCGAACGACTCCGCGTCGGTGTGCTCCTCCGTCGCGTCGACGCGGCCCGGGGCGAAGGCGACCTCCACGTCGTGACCGGCGTCCTTGGCGGCCTTCTCCACGGCGGCGCTGCCGCCGAGCACGATCAGGTCGGCCAGGGCGACCTTCTTGGCGCCGGAGTTGAACTCCTGCTGAATGCCCTCCAGGGTGCGCAGCACCGTCGCCAGCTCGCCCGGGTTGTTCACCTCCCAGCCGCTCTGCGGCTGAAGCCGGATGCGGGCGCCGTTGGCGCCGCCGCGCTTGTCGCTGCCGCGGAAGGTGGACGCCGAGGCCCATGCGGTGGAGACCAGCTGCGCGACCGTCAGGCCCGAGTCGAGCAGCTTGGCCTTGAGCGCGGCGATGTCCGCGGCGTCGATGGTCTCGCCCTCGGCGGCCGGCAGCGGGTCCTGCCACAGCAGGGTCTCCTCGGGCACCTCCGGGCCGAGGAACAGCGACTTCGGGCCCAGGTCACGGTGGGTCAGCTTGTACCAGGCCCGAGCGAAGGCGTCCGCGAACTCCGCGGGGTTCTCGTGGAAGCGGCGGGAGATCGGCTCGTAGACCGGGTCGAAGCGCAGTGCCAGGTCGGTGGTGAGCATCGCCGGGGCGATCTTCTTCGAGGGGTCGTGGGCGGCGGGCACCGTGCCCTCGCCCGCGCCGTCCTTCGGCTTCCACTGCTTGGCGCCGGACGGGCTCTCGGTCAGCTCCCACTCGTAGCCGAACAGGTTGTCGAAGAAGCCGTTGCTCCACCGGGTGGGGGTGCTGGTCCAGGTGACCTCAAGGCCGGAGGTGATGGTGTCCGCGCCCTTGCCGGTGCCGTAGCTGTTCTTCCAGCCGAGGCCCTGCTCCTCGAACGAGGCGGCCTCGGGGTCGGGGCCGACGGCGTCCGCCGGGCCGGCGCCGTGGGTCTTGCCGAAGGTGTGGCCGCCGGCGATCAGGGCGACGGTCTCCTCGTCGTTCATCGCCATGCGGCGGAACGTCTCACGGATGTCGCGGGCCGCGGCGATCGGGTCCGGGTTGCCGTTGGGGCCCTCCGGGTTGACGTAGATGAGGCCCATCTGGACGGCGCCGAGCGGGTTCTCAAGCTCGCGGTCGCCGGTGTAGCGCTGGTCGCCGAGCCAGGTGGTCTCGGGACCCCAGTAGACGTCCTCCTCCGGCTCCCAGACGTCCACCCGGCCGCCGCCGAAGCCGAAGGTCTCGAAGCCCATGGACTCCAGGGCCACGTTGCCGGCGAGGACCAGCAGGTCGGCCCAGGACAGGCTCTGGCCGTACTTCTTCTTGACCGGCCACAGCAGGCGGCGGGCCTTGTCCAGGTTGGCGTTGTCCGGCCAGCTGTTGAGCGGGGCGAAGCGCTGCTGGCCGGCGCCGGCGCCGCCGCGGCCGTCGCTGATCCGGTAGGTGCCGGCGCTGTGCCAGGCCATGCGGATGATGAACGGGCCGTAGTGGCCGAAGTCGGCGGGCCACCAGTCCTGAGAGGTCGTCAGCACGTCCTCGATGTCCCGCTTGACGGCCGGGAGGTCGAGGGACTTGAAGGCCTCGGCGTAGTCGAAATCCGCGCCGAGCGGGTTGGCCACGGCGGGGTTCTTCGCAAGGATCTTCAGATTGAGCCGCTCCGGCCACCACTGGCGGTTGCCGCCGCCCTGCGTCGGGTGCGGGGCGCGACCGTGCGCGACCGGGCAGCCGCCTGTCTCCTCCGTTTTCGGGTCGGTGACGATTGCCTCATGGTTCTCGGACATGGAAATCCTTCCAGGCTGGGCGGATCTTGTGCTCAGGAACTGCGGGCGGTGGAACAACCGGGGCACAGGCCCCAGTAGATGACCTCGGCCTCGTCGATGGCGTAGCCGTGGTCGTCGGAGGCGGTCAGGCAGGGGGCGTCGCCGACCGCGCAGTCGACGTCGGCGACGGCACCGCACGACCGGCAGATGAGGTGGTGGTGGTTGTCGCCGACACGGCCCTCGAACCGGGCGGGGCTGCCCGCCGGTTCGATACGGCGTATGAGTCCGGCCCCGGTGAGGGCGTGCAGGCCCTCGTACACGGCCTGGAGGGAGATGTGACCGACACGCTCGCGCACCCCGGAGGCGATGGTGTCGACGCCGAGGTGGTCGCCGTGCCGGACGGTGTCGAGCAGTGCGACGCGGGCGGCCGTCACGCGCAGACCGGCACCGCGCAGCTCGTCGGCGGCGGTCGGAGGCGGGGCTGCGGTCATGGCGGTCAACCTACCGCCCCAAAGGCGAACCATTCAAGAAAAGGAGCTGTACAAGTCTTGTGCCCGGCAACGGCCCCCGTTCACGCACCCCGCGCCACGGGCCTCCGGCCGCAGGGGGCTCTGCTGTGCAGCGCGCGGCCGACAGGCAGGTCGTGGGCCGGGTTGTCGTCAGGGCCGCAGCACTGGCATGGGCCGGACCGCGGCGGGGGTTCGACGGATGCCGCGCAAGGCCTCACTTCGAGCGCGGCGTGGTGGCCCCGGGACCGTCTTCCGCCGTGCCTGGGCCGTGCCGCGCGTTCGGCCACCGGGTGCGCCCCGGACGTCGGGCGTCCTGCCGCGGTCGCTCCTCGGCGGCGCCGCCGACGGGCCCGGGTCGGGCCCGCCTCCCGGCCGCCGAAGACCGCCACGGCCGGTTGACATGCCGAGGGGGGCGGCGCGTGGCGAGGCGCAGCAGTGCGGGCTCTGTCCGGTGCGGCGGCGGGTACCCCGTCCAGGCCGTGGGCGGCGCGGGCAGTGCCCGACGCGGGGTCCGGCGCGGCGCTCAGGCCGTGGGGCCCGCCCGCCAGCCGGTCCAGCGCAGCACGGTGACGGCCACGACCGGTCCGGTCGGCGGGTGGTCGCGGTACTGCGGGTACTTGTCGCACAGCAGGCCGAGCGCGGCCCGCCGCTCGGCCCGCACGGCGGCGTCGTCGTCATCGGCGTCGGCGACCGCGTCGGCGTCGGCGTCGGCGTCGGCCGCGTCGTCGGCGTCGGCGTCGGCATGGGCATCGGCCGCATCGTCGGCATCGTCGGCATCGGCATGGGCACCGGCCGCATCGCCGGCATCGTCGGCATCGGCATGGGCACCGGCCGCATCGCCGGCATCGGCATCGGCGGGCGCGGCGGGGGGCAGGACGCAGGCCTCGCCGTCGGCACGGACCCACCACAGCCGGCCCCAGTCCTCGCCGTACGAGTCCACCAGCAGGCACACGGCGGGCCGGGCGGCGATGTTGCGCAGCCGCTTCAGCCGGGTCGTGGTCTTCGGCTTGCTGTCCACGGCCATGACGATGCCGTCGGCGCCGGACCCGTCCGTCCCGACCCGCACCGCGAACACGACCGGCACCAGATGGGGCCGGCCCGCCTCGTCGACCGTCGCGAGCCGTGCCACGCGGGCGGCGGTGAACCGCCGTCGCGCCTCCTCCGCCGGCAGCTGCGGCACCCTGGGCCTCCTCGGTTTCCGTGCGCGGCGCGTCAGCTCGTGTGCAGCGCGTCGATCACGTCGTCGTCGGTGAGCTGTCCGAACTCGTCGTACCACTGGCCGACGGAGCTGAAGGAGTACGGCGCGTACAGGCACACGATGTCGTCCGCCTCGGTGCGCAGGGCGTCGAGCGACTCGGGCGCGCCGACGGGGACGGCGAGGACGAGCCGCGCGGGCGCCTGGCGGCGGACATGGCGCAGCGCGGCGCGCGCCGTGGAGCCGGTGGCCAGCCCGTCGTCGACGACGATCACCGTGCGGCCGGCCAGCCCGGGCGGCGGGCGGCCCCCGCGGTAGCGCCGCTCACGACGGTGCAGTTCCGTCCGTTCCCGGGCCACCGCGGGGGCGAGGCGTTCCTCGCTCAGACCGAGCCGCTGAAGGCTGTGCTCGTCGTAGAGGGGAGGATCGTCGCCCGCGATCGCGCCGATGCCGAACTCCTCGTGCTGCGGGGCGCCGATCTTGCGGACGAGCAGCACGTCGAGCGGGGCGCCGAGGGCCCGCGCGATCTCCGCGGCCACCGTGACGCCGCCGCGGGGCAGGGCCAGTACGACGGGGTCCGGCAGGCCGCCCCGCTCGCGCAGGGCGGACAGCCGCCCGGCGAGTTCCCGTCCGGCCTGGCTTCGGTCCTGGAACCGCATGGTCGGTCCTCTCCGCCGGAGGTGGGGCTCCCCCTGCCTCCCATGGTGATACGACGACCCACCGAGGGCTATACACCTTGTGCGTGCATCCGCTCCGCACACCCTGCCGATGACGGACGGCCGAACGGACCGCTGGACGCGCCCTGCCCGCCGGGTGGTTCCCTAAGATCGTCCCGTGGTCGGCTTCCTCCTCCAGCGCACGCCACCGCTTCCCCTCGACGAGGCGTGGCGCCGGCTCACCGAGTGGCCCCGGCACGGCGACGCGGTGCCACTGACCCGCGTCACCGTGGTCACCGATCCGCCGACCGGGGTGGGCACGCGCGTCGTGGCCCGCACGGGCATCGGACCGTTCGCCTTCGACGACCCGATGGAGGTCACGGTGTGGTGCCCGCCGGCCGACGGCAGGCCCGGGCTCGTCCGCCTGACGAAGCGGGGCCGGGTGGTCCTCGGCTGGGCGGAACTGGAGGTCCGTCCGGGCCCCGGCGGCCGCACCCGGGTGCTGTGGCGGGAGGAACTGCGCGTCCGCGGGCTCCCGGCGCTCTTCGACCCCCTGCTGGTCCGGGTCTCCCGGGCCGTCTTCGGACGAGCCGTCGACTCCCTGCTCAGGAAGGGCTGAGGAACCCCGTCCCGAACCGGCGGTGCCGGACGGGCACGTGGCGGCGGCGCGTACGTCGTGGCGTTCCGTCGCCGGCCCCGGTCAGGCCACCGGGTCGATGCGGTGGGGCGGGGGCGCGACGGGGTCGCGGTGGATCGGGGTGCGGACGCCGGTGAGAGAGGCGCCGGTGCCGCCGCGACGGTTCGCCACGATCTCCGACGCGATCGACAGGGCCGTCTCCTCGGGCGTGCGGGCACCGAGGTCGAGGCCGATCGGGGAACGCAGCCGGGCCAGTTCGAGTTCGGTGACGCCGGCCTCGCGCAGCCGCTCGTTGCGATCCAGGTGGGTGCGGCGTGAGCCCATCGCGCCGACGTACGCGACCGGCAGGCGCAGCGCCGACCGGAGCAGCGGTACGTCGAACCTGGCGTCGTGGGTGAGGACGCACAGCACGGTCCGGCCGTCGACGGCGGTCCGCTCCAGATACCGGTGCGGCCATTCCACGACGATCTCGTCGGCCTCGGGGAACCGGGCCCGCGTCGCGAAGACAGGACGGGCGTCGCACACCGTCACGTGGTAGTCGAGGAACTTGCCGATCCGCACCAGCGCCGACGCGAAGTCGACCGCGCCGAAGACGATCAACCGGGGCGGCGGCACGGACGACTCGACCAGGACGGTGAGCGGCGCCCCGCAGCAGGAGCCCCGCTCGCCGATCTCCAGAGTGCCGGTGCGGCCCGCGTCCAGGAAGGCGCGGGCCTCGGCGGCGACGGTGCGATCCAGTTCCGGGTGGCCGCCGAAGCCCCCTTCGAAGCCGCCGTCGGCGCGCACGAGCAGCGCCCGCCCGACCGGCCCGGCCTGGCCCGCGACGATCCGCGCGAGCGCCACCGCCTCGCCGCACGCGGCGGCGGCCAGCGCGGCGGCGGCCACCGGGCGGACGGGATCGGCCGCGCGCACCGGTGTGACCAGGACGTCGATGACGCCGCCGCAGGTCAGGCCGACGGCGAAGGCGTCCGCGTCGCTGTGGCCGAAGCGTTCGAGGACACTCTCGCCGTCCTGGAGCGCCTGCCGGCACAGCTCGTACACGGCGCCCTCCACACAGCCGCCGGAGACCGAGCCGATCGCGGTGCCGTCGGCGTCCACGGCGAGGGCGGCGCCGGGCAGCCGCGGCGCGCTGCCACCGACCGCGACCACGGTGGCCACAGCGACATCACGCCCCCGCCCGACCCACCGGTTCAACTCCCCGGCGATCTCCAACATGCCACCACCCTCCCCACGAAAGACACCCCCATGGGGCACGACGCGCTAGCAAACATGCGGCTCAACCGGCGCGCCCCAAAGGGGCGCGGGGAACTGCGCGACCAGCCACACCGAACCCGCAGCCGAAGACCACAGATGACACCCGCAGCCAATGCCGGCCGGTCACAGCCAACCCAGCCGAGAACTCCCGCAAACCGGCAGAGCCACGTGCTCCGGCCGGACCGGCACCCTGTTCAGCTCCAGCCCGGTCGCGTCCCGGATCGCCGCGAGGACGGCCGGGGTCGAGGACAGGGTGGGGGCCTCGCCGACCCCGCGCAGCCCGTACGGCGCGTGCTCGTCGGCGAGTTCGAGCACGTCGACGGGGATGGTCGGCGTGTCCAGGATGGTGGGGATCAGATAGTCCGTGAAGGACGGGTTCCTCACCTTCGCCGTCACCGGGTCCACGATGATCTCCTCCATCACCGCGATGCCCAGGCCCTGCGTGGTGCCGCCCTGGATCTGGCCGAGGACCGACAGCGGGTTGAGCGCCTTGCCGACGTCCTGGGCGCAGGCCAGCTCGACGACCTTGACCAGGCCCAGCTCGGTGTCGACCTCCACGACGGCGCGGTGCGCGGCGAAGGAGTACTGCACATGGCCGTTGCCCTGGCCGGTGCGCAGGTCGAAGGGCTCGGTGGGCCGGTGCCGCCACCGCGCCTCCACCTCCACGGTCTCGTCCTCCAGGACGTCCACCAGGTCGGCGAGCACCTCACCGCCGTCGGTGACGACCTTGCCGCCCTCCAGCAGCAGTTCGGCCGTCGCCCAGGCGGGGTGGTACGCGCCGAACTTGCGGCGCCCCAGCTCCAGGACCCGCTCGCGCACCAGCTCGCAGGCGTTCTTGACGGCGCCGCCGGTGACGTACGTCTGCCGGGAGGCCGAGGTCGAACCGGCGCTGCCCACCTGTGTGTCGGCGGGGTGGATGGTCACCTGGGTGACGCCCAGTTCGGTGCGGGCGATCTGCGCGTGGACGGTGACGCCGCCCTGGCCGACCTCGGCCATCGCCGTGTGCACGGTGGCCACCGGCCGGCCGCCGGCGACCTCCATCCGGACCTTTGCGGTCGAGTAGTCGTCGAAGCCCTCGGAGAAGCCGACGTTCTTGATGCCGACCGCGTAGCCGACGCCGCGTACGACGCCTTCTCCGTGGGTCGTGTTGGACAGGCCGCCGGGCAGCTGCCGTACGTCGACGCCCTCGCTGCTCTCCCACTGGCGCTCCGGCGGCATCGGCATCGCCTTGACGCGGCGCAGCAGTTCGGCGACCGGGGCGGGCGAGTCGACCCGCTGCCCGGTCGGCATGACGGTGCCCTGTTCCATCGCGTTCAGCCGGCGGAACTCCACCGGGTCCATGCCCAGCCGGGCGGCGACCTTGTCCATCTGCGCCTCGTACGCGAAGCACGCCTGGACCGCGCCGAAGCCGCGCATCGCACCGCACGGCGGGTTGTTGGTGTACAGCGCGATGGCCTCGATCTCGACGTCGTCGACGGCGTACGGGCCGATACCGAGGGAGGCGGCGTTGCCGACGACGGCCGGTGAGGCGGAGGCGTAGGCGCCGCCGTCGAGCACGATCCGGCATGTCACATGGGTGAGCCTGCCGTCCTTCGTGGCGCCGTGTTCGTAGTGCAGCCGGGCCGGGTGGCGGTGGACATGCCCGAAGAAGGACTCGAAGCGGTTGTAGACGATCTTGACCGGCTTGCCGGTGCGGAGCGCCAGCAGGCAGGCGTGGATCTGCATCGACAGGTCCTCGCGGCCGCCGAACGCGCCGCCGACGCCGGACAGCGTCATCCGGACCTTGTCCTCGGGCAGACCGAGCACGGGCGCGATCTGACGCAGGTCGGAGTGGAGCCACTGGGTGGCCACGTAGAGGTGGACGCCGCCGTCCTCCTCGGGCACGGCGAGGCCCGACTCGGGGCCGAGGAACGCCTGGTCCTGCATGCCGAAGCAGTAGTCACCCGAGACGATCACGTCGGCCTTCTCGGCGGCCTTGGCCGCGTCGCCGCGGACGATCGGCTGCCGGTGGACGACGTTCGGGTGCGGGACGTGGGCGGCGTGCGGGTCGGTGCGGTTCTCGTGGACGAGGAGCGCGTCCGGGGCGGTCGCGGAGGCCTCGTCGGTGATGACGGGCAGTTCCCGGTAGTCGACCTTGATCCGGGCGGCGGCGCGGCGCGCGGTCTCCGGGTGGTCGGCGGCGACGATCGCGACCGGCTCGCCGTGGTGGCGCACCTTGCCGTGGGCCAGGACGGGGGTGTCCCGGATCTCCAGGCCGTAGTGCTTCACGTCGGCCGGCAGGTCGTCGTACGTCAGCACGGCATACACGCCCGGGGTGGCCAGGGCCTCGCTCGTGTCGATCGACACGATCTCGGCGTGCGCGCGCGTGGAGCGCAGGATCTGGCCCCAGAGCATGTCCTCGTGCCACATGTCGGACGAGTAGGCGAACTCTCCGGTGACCTTGAGGATGCCGTCGGGACGGAGCGTGGACTCGCCGATGCCGCCCTTGGTGCGAGTGCCCTGCGTGATCTTGCTGGGGGCGCCGTTGGGCATGCTCAGACCCCCTCGGACTGCCGGGCTGCGGCGAGCCGGACCGCGTCCATGATCTTCTCGTAGCCGGTGCAGCGGCACAGGTTGCCCGACAGCGCCTCCCGGATGTCCGCGTCGGTCGGACGGGGGTTGCGCTCCAGCATCTCGTCGGCGGCGACCAGCAGACCGGGGGTGCAGAAGCCGCACTGGACGGCGCCCGCGTCGATGAACGCCCGCTGGACCGGGGAGAGTCCGTCGCCCTCGCCGGTCCGTGCGCCGGTGCCCGCGGACTGCCGGCGCCCGGCCTCATCGAGCGGTGTGCCGCGGTCGGGCGCCGCACACGACCGCTGCCGGGCGTACTCCGCCAGGCCCTCGACGGTGACCACCTCACGGCCCTCGACCTGCCCGGCGGCGACCAGGCACGCGCATACCGGCACGCCGTCCAGGCGGACCGTGCACGAGCCGCACTCGCCCTGCTCGCAGGCGTTCTTTGAGCCGGGCAGGCCGAGGCGCTCCCTGAGCACGTACAGCAGGGACTCGCCCTCCCAGACGTCGTCCGCCTGCTGGGGCCGTCCGTTGACGGTGAAGTTGACGCGCATCAGGCAGCTCCCTCGGTGGTGCGGCGGCTGCCGCGGTACGACTCCCAGGTCCAGGTGAGCGTCCGGCGGGCCATGACGCCGACCGCGTGCCGGCGGTAGCTCGCGGTGCCCCGGACGTCGTCGATCGGATTGCAGGCGGCGGCGCACAGGTCGGCGAACCGCCGGGCGACGGAAGGGGTGATGATCTTGCCGTTGTCCCAGAAGCCGTCCTCCTCCAGCGCCGCGTTCAGGAACTCCTCGGCGGCCTTCGCCCGGACGGGCGTCGGGGCGGCCGAGCCGATGCCGGTGCGGACGGTCCGGGTCTCGGGGTGCAGCGCGAGCCCGAAGGCGCACACCGCGATCACCATGGCGTTGCGGGTGCCGACCTTGGAGTACTGCTGCGGCCCGTCGGCCTTCTTGATGTGCACCGCGCGGATCAGCTCGTCCGGGGCGAGGGCGTTGCGCTTCACACCGGTGTAGAAGGCGTCGATCGGGATCAGCCGGGTGCCGCGCACGGACTCGGCCTCCACCTCGGCGCCCGCGGCGAGCAGCGCGGGGTGGGCGTCGCCGGCCGGGGAGGCGGTGCCCAGGTTGCCGCCGACGCCGCCGCGGTTGCGGATCTGCGGGGAGGCGACCGTGTGCGAGGCGAGCGCGAGGCCGGGCAGTTCGGCGCGCAGATGCTCCATGATCCCCGCGTACGGGACGGAGGCGCCCAGCCGCACGGTGTCCGCGCCGACCTCCCACTCGTAGAGGTCGGCGATCCGGTTGAGGTCGAGGAGGTACTCGGGCCGCCGGTGGTCGAAGTTGATCTCGACCATCACGTCGGTGCCGCCCGCGATCGGCACGGCGGTGGGGTGCTCCGCCTTCGCGGCGAGCGCCTCGTCCCAGTCGGCGGGGCGAAGGAAGTCCATGAACGGCTCTCTTCTTCGTCATGTGCGGCGTACAGATCGAGCCCGTCCATGTGCGCGGGCCCGGCTCGTTCATGTGCTGTTCACGCGGACCGGTGTCAGTACACAGCGCCGTGCTCCGAGCGGGTCAGTCACCGAAACCATGAAGGAGTTGGCTGGCCAGGGCGCACATCTTGTAGATTCGTATGAAACGGAGGTCATCGGTAACCACTCCGTTTCCCCAAGGAAACACGGGACACAGCCGGGCCGCCGTGGAGAGCGGTTCGCGCACCGGTCGCCGCGTTCCTCCCCCTACTCCCCACAAGGTTCATCGTTGGTTTCGAGACACAGAACGGCGGCGACGACATGCGGCTGCGCGCACTGCTGGACACCGATGCGCTGGGCCTGCGGCTGCTCGGCGGCGAGGACGAGCTGGACCGGACCGTGCGGGGCGTGATGACCACCGACCTGCGGGACCCGAGCCGCTACCTCTCGGGCGGTGAGCTGGTGCTGACGGGGCTGGCCTGGCGCCGGGACGCCACCGACTCCGAACGGTTCGTACGGATCCTGGTGCAGGCCGGGGTCACCGCCCTGGCCGCCGGCGAGGCCGAGCTGGGTGCCGTCCCGGACGACCTGGTGCTGGCCTGCGCGCGGCACCGGCTGCCGCTGTTCGCGGTGCACGAGTCGGTGGCGTTCGCGACGATCACCGAGCACGTCGTACGTCAGGTGTCCGGTGAGCGCGCCGGTGACCTCGCGGCCGTCGTGGACCGGCACCGGCGGATGATGACCGCGGGCCCGGCGGGCGGCGGCCCTGACGTGGTCCTCGACCTGCTCGGCACCGACCTGGACCTGCGGGCCTGGGTGCTCTCCCCCACCGGCCGGCTCATCGCGGGCTCCAAGACCGCCGGAGCGGACCTGCCGGCCGGGGCGAGCGCCCGGCTGGCCGCCGAGCACCTGGCGGCCGTCCGCACCGGCCGCCGCGGGCCGCACCGGGTGGTCTTCGGAAACGCGACGTACTCCCTCTTCCCGATCCGCTCCGGCGGCCGCTCCCCGCAGGCCGCCCGGGACGTGCGCGAGACGGTGCTGTCGGACTGGCTGCTCGCCGTCGAGGCCGACGCCGGGGACTGGCCCGAGGAACGGCTCGACCTGCTCCAGGGCGTCACCCAGCTGATCGCGGTGGAACGGGATCGGCGGGACGCGGCGCGCACCGTGCGGCGCCGGCTCGCGCAGGAGGTGCTGGAGCTGGTGCAGGCCGGTGTGGCACCCACGGAGATCGCCGCGCGGCTGCGGGTGGCCGCGCCGGTGCTGCTGCCCGGGCTCGGCGCGGCCCCGCACTGGCAGGTGGTGGTGGCCCGGGTCGAGTGGGAGGTGGAGCGGGAAGACGCCGGCGGTCCCGCGGGTGCGCCGGCCGAGGGCGCCGGCAGGCACCGGGCGGGCGGCATCGCGGGCGGTCCGGTCGCCCAGTCGCTGCTGGAGGAGATCCTGGTCGACCCGCTCGCCACCGGGCCCGAGCCGGCCGACCGCATCGCCGTCGCGCACACCGGCGCCGAGGCCGTCGCGCTGGTCCCGCTCCCGGCCGTCTCCGCCGAGCACGACGGCTCGGAGACCGGGGTGGTCGCCGACGCGCTCCTCGCGTCCGTACGCGACCCGCTGACGGCCGGTCTGAACGACGACGGCCGGGTCACCCTGGGCGTCAGTGCGGCGGTGCACTCGGCGGAGGGGCTGCGCGGGGCGCTGGAGGAGGCTCGGCACGCCCGCCGGGTGGCCGCGGCACGCTCCGGGCGGGTGTGTGCGGCGGGCCACCAGGAGCTGGCCTCGCACGTGCTGCTGCTGCCGTTCGTGCCGGACGACGTACGGCGGGCCTTCACCGCCCGGCTCCTGGACCCGCTGCGCGACTACGACCGCCGGCACCGGGCCGAGCTGATCCCGACGCTTGAGGCGTTCCTGGACTGCGACGGCTCCTGGACCCGCTGCGCCGCCCGGCTCCACCTGCACGTCAACACGCTGCGTTACCGGGTCGGCCGGATCGAGCAGTTGACGGGACGGGACCTTTCACGGCTGGAGGACAAGCTCGATTTCTTCCTGGCGCTGCGCATGAGCTGAGGTCACGCGGGCGTGCGCCGGGTGGACTCCGGGTGACGCCCTGTCCCATGACTTTGTGAAATCCTTCACCCAGCCTCTTGGCCCGGCCCCGGAAAGGGTGCTGGAATGCCGCCACCACTCAACAGCTCGACGGCGCGCTCGGGGAGGGCAACGTGGCGCATTCCGCCATGTCTGGTAACGGAACGACCGCCGGTGACGATCCGCTCCAGACCGCGGTATGGCGATTGCGCTCGCGGGCCTGCTGGGCCGACGCGGCGGCTCTGCTCCGGCCGGACACCGCGCCGGCCGCGCTCCAGCGGGCCGGACTGCTGGTCGAGCGCTGTCTGTACACCGAGCGGGGCTGGGCCGAGGCCGAGGACGCGCTGCGTACGGCCGAGGCGGTGGCCCAGAGCGACGAGGAGCGCGGTGCGGCGGCCTGCGAGCGCGGCCAGCTCGCCTACGCGGCCACGCTGCACGGGGTGCGGGACCGGGCGGACGAGGCGCGGGCCGCGCTGGGGCGTGCGGCGGCGCTGATCCCGCCCGGGGCGCCCGGCCGGGCGCTGCTGGACTTCCGCCGGGGTCTGCTGGCCGAGAACCTGGCCCGCTCACCGCAGGCGGCCCGAGCCGCGTACCGGCGCGCCCACGCGAGCGCCGCCGCGCACGCCGACCCGCTGCTCCTGTCCTTCACCTGGCGGCACCTCGCGGGGCTCGCCCTGCGGGACGGCGAGGTGGCCGAGGCGCGCCACGGCTTCGCCGAATCCCTGCGCATCCGCGAGGAGTTGGGCTATCTGGTCGGTACGGCGCCGGCGCTGGCCTCGCTCGCCGAGACCGAGTCCGAGCCGGAGGCGTCCCGCCTGCGCGAGGAGGCCCGCCGCCTGTTCCGCCTCCTCGGCGGCGTACCCACCTGGCTGGCCCAACACCTCACCCCTCCCACCCCGGACACAGCCACAGCCTGACCAGCGCGGTGACACCCGGCGAGAGCGGATACGGCGGCTCGGCGCGCCGCACCCGGTGGCCCGAGAACCACCCCACCCGCCCACCCGACACCCGAACGCAACAACCCCACAGGGGCAGACCCTCCACCCCACCCACGCCTGCACGCCGCCACGCCCCTACGGCAACCCGCCCGAACCGGCGCCACCCCGCGCCCCTCGTCGGGCAGCCGCTGTAGGGCGTAGGGCCGTGCTGCACGGCGCGGTCGGAAAGGCCGCGGCACGGCCGACCACGGCCGGTCGGCATCGCAGCGCTCCCGGCCCATGCCGGATGTGACCACCGCCGGGCAACACCCGGCCGCCGATCACCCCGGGCCACCCGCCGCCGGCCGTCACCCCAGACGGGCAGTGACAGCCACCGGACCCGCCGGCCCGCGCGCACCAGCGCCACCCCGGGCCGTTCGTCGGGCAGCCGCTGTCGGGCGTAGGGCCGTGCAGTATGGCGCGGTCGGGGGGTGGGAGTGCCCGGGTCAGGTGGTGGGGGCGAAGTGGGCTGTGGTGAGGGTTTGGGCCGTGGGCAGGTCGTGGGCGATCAGGGCCTCCAGGAGGGCCGTGTGCTGGGCCGCGTCCGCCAGCAGGTCGGCGCGCTGGCGTCGGGCCGGGCCGCCCACCAGCGGCCACTGGGACCGTCGGTGCAGGTCCTCCGCGATCTGCATCAGCTGCTCGTTGCCGGACAGGGACAGCACCGCCCGGTGGAAGACCCGGTCCGACTCGGCGTACGTCGCCCGGCAGCCGGAGGACGCGGCGCGGACGGTGTCCTCGGCCAGCGGCCACAGCTCCGCCCAGCGTTCGGCCGGCACCGTGCGGGCCAGCCGCAGCACCACCGGCACCTCGATCAGCGCCCGGACCTCCGCCAGTTCGGCCAGCTCCCGCGCGCCCCGCTCGACCACCCGGAACCCGCGGTTCGGCACGACCTCGACCGCGCCTTCGAGCGCGAGCCGCTGCATGGCCTCCCGCACGGGCGTCGCCGACACCCCGAACCGCTCCCCGAGCGCCGGCGCCGAGTACACCTCGCCGGGCGCCAGCTCGCCCGTGACCAGCGCGGTGCGCAGCGCGTCCAGGATCTGCCCGCGCACCGACGCCCGCTGCACGGGACGCGGCTGCGGAATCGGCCGCTCACCGTGCGTGTGCTCCCCGCGGACGCCCGGCGGCACCGCGCCCCGCTCCCGACCCCGGTCCGCGGGCAGGGCCTGGGCCTGGGCCGGCACCCGGGCCGCCGCCCCGGCCCGCAGGTCCGGGATCCCGGTCCCGGTGGAGTCGTGCACACCGTGCCTCACGGGTCCTCCTCCGGGTTGTCGGCACTTGGGGTCATTACGACGGGTTGTTACCTGTCCGTCAAGCACCATAGGCGCATGACGCGACAGTTCAAATTCCGAACGGACAAGGCAAGGCAAGGCTCATCCCTGTCGCGACGGAGCGGGACGAGGCACCCCCTGACATCCACTAAGATCATCCACAACCAGGACACCCGTGCGGGGGCAACCGATTCACAACTTCCTCACTTGTCGCGGGAACTTTCCGTAGAACCATCCGTACGGGTAGTCTTACTCGAACTCAACTCCCGCCCCTCAAGCGGCAGTTCGAGCAGAACGCTGCCATGGGCATCCCCTTGCACCTCCTTGGCGGCCTCTTGCCCCGAAACCCCCTGAGGGCCGGTGGAATTGGGCCACTATGACGGGCGTTACGCCCTATCCCAATGCAAGGGACCCCAGATGAGACTGACCGACATATCGCTGAACTGGCTGCTTCCGGGCGCCGTACTGCTCCTGGGCATCCTGGCGGCGGTGGCGGTGCTCGCGCGCAGCAAGCGGTCCGGGGAGCACGCGAAGACCGAGGACTCGTGGGAGCGGAACGAGGAGCGGCGCAGGCGCAAGGAAGCCATCTACGGCACGGCTTCCTATGTACTCCTCTTCTGCTGTGCGGCGGTCGCGGCCGCGCTTTCCTTCAAGGGTCTGGTCGGCTTCGGTGAGCAGAACCTGGGCCTGTCCAACGGCTGGCAGTACCTGGTGCCGTTCGGACTGGACGGCGCGGCCATGTTCTGTTCCGTCCTCGCGGTGCGCGAGGCCAGCCACGGGGACGCGGCCCTCGGCTCCCGGATCCTCGTGTGGACGTTCGCGGGCGCCGCTGCCTGGTTCAACTGGGTGCACGCGCCCAGGGGTCTGAGCCACGACGGCGCCCCGCACTTCTTCGCGGGCATGTCCCTCTCTGCGGCCGTGCTGTTCGACCGGGCGCTGAAGCAGACCCGCAGGGCCGCCCTGCGCGAGCAGGGCCTGGTGCCGCGCCCGCTGCCGCAGATCCGCATCGTCCGCTGGCTGCGCGCGCCCCGCGAGACCTACA
This sequence comes from Streptomyces sp. NPDC004629, assembly GCF_042873595.1. Classification (NCBI taxonomy): domain Bacteria; kingdom Bacillati; phylum Actinomycetota; class Actinomycetes; order Kitasatosporales; family Streptomycetaceae; genus Streptomyces; species Streptomyces sp. NPDC004629. The sequence continues at coordinate 134,953 of NZ_JBIALO010000004.1, read as the reverse complement.
AGGCTTGGTCCCTGATGCTGCTGGAGAACGTGCGCAGCCTGGACGAGGCCGTCGACGAGGTCCGCGACGACAAGCGGCAGAAGGAAGAGGCCCGGCTGCGCAGGCGCGACCAGCAGCGCATGGAGCGGGCCCAGCTCAAGGCCCTCAGCCGCGGGACCCGTGGCTTCATCGGGCGTGGCGGCCGGCAGGCCGAGGTGCAGGCGGTGGAGCGTGGCTCCTCACAGGTTTCCGCGGAGCCTGCCATAGCGGCGCCGGAACTGCCCGTACGCTCTCGGCCCTCCCTTCAGCCCGTCCGCAAAGGGACTGACCCGATCACCGTCGACCTGACCGCGGAGGACGACACCATGGCGCTGCCGCGCCTCGACTCCCTGGAGCGCAAGCTCAAGGATCTGGAACAGCAGTTCGGCTAGGACTCGGCCCGGTCAGGGCCGGTTCGGCCGGAACCGGGCACCACGGGGCGGGGGCGTGACCACACGAGTCACGCCCCCGCCCCGTTCTCCGTCCCGCGTCGTTCAGGCGGCTTCCGTGCCCAGTTCGAACCACACGGACTTGCCCACGCCGTGCGGCCGCACGCCCCACGCGTCCGCGAGGGACTGCACCAGGAGCAGACCCCGGCCGTGCGTGCCCTCGTCGGCGGACGGCGCCCGCAGCACCGGCCTGCGGGCCACGAAGTCCCGCACCTCCACCCGGAGTCCGCGCGGACCGACGACGGCCGTCAGGACGGCGTCCCGGTCGGTGTGCACGAGTGCGTTGGTGACCAGTTCGCTGGTGAGGAGTTCCGCTATCTCTGAGCGGCCCGGTTTCCCCCAGTGCCGCAGGAGTTCCCGCAGTTCCCTGCGCGCCTCGGGCACGGCCCGCAGGTTCGCCCGGCCGAGCCTGCGCCGCAGTTGCGGGGCGTGCGCCCGGTCCGTGCCGTCGTCGGTGCCTTCTCCGGTCGACTTCGCCGAGGAGCCCCTGATGACCACGGGGCCGCCCCCTCGTGCCTGCTTTCTCATGTCCCCCGCCCGCACGCCGTCGCCGTTGCCCCTCCTGGTCGAACACGTCACGGGGATCCATGCCCCGTGAGCCCTGGGCCAGTCCTGTCCGACCGTCGACGACCAGCGGTTCGGCCATGGCGGTACGGCGCCGTCACGGCGGCCCGCACGCCACGGGGACCGTGATCCGGCCACCGAGAGGACGATAGGACGCCACGAACGCCCCGGCGCGTCGAGCCGGGACGCTTTCCGCAAGTCACTGACGCACCGTCAGTGCACGTGAATCTGGCCGGAATCGATCGCCCTGCCGCGTGTCCGGTCAGGGCCGGGGGATGTTCCGCAGGTTCGAGCGGGCCATCTGGACCATGCGGCCGACACCGCCGTCCAGCACCATCTTCGAGGCGGACAGGGCGAAGCCGGTGACCATGTCGCCGCTGATCTTCGGCGGAATGGACAGCGCGTTGGGGTCGGTGACGATGTCGACCAGGGCCGGGCCACGGTGCGCGAAGGCGTCCCGCAGCGCGCCGGCCAGCTGCTTCGGTTTCTCCACCCGCAGTCCGAAGGCACCGCAGGCGCGGGCCACCGCGGCGAAGTCGGGGTTGGTGTTGGTGGTGCCGTACGAGGGCAGGCCCGCCACCAGCATCTCCAACTCGACCATGCTCAGCGCGGAGTTGTTGAACAGGACGACCTTCACCGGCAGGTCGTACTGCACGAGGGTCAGGAAGTCGCCCATCAGCATGGCGAATCCGCCGTCGCCGGACATCGACACGACCTGTCGCCGGCGGTCGGTGAACTGCGCCCCGATCGCCATGGGCAGCGCGTTCGCCATCGAGCCGTGCGAGAAGGAACCGATGACGCGGCGCCGGCCGTTGGGCGAGATATAACGGGCAGCCCACACGTTGCACATACCGGTGTCGACCGTGAACACGGCGTCCTCGTCGGCGACTTCGTCGAGCACCGCGGCCACGTACTCCGGGTGGATCGGGATGTGCTTGTCGACCTTCCTGGTGTACGCCTTGACCACACCCTCCAGCGCGTCCGCGTGCTTCTTCAGCATCCGGTCCAGGAAGCGCCGGTTCTCCTTGGTCCGCACCCGCGGCACCAGACAGCGCAGGGTCTCGCGCACATCGCCCCACACGGCCAGGTCGAGCCGGGAGCGACGGCCCAGCACCTCCGGGCGCACATCGATCTGCACGATCCGCACGTCGTCGGGCAGGAAGGCGTTGTACGGGAAGTCGGTGCCGAGCAGGATCAGCAGATCGCACTCGTGGGTGGCCTCATAGGCGGCGCCGTAGCCGAGCAGGCCGCTCATGCCGACGTCGTACGGATTGTCGTACTGGATCCACTCCTTGCCGCGCAGCGCGTGGCCGACCGGGGACTTGATCTTCCCGGCGAACTCCATGACCTCGGCGTGCGCGTCCGCGGTGCCGCTGCCGCAGAACAGGGTCACCTTGTCGGCCTCGTCGATCATCCGGACGAGCGCGTCGACCTCGGCGTCGCCCGGCCGCACGGAGGGCCGGGAGGTCACGAGGGCCAGCTCGGCGGCCCTCTCCGGCGCGGGCTCGGCGGCGATGTCACCCGGCAGGGACACCACGCTGACGCCCCGCTGCCCCACCGCGTGCTGGATCGCGGTCTGCAGCAGCCGGGGCATCTGCTTCGGGGTGGAGATCAGTTCGCTGTAGTGGCTGCACTCGCGGAACAACTGGTCGGGGTGTGTTTCCTGGAAGTAGCCCAGGCCGATCTCGCTGGACGGGATGTGCGAGGCGAGGGCGAGCACCGGCGCCATGGAGCGATGGGCGTCGTACAGGCCGTTGATCAGGTGCAGGTTGCCGGGGCCGCAGGAGCCGGCGCAGGCGGCCAGCTTCCCGGTGATCTGCGCCTCCGCGCCGGCGGCGAAGGCGGCGCTCTCCTCGTGCCGTACGTGGATCCAGTCGATGGCCGCGTTGCGGCGCACGGCGTCGACCACGGGGTTGAGACTGTCGCCGACGACACCGTAGAGGCGGCGCACTCCGGCGCGGGCGAGGATGTCCACGAACTGTTCTGCGACATTCTGTTTGGCCATGGCTTTCGAGTACCCCTCCGGTCTCGGGGGATCCGACGGTCCGCTCGGAGTTCCATGGAGTCACAGGGGCCGCGGTTACGCCTCCCACACGGCGGCGACCGTACGGTCGTCGGCGTACCCCTTGACCCGCACCTGGGTGTCGGCGAGGAACGCGGCCAGGCCGGGCGGGGTGCCGCCGGACCAGCGCCGGGCCAGGTAGGCGCAGAGGGCGGGCTCGCCGCGCAGCGGTTCCGCCAGGCCGCCGCTGCACATCAGCAGCGCGTCACCCGGGCGGGCGACGGAGGCCCGGAAGCGGAAGGGTGCACGGGGCGGCTCGGGGGCGGGCTCGTACGGGCTGGGCGGCGTCGGGATCCCCAGGTCCATCGTGAGCCGGTCGCCGTCCGGGGTCTCGGCGGGCGGCGACCCGAAGCCGAGCACGGCGTCACCGGTGGTGTCGGCGGCGCTGACCTGCGGCTCGATGTCCTGCCAGGCTCCGTCCCTGAGCCGGAACAGGCCGCCTTCGCCGATGCCGAAGAAGATGCGCGTACGGCAGTCGGGGCGGGCCGGCAGCAGCAGACAGCGCAGACTGGCCGCGTACTCCTCCGGGTCGATGCCCTGCTCGGTGGCGCTGGCGCGGAGCTTGCCCAGGCTGCGGTCGGTGAGCCGGTGCAGGCCGGACTTCAGCTCGCCGCGGCGGGCCGCGTGGATGTCCTCGACCAGCCGCTGATGACTGCGGCCCACGGCCTGGCCGATCCACTGGCAGGCCTCGGCCGCGGCGCGGTGGGCGCCCGGGGTGGCCCGGGCGCCGGTCGCCATCGCGACGAGGATCAGCGCCTGTTCGCCGGTGCCGAACCGCGCGGTGAGCAGCGCATCGCGGCGCGGTTCGCCCCGGTAGCGCGCGGAGTCGCCCCGCACGGACGCGGCCCGCAGGGTGCACACCCCGTACCGGGCACCGTCGAGCACGGTGTCGGCGACCAACTCGTCGAGACCGTCGGGGTCGGCGAGCGGCAGAGCGGTCGGCTCGGCGTCATAGGTGGGCGGCCCTGACCCGACGTACTCGACGCCCCACGCCCCTGCGCTCGCCGCACCCGCCCCCTGCCCGACGCCGGGGCCCGCCGCCGCGTCCTGCTCGGTGCCCTCGAACTCCGGTGAGGCGTGCCCGTCGTCCGGATCCGTCTGCTCCTGCGGGCCGCCGGCAGCGGGTTCCGTCGCGCCGAAGATCCCTGCCTCCGGGGCGCTTTCGCCCAGTGCCCAGTACGTCGGGGCCACTGGCTCCGGCGGGCTCGCGGATGCCGCCCGCAGCGCGGCGGGATCGCCCTCGGTCCCGCGCTCCGCCGGGCCCGGGCGCTGCTGCGTCGCCGCCGGGAAGGCCGGCAGAGGCGGCGGGTCCGCGGGCGCTCCGGGCCTCACCGGACCGGGTGACTCCCAGGGGGCTCCGGGCCGGGGGCGGACCGGGCCGCCGTCCGGCGGGACGGAGGCACGCCCCGCCGCAACCGCGTCCTCGCCCGGCACCGCGGCCTCTCCAGGTACCGCGGCCTCTCCAGGTACCGCGTCCTCGCCCCCAGGACGGTCGTCCGTTTCCGCGCCGGCCGCGTCCGCGCGCCGCGCGTCCGCCCGGCCGCCGGCGCCCGGCGTGGACTCCGGCGCGACCGACGCGACCTCGGACCCGGACCCGCCGGGCGATGCGCCGGGGCTGAGCGTGTGCGAGGCCGAGGCGAAGCGGTCGTCCAGGGAATCGGTCGCGGGTGCGGGGCCCGTGTCCTGGGTGGAGTCGTCGTACAGCTGGCCCCACCAGTCGTCCGCGTCTCGGGCGGGCCCGCCCCCCTGCTGGCTCATGCCCCTGATTGTCCACCGCGCGGGCCCCGGGACAACGCGACATCGGGAAAAAGCGACGCACGCACCGCCTCGAACGGTGCGCCGGGCACCGCCTGCGCCCGTCGCCGGGCGGCTCCACCCCCCACCGGCGAACCGCCCGGCGACATCCCGGCGGCCCGGTCGCGGACCACCGTCTGCGCGGCCGAACAGCAGATGATCGACTTCGCGGTGTGGCCACCATGGCAGAGTGACCGATGGTGTGGCGACGATGCGCCGAGGCGGGTTTGCGCCGCGGCCGGTTTCCGCCGCATCCGCCGCGAGGGGTGGTCGTGTCGCCGGGGAGGGACGAGGGCTGATGCTGGCAGCGATAGGGCTGGACGAGACGCACGAAACGGCATACCGGGCACTGGTGTCCGTGGGCGCCGCCGAGGTGCCCGATCTGGCGCGCCGCCTGATGCTGGCCGAGCACGACACGGAGCGCGCCCTGCGCCGGCTGGAGCGGCACGGCCTCGCGGCCCAGTCGTCGGCCCGTCCCGGCCGCTGGGTGGCGGCGCCGCCGGGCGTCGCGCTGGGCGCGCTGCTCACCCAGCAGCGGCACGAACTGGAGAAGGCCGAGCTGGCGGCGGCCCTGCTCGCCGAGGAGTACCGGGCGGCGGCGGCCGAGCCCGCCGTGCACGACCTGGTCGAGGTGGTGACCGGGGCCGCCGCGGTGGCCCAGCGTTTTCTGCAGATGCAACTGTCCGCGAGCGACGAGGTCTGGGCGCTGGTCACCGGCCATCCGATGGTCGTCTCCGGCGCGGAGAACGACGCCGAGGAGCAGGCCGTCGGGCGCGGCGTCCGCTACCGGGTGGTGGTGGAGCGTGCGGTGCTGGATCTGCCCAACGGGATCACCGAGCTGACCGCGGCGCTGGGCCGGGACGAGCAGGTGCGGGTGGTGGACGAGGTGCCGACCAAGCTGGTGGTGGCCGACCGCTCGCTGGCCATGGTGCCGCTCACCTCCAACAGCGCGGAACCGGCCGCGCTCGTCGTGCACGCCAGCGGCCTGCTGGAGGTGCTGTGCGGACTGTTCGAGTCGGTGTGGCACCAGGCGCTGCCGCTCAGGCTGGGCGCGCAGGGGGTGTGCGAACAGCAGCCGGACGGCCCCGACGACACCGATCTGGAGGTGCTGTCGCTGCTGCTCGCCGGGCTGACCGACGCGAGCGTCGCCAAACAGCTGGACCTGGGCCTGCGGACCGTGCAGCGTCGGGTGAAACGGCTGATGGAGCTGACCGGGGTGACGACCCGGCTGCAACTGGGCTGGCACGCCTACGAGCGCGGCTGGGTGGCCCGGGACGCCCAGGAGTGACGCGTACCTGCCCTGCGCGATCGGCCGTGTTCCGGCACGCTGGGCAGATGGGAGCGTGGGGACTCCTGCTGGTCGGCGTGGTGATGGCGCTCGGCCTGTGCGGGGTGCTGGTGCCCGGGGTGCCGGGTTCGTGGCTGGTGTGGGCCGCGGTGCTGTGGTGGGCGCTGCAGGATCCGCAGCCGCTCGCCTGGGCCGTCCTGGTGGGCGCCACCGGCGTGCTGCTCCTGTCCCAGGCGGTGCGCTGGGCGCTGCCGCCGCCGCGGCTGCGGGCGAGCGGCGCGGCGCCACGGGCGGGCGTGTACGCGGGGCTCGGGGCGTTCCTCGGTTTCTTCCTGGTGCCCGTGGTCGGGGCGATCCCCGGCTTCCTGGCCGGGGTCTATCTGCATGAGCGGCTGCGCCTCGGCCGCCACGGCGAGGCGGTGGCCGCGCTGCGCACGACGATGCGCTCGGGCGGATCCGGCGTGCTGACGGAGCTGTTCACCTGTCTGCTGATCATGGGCGCATGGCTGGGCGCGGTGGTCTGGGGCTGACGGCACGACCGCGCCCGGCGCGGCACGGAAGCGGCCACCGGGCGCCCCGGGCGGTTCACCGCAGGGTGCCGAGGTCGATCGCGTCGGCCAGCGCCCGCATGCCCGCGTCGTTGAAGTGCAGATGGTCGCCGGGGTCGTAGGCGGGTTTGATCCGGCGGGGCTGTGCCGGGTCGCGGACGGCGGCGTCGAAATCGGCGACGGCGTCGAAGGCGCCGCCGGTGCGGATGAAGGCGTTGATCCGCTGCCGTACGTCCTCGCGCGCGGCGGTGAAGGCGCCGTGGCCGCCGTACGGCGTGAGGGTGGCGCCGACGACCCGGATGCCGAGGGTGTGCGCGCGGGAGACGATCGCGCGGTACGCGGCCTCGAAGTCGGCGACGTCGTTCGCCTGGGGTCTGCCGTTGATGTCGTTGATGCCTTCGAAGACGATCAGCACCCGCGCGCCCGACCGGGACAGGGCGTCGGCGTCCAGCCGGGACAGCGCGCTCGGCCCGGTGCCGTCGCGCAGCAGTCGGTTGCCGGCGATCCCGGCGTTGAGCACGCCCAGCCGGTGGGGCCTCAGGCGTTCGGCGAGCCGGTCGGGCCAGCGGCGGTCGGCGTCCGGGGTGGAGCCGGTGCCGTCGGTGAGGGAGTCCCCGAAGGCGACGACGCTGCCGGCGCCGCCGGTCACGAGGACGTCGACGCCGGTGACGTAGTACCAGTGGCTGGTGGTGGCCGTGTACGCCGAGCCGTCCACGTCGGCCGCCCGGCCCGCGCCCTGGGGCGCGACATAGCTGGTGCGCAGGGCGGTGCGGTGGTACGTGGCGGGTCCGCCGTCGGTGGGGGGGTGGACCGTGACGAGCAGATCGGCGGCGGCCGGCACGGCCAGGGGCACCGGATCGCTGACCAGGTCGCCGCCGGCCGGGACCACGGTCGTGGGCGCGCCGCCGAAGGTCACGGTGCGCATCGTGCCGGGGACGGCGTCCGGGCCGGCCGCGCCGCGCAGCGCGACGGTGACCGCGCCGAGCATCAGGGGGGAGGTGCCGAGCCGGTTGCTGAGACGGATCCGCAGGAGCTGACCGCCGACGCTGAGGTGCACGACGTTGCGGACGGCGGCGCCGGGCAGCGCGGGGGCGGTGCCGGACGGAGCGGCCTCCCAGGTGCCGGTCCAGGAGCCCGGCACGGACTCGGCACGGACCGCCGTGGACACCGTCGCGCGCGTCGCCCCCGTCGCCGTGACCGGCGCGGTGGCCGTCGCCGCCCCCGTCTGTGCCGACGCGCCCGTCGTACCGATCAGCGCCAGCAGCGCCACCGCGAGTACCCGCCCGGCCTTGACCATGTGTGCGCCCGCCCTTCCCGATGGCCCGCAGGAGCCGAAAGTGACACACGGCCGGCCGGTGCGGGGGCAGCATCACGGCGACGACACCCGCTCGGCCCAGCGCACGCGGCGCCCCGCCAGCCCGAAACGGGCGGCGCACGCGGGCAGTTCGACCAACCAGCGCGCGCGGTCCGCTGACGCCGGCGCCTACGCAGACAGTTCACGCTGCCGACGCGCGGCCAGTTGGACTCAGACGGCCCGAACACGGCCAGTGGGCGTGCGCTGTTGTCGTGTGCGGTGAGCGTAGGCAGACCGGGCTGGGGTTCAGCGGGGGTGGTCAGTGTGGGGTGAGTGTGCCCTCCAGGGTGAGCAGCCAGGTTTTGCGGTCGAGGCCGCCGGCGTAGCCGGTCAGGGAGCCGTCCGCGCCGATCACCCGGTGGCAGGGGCGCACGATCAGCAACGGGTTGGCGCCGATCGCGCCGCCGACCGCCCGCACCGCGGCCCGCGGCGCGCCGATCCGCGCGGCGATCTCGCCGTACGTCGTGGTCGCCCCGTAGGGAACGGAGTCGAGCGCGTCCCACACCCGCTCCCGGAACGCGGTGCCGTGCGTCCGCAGGTGCAGCCGGAACTCCTTCAGTTCACCGGCGAGATAGGCGGCGAGCTGCTCCTCGGCCGCCCGGAACGGGCCGGGGTCGCGCCGCCAGCCCTCACCGACCGTACGGCCGCCCTTCTGACCGGGCACGGAGAGCGAGGTGAGCGCGCCGTCCGGGCCCGCGGTCAGCAGGAGCGGGCCGAGCGGCGCGGCCACGGTGGTCCAGTACGTCGGTTCCAGGGTCATGCCGTCGTGGACTTCCCTTCGGGATGCGGGTGTTGGGAGGCGTACGGGTCCGGCCCGTCGCCGAGTTCCCGTGCGGTCTCCAGGTGCCGCACGGCGTAGGAGCGCCAGGGCCGCCGGCCGTCCGGCATGTCGAGGCCGGGCGGGGCCACGTCGGGGTCGGCCAGGGCGCGGATCCGGATCGCGGCGGCGACGGCCGGGTCCAGGCCGGGCAGGGCGAGCAGCGCCTGCGTGGCGTCGTCCCGGTCCGCGCCGGGATCGAGCCGTACGGTGCCGTCGGCCAGCGCGGCGGCCAGTGCGCCCAGGGTGCCGTGCGGCTCGGCCTCGGCGAGCACGGCGGGCTCAGGGAACAGATGGGTGAGGCTGCCGCAGGGGGCGTCCAGCGCCTTCCCGTACCGCTGCACCAGCCGTTCGGACTCCGCGGGCCCGGCCAGCGCGCGCACCGCCCACTCGGCCGGGTCGGCGGCTCCGGGTGAACGCAGTCCGGGCCGGGCGGCGACCAGCGGGGCGAGTCGTGCGTCGGCGCTCAGCCGTTCGTCGACCGCGTACGGATCGGCGTCCAGATCGAACAGCCGGCGCAGCCGCTGCACCGCCGTGGTCAGGTCCCGCGGATCGGTGAGGTGCAGCCGGGCGTCGAGCCAGCCGCCGGGGTGGGCGGCGGGCCCCGTCCGAGGGGACCGGGTGCGCTCCGCGACGGCGACGATGCCCGTGCCGTACGGCAGCCGGAGCGTGCGCCGGTAGGTGCGGTCGCCACGGGCGCCGCCGACCTCCTCGACCCCGCGCACGGCCTCGCGCGCGAGCAGGTCGAAGACGGCGGCGGCCTGGTAGGGCCCGCGGTGGGCGAGCCGCAGCGGTATCCCGGCGCCGGGGGTGGCGCGCGGCGCTCCGCCCCTGCCGCGGGGTGCGGCGGCGCGCAGCCGGCTCGGGGTGGCCGCGTACACGCCCCGGATGGTGTCGTTGAACTGCCGCACGCTGGCGAACCCGGAGGCGAACGCGATCTCGGTGATCGGCAGCTCGGTGGTCTGCAGCAGGACGCGCGCGGTGTGCGCCCGCTGGGCCCGGGCGAGCGCGACGGGTCCGGCGCCCAGCTCGGCGGTGAGCTGCCGCTGGACCTGTCGCGCGCTGTAGCCGAGCCGGTCGGCGAGCCCGGCGACGCCCTCGCGGTCCACGATGCCGTCGCCGATCAGCCGCATGGCACGGCCCACGACGTCCGCGCGGACGTTCCAGTCGGCGGAGCCGGGCACGGCGTCCGGGCGGCAGCGGCGGCACGCCCGGAAGCCGCGGCCCTGCGCGGCGGCGGCGGTCATGAAGAACCGCACGTTGCGCCGCTTCGGGGTCACGGCCGGGCAACTGGGCCGGCAGTAGATCCCCGTCGTCTCGACGGCGAAGAAGAACTCCCCGTCGAACCGGGCGTCCCGGCTGCGCACGGCCTCGTACCTGGTGTCTTCGTCCATCACGTCATCCAGTGTGGGCGACGCCGGCGGGGGCGGCTGGCGGAAATCGGACGCGACGCTGCCGCCCCCGTCAGGTCACCGCAGGCGTCCGCGCTTGGCCTCCATGGCCGCCCTGCCCTCCGCGCCCTTCCGCTTCCAGTCCCGGCGCAGCTCGGCGCGCACCCGCGCGTCGGTCTTCGCGACGATCCACTGGTTCTCGCGGACTAGCTTGCGGTAGCTGTCCAGGCGGCGGGCCGGCAGCCGGCCGGTCTCGACGGCGGCGGTGACCGCGCACCCGGGCTCGGTGTCGTGCGCGCAGTCCTGGAAGCGGCATCCCTCGGCCAGTTCCTCGATCTCGGCGAAGACCTGCCCGACCCCGGTCTCGGCGTCGAAGAGCCCGACGCCGCGCAGCCCCGGCGTGTCGATGAGCACGCCCCCGCCGGGCAGCGCGAGCAGATTGCGGGTGGTGGTCGTGTGCCGGCCCTTGCCGTCCACGTCCCGGGCGGCCTGTACGTCCATGACATCCTCGCCGACCAGGGCGTTGGCGAGGGTCGACTTGCCCGCGCCGGACTGCCCGAGCAGCACGGAGGTGCCCGTGCCGACCAGTGCGAAGAGGGTGTCCAGGCCGTCCCCGTGCAGGGCGCTGACGCTCAGCACGGGCGCCCCGGGCGAGGCCGTCTCCACGTCCTGGACCAGGTGCGCGAGGGTCACCGGGTCGGGCACGAGGTCGGCCTTGGTGAGCACGACCACGGGCTGCGCGCCGGACTCCCAGGCCAGGGCCAGGAACCGTTCGATGCGGCCGAGGTCGAGTTCGAGGGCCAGCGACACGGCGACGACCGCGTGGTCGACGTTGGCGGCGAGGATCTGCCCCTCGGACCGCTTGGACGAGGTGGAGCGCACGAAGGCGGTACGCCGTGGCAACAGCGTCCGTACGTACTGCGGCTCCCCGTCCGAGTCGACCGCCACCCAGTCTCCCGTACACACGACCTTCATCGGGTCACGGGGGACGACGAACTCGGTGTCGGCACGAACAGTGCCGACCGGGGTGATGACGTCACACAGGCCACGGTCGACCCGGACGACACGGCCGGGCAGGAGATTCTGCTCGGCGTACGGAACAAACTCGGCTTCCCAGCCCTCGTCCCAGCCATAGGCGGCGAGAGGATGCGACGAAACCGAAGAAGAAGAAGAGGAGAAAGACAAGGGGTGACCCTTCACACGGGTGGCCCCGGCGCCGCGCCCACTGGCGCGGGAGAAGAGTGAGGTCAGCCGGAGACCACGGAGGTGGACTGAATGAACTTCCGGATGCGGGCGGCGCCCATCGCAACGACAGCCATCGGTCACACCTCCTGAACCGAACCAAGTCACCCGCGGCAACCTCCGGTCACCGCTCGAACAGCACTGACACTAGGGACAGTCAGGCCGCGCCGCCACCGAATTACGGCAGCCTATGTGCACGGGTCATTCCATCCCGTAGAGCGTCTCCAGGTCGACCAGCTGGACATCAGGGTCCGCCTGTGCGGCCGCGTGTGCCTTGTCGTTGAATCCCGCACCGCTGAGACACAGGAGTCGGGTACCGGTGGTGTCGTAGCCGCGCGGCCAGGCGCGGCGAGGTGAGTGGCGGTCAGCCGGTGGCAGGCTGAATGTGTCCCGCCCTGGGCCTGCCCCGTCAACCTGCTCTCCGCGGGCGACCGCTGTGTGGCGGATGTGGGTCAGCGGGCCGCGCAGGTGTGTCCGTTGAGGGTGAAAGCGGACGGCGCGGAGTTCCTGCCGTGCCATGAGGCGAGGAAGCCGAAGCTGAGGCGGCCGTCCGCGGCGACGGACTTGTTGTAGTCGGCGGCGGTGGCGGTGACCCGGGCGCCGTGCTGGCTGAGGCTCGCGTCCCACATCTGGCTCACCTGCTGGCCGTCCCGGAAGGACCAGGAGACGCGCCAGTCGGCGAGGGCCTGCGCGGTGCTGATGGTGACGGTGGCCTGGAAGCCGTCGGGCCACTCGTTGACCTGCTCGTACTCGACGTGGCAGGCGGCCCCCGGCCGGGTCGCGGCATCCGAGCCGCGGGCGGTGGACGCGGAGGTGCCCTGGGGTTCCGGGTCGGGGGCGCGGCCGGCCGGACCAGTCGGGGTGCCGATCGCGGTGCCGGACGCGGAGGGTGCGGTGGAGCGGGCGGTGGGCGCGGCGCGCGAGGGGTCCGCGGACGGGAGCGGCACGCCGGGGTCGGCGACCGGCTGCCGGTCGTCGGGGCGTGCGGCCCGGTCCTCGTCCGAGCCGCCGAAGGGCATCATCGACACGCCGAGCGCCAGCAGGGACAGGAGGACGGCCGCGGCGAGCAGGCCGCCGCGCAGCAGACGGCCACGGCCGGTGCCCTCCTTCGGCTCCTCGCTCTCCCGGTCCGCCGGCGCCCCGGGGCGGCCGGCGCCGAGCCGCACCTCGGCGGCCCGGCGGCGGCGCTCCAGATAGGCGAGGCCGCCCCAGCCTATGACCCCGCCGGCCAGCGCCGCGGGCAGTCCGCCGCCGTGCAGCCGCAGGCAGCCGGCGGCCTCCGCGCACTGGACGCAGGTGGCCAGGTGCCGGGAGAGGTCGTCGGGGGTGCCGGTGGCGGGCGAGCGGGTGACCGCGTCGAGCAGCCGGGCGTAGCTGCGGCACTGCGCGTCCATCGGGGTGTCGAGGTGGGCGCGGTGGCAGCGGTCCCGGAACAGGGCCTGGACCTGGTCGAGTTCCTGGCCCGCGACGTCCGGGTCGAGACCGAGCCGGCGGGCGACGACGGGCAGCGGCAGCGCCTCCACCTCGACCAGCCACAGCAGCGAGGCGTCCGCCTCCTGGAGGTCCCGGAGAGCGCGCAGGGCGACCGGGCGCAGCAGGGGCGGCCCGGTGTAGCGGGCGGCCTTGTCGGAGTTGAGCCACAGCCGGAGGTCGGGGTCGAGCCGGTGGCCGAACCCGTCGGCCTCCCAGCCGGCGGCCGTGCTGCGGACGGCGGTCAGCAGCAGCGGGATCATGGGCAGCCGCGGTGCGCGCCGGCCCGCCCGCACCGGCGAGGACCCCACGGAGCGCGCCTCGCGCAGGCCCGCCGCGAACGCCTCCGTGGCCAGTTGGTTGGCCGTCTGGGCGCCGGACGTGCACAGGTCGGCGTAGGAGAGCACGGCGTCCCAGTACTCGGCGAACAGCGCGGCCTCGGTGGCGTCCTGAGGGGTCGGCAGGTCGGGCATGGGTCTCCTGCATCCACGAGCGAGGTCAACTCACCATATCGGCAATGGAGTTGGGGGGAACCTCGCGGAAGGGCCCGAGCTTTTCACGCCTTCCACACAACTGACAAGCGGCCTATTCAACTCTGGCTGCGGGCAGGGTACGGCGGGTCGTTCCGTCGTACGGGTGCCGTGCGGCGCGGTCCGCCGCGAGCCACAACTCCGGCCTCTTGTACGGACGGCGACCGGGTTTCGACTCACCGTGGCACGGCGCCGGCTCTCCGGACCACGAGCGGCCGCACTCCGCCGAGCGCCCCGGTCCGCTCGCCGCGGCTCCCGCACGCCGCGGGCCTCGCCCGCGGCGTGGCACCGCATCCGTCCGCACCAAGCCCCACCGGGCCGGTGGGCTGGTTCACAGCTCCGCCGGCTCCTGCGCGGGAAGGCTGTCCATGAAGGAACTGACGGAGAAAACGGCACGACCGGGCCCGGGCAGGCCGTAGCCGGGCGGGGAGGACAGGCCGAAGTCGTCCATGGTGGCGCGGTAGGCCTCAAGGAGCCGGATGTGGTACTCCAGCGGGGCGCCCTGCGGGTTGGCCTTGCCGAGCGGGGTGGTGGGCTCCGGGCACCAGGTGGTGAAGCGGGGCGTGATCCCGTGGGACATGAAGAAGCGCAGGCCCTCGGTGGTGGACGCGATGGCCTCGTCGACGCTGGTGAAGCCGAACGGCTCGGCCATCTCGACGCCCGCCACGAAGTTCGGGATGACGTTGCGCGCGCCGAAGACCTCCGCCGAGTCGAGGATGCGCCGGTGCCACTCGTCGCGGCCGACGTAGCGTTCCTTGCCCGGGCAGTACAGCTCGAACAGCCGGCGGTCCCACACCTCGAAGTTGGGGTGGTAGATCTGCACGCCGTAGTCCTTGAAGCGCTGCACGTCGTCCTTGGGCAGCGCCTGCGCGACGACCTTGCCGATCCAGCGGCCCGGGAAGCGCTCCTCGATGGCCTTGGCGTAGTGGCCGTAGAAGTCGGCCTCGTCCCGCCCGGCGACCGTCTTGGTGATGGCGCCGCCGGTGAGCGTGTAGGCGGTGGACGCCTTCTGGGTGTCGTACCGGTCGATGATCTCCAGCGCCTCCAGGACCTCCTCGACGTCCTTCACGCCGGTGTAGGGCCGCCCGGCCGCCTTGTGCTGGCGCCAGTTGTGGTTGATGTCGCAGTACTGGCACTCCTCCTTCGCGCCGAAGTACTGGCAGACTCGGAAGACGGTCAGGTAGATCAGGTAGCCCCACTGGATGGTGGGGGCCACCTCCATCACGGACTTCCCGTTGGACAGGGTGTGCCGGTAGTACTCGGGCATCGGCGGCACGCCGACGTCGGCGATCCGCTTCCCGTCGAGGTAGAGGCCGAGCAGCCCCTCGTCGTCGGCGGCGACCCGGTACGGCGAGGACGGGTTGACCCGTACGGAGACCACGGTCCGGCGCAGGTCGTACGGGCCGCCGGTGAGGATGATCTCCTCCGGTGGGCGGCGCAGCGCGGCCTCGCCCAGCTCCGGCAGGGTGCCGTGGTCGAAGGAGAAGATGAAGTACGACTTCGGCTTGACCTCGCCGTCCTCGTTGTCGGACAGGGCGGACGCGTCGAAGGCGACACCGCCCCGGAGCAGGTCCTCCTTGATGACGGCTTCCCGCGGTACGTGCGGGAAACGCTCCATCAGATCCTCGACCAGCGCGGTACGGCTGCCCATCCCGTCTCTCCTCCCGGCTCAGGCGTTCGACTCCTCACGGTATGCCCCCGCCCGCCCGCCCCACGTGCCGGGTCCCCCGCGCGCCGCGCCAAGAAGGAACCGGGCGGGTGCACCGCGCCCCGCGCCACCCCGGAAGAGGTCTGCCCGGCCGTCCTGTGACACCGCTCACGCCACGCGCAACCTGCGCCGGCCCGCGCCTCCTGCCGCCCCCATGAAGGCCAGCCCGCCCCGCCGGGCCCGCACGGAACAGCGGCAGGGGGCGCCCTCGCGGGGCGGGCAGCAAGGGGGCGACAGCGCGGGACATCCGCCGGGCGGTCGGCAACCCGGGCCGCGGCACGAGGCGGACGGCGAGGCGAGCGCCGCCGCACGGCAGCTGCACGACGGGCACCGCCGCAAGACCGACACCAAGCAGGGCCGTAGGCGCGAGGCGGACGGCGAGGCGAGCGCCGCCGCACGGCAGCCGCACGACGGGCACCGCCGCAAGGCGAACGGCAGGCAGACCGCGACGTGAAGCAGCCGCCAGGCACCGCCACAGGCCGTGGTGCGGGGTGGGGGGATGAGAAGGTCGGGGCAGGAGCACTCATCGGGAGGGGTGGCAGGGATGACGCAGAGAGTCACCAACTGGGCGCGCAACATCACCTACACGGCCAAGGAGTACCACCGCCCGCGGTCGCTGGACGCGCTGCGCTCGCTGGTGGCCGCGAGCGCACGGCTCCGGGTGCTGGGCAGCGGCCACTCGTTCAACGGGATCGCCGACCCGGGCCCCGACGGCGTCCTGCTGTCGATCGCGGACCTGCCGCGGCTGCTCGACGTGGACACCGCGGCCCGCACGGTACGGGTCTCGGGCGGCGTCCGCTACGCGGAACTGGCCCGCACGGTGCACGCGCACGGTCTGGCCCTGCCCAACATGGCCTCCCTGCCGCACATCTCGGTGGCCGGTTCGGTGGCCACCGGCACCCATGGCTCCGGGGTCGGCAACGGCTCGCTGGCCGCGCCGGTGCGGGAGGTGGAACTGGTGACGGCGGACGGCTCGACGGTGACGGTCACCCGAGGCGATGCCCGCTTCGACGGCGCGGTGACCTCCCTCGGCGCGCTCGGCGTGGTCACCGCGCTCACCCTCGACCTGGAACCGGCCTACCGCGTCGAGCAGCATGTGTTCACCGAACTGCCGCTGACCGGCCTGGACTTCGAGACGGTCTCGGCATCGGCGTACAGCGTGAGCCTGTTCACCGACTGGCGGCGGCCTGGCTTCCGGCAGGTGTGGCTCAAGCGGCGCACCGACCAGGCGCCGCCCCGCTTCCCCTGGGCGACGCCCGCGACGGAGGCCATGCATCCGGTGCCCGGCATGCCCGCGGTCAACTGCACCCGGCAGTTCGGTGTGGCCGGGCCGTGGCACGAGCGACTGCCGCACTTCAAAGCGGAGTTCACCCCGAGCAGCGGCGACGAGTTGCAGTCGGAGTACCTGCTGCCGCGCACGGCCGCGCTGGACGCGCTGCATGCGGTGGACGCGATCCGCGCAACGGTCGCCGCCGTCCTGCAGACCTGCGAGGTGCGGACGGTCGCCGCCGATCCCCAGTGGCTCAGCCCCGCCCACGGACAGGGCTCGGTCGCGCTGCACTTCACCTGGGTGGACGACATGGCGGCGGTGCTGCCGGTGGTGCGTCGGCTGGAGCAGGCGCTCGACCCCTTCGCGCCGCGCCCGCACTGGGGCAAGGTGTTCACCGTGCCGGCGTCCGTGCTGCGCGACCGGTACCCGCGCCTCGACGACTTCCTCGCGCTCGCCAAGTCCCTTGACCCGACCGGCAAGTTCGCCAACGCCTTCGTCCGCGAGTCGCTGGGCGCCTGACTTCGTACGGCCCCTTTCCTAAGCCCTTGTCGAATTCCTTGTCGGACACCGGCACAGCCCATAGCCTGTGCGCCGCGCCGGTGCCGTCGTCGCCCCGGCCCGAGGGGGGGCGAGGGGACGAGGGGGAGGGGTCAGCCGCGTGAAGCGCACCTCACGTGACATCCGCACCGCGAACCGCTACGAGGTGCTGCGCCGAGGTCGGCTTCGAGGACTCGGCGGGCGGTCGCCCGCGGGGCCTCGTCGCCGTCAGCGCCCCGGGGGGCGCCCTGATCGGCGTGGACATCGCGGAGACGTACGTCCATGCCGAACTGCGCGCGTGGCCGCCGCGGTGGGTTCCGTGATCGCGCGGGCCGGGGCCGAGGCGGCCCGGGTCCTCGGCGCGGGCGTGAGCGTCCCCGGCCAGGTGGACCGGAACACCGGCATCGCCGGGTACGCGCACGCCGCCGGGCGGGGGCGTCCGGGCGGATGGGGCGTGTCCGGGCGTTCCGGTGGGTGAGGGGGCCTTCGGGGTGGGGTGGTGGCTTCGGGCAGGTGGGACGCGTCCGCTCGTGGCGTGGTGCTGCCTGTTATGCGTCGCGGATCGGTGTGGGCAGGGCTGCCGCCGCGATCAGTACGCAGCAGGCCCCGGCTGTCGCGGCGACCGGGGCCGTACCGTGGCGTTCCGCGGCCCAGGTGAGGACGGCCGCGCCGACGGGTGCCGCCGCGTACTGGAGGGTCCAGAAGGCGGACGTGACCCGGCCCAGCAGGGGTTCCGGGGTGACCTCCTGGCGCAGGGACATCGAGCAGGTGCCGGCCATGCCCACGCAGGCCAGGAAGACCGCGCTCAGCACGGCGACGGCGGGCACGCCCTGCGCCCGGCCGAGGCCGGCGAAGGCCGCTCCGCACAGCGCGACCGAGCCGATCCAGGTCGGCCCGAAGCCGAGCCGCCGGCGGACCGGGGCGACGAGGAGGGAGCCCGCGATCGTGCCGAGCGCGCCCGCCGCCATGACGGTGCCGACCGTGCCGTCCGGGTGGCCGAGGTCATGCTTGACGTGGTAGATCACCAGGTCGGTCAGGCCGAGGGTGAGAAAGCTGAAGACGAACAGGAGCGCGGTCAGGGCGCGCAGCACCGGATGGTGGCGGAGGAAGGACACACCCGTGCGCAGGTCGCGCCACAGCCCGGCGTGTCCGGGCGGTTCGGCGCCGTCCGGGGAGCGCTTCTTGATCCGTACGAAGAGCAGGCACGCCGCCGACACCCCGAAGCTCGCCGCGTCCACGCCCACGGCGGCGGCCGGTCCCGTCCAGGCCGCCACCAGGCCCGCGCCCAGCGGCCCGAGGACCCCGGCCGCCGCGGCGGTCGCGTTCAGCCGGCCGTTGGCCTCGGTCAGCCGACTCCGGCCGACCAGCCCCCGCACGACGGTGACGTATCCGACGGCGAACAGCATGCCGACGGCCTCGCACACCGGGAGGACCGCGTAGAGCAGCCAGATGCGCGGGCCGAACGCCCACACCAGGGGGACCAGCCCGTACAGCACCATGCGGAGCAGATCGCAGGCGATCAGCAGTCTGCGGCGGTCGACCCGGTCCACCAGCGCCCCGGCGAACACCGCGGCCAGTACGGAGGCCGCGGCGCCCGCCGCCGTCAGCAGTCCCATCCGGGCGAGCGAGCCGGTGGCCTGGAACACCAGCAGCGGCAGGGCGATCAGCGCGAAAGAGTCACCGAGGACGGAGAGGGTCTGCGCGGCCCAGAAGATCCCGAAGTCCCGCTGCCGCCACAGGGGCCGTACCCCACCGTCCATCCGCCCGCCCCCGTTCCCGGGGCAACTCTATGCCCGGACGGGTCACGCGCTCCCCCGTGCTGCGCCGCACCGCCGAGGTCACCCATGGCATGCTCCGTGGCTGCGGCCTCGCCGAACCCGAACTGACCGACGCCGTACGCCTGTTGCGCACCTTCCACGGCTACTGCGCCGACGTGCGGGCATCCCGGGACAGGGCGGTCGACGCCCTGCACATCGCGCGGTGCACCGGCCGCGTACGGCGGTCCCGGCGGACGTACCAGGGGCCCCGCTCACCCCATAGACTGGATTCTTCGCGGGTGTGAGCGGGTGTGTTGTGCCGCCCCGGGGGAGGGAGCGCGCCGTGTCGCAACAGCATCTGGGGCGCGGGCCGTCGACATCCGGCGCGGCCGATCCGGTGCCCGCGCCCGGTGCGGGTTCGCCACCGGCCCGGTTCGTCGGCCGGCTGGGCAGCCTGGGCTGTGCGGCCGGCGGATACGGCGTCTTCCAGGCCCTGTTCGGGGTGCTGCCGGACTCGCTGGGCGGCGAGGCGGCCAAGTGGCTGGTCTCCGGGGTGAGCGGCATCGGTACGGCCGTGGCGGCGTGGCTCGCGGCGGCGCTGCTGCGGGTCCGCGCCGACGCGGCCGGCCGGACCGCGCCGGCGGCCGTCCGGGCGGCGCCCGGCGTCCCGGGCCCGCTGCCCGGGGTGTTCGCCTCCGCGTACGAGACGCTGGTGGGCGAGGTGAGCGTCGTCGACGATCCGGTGCGCGGCCGGCTCACCGGCTGGTCGCACTCGCTGGGCGAGGGCGGCACGGCGCCGCCCACGGCGCTCAGCACGGCGTACGGCCTGCACATGATGCTCGATCTGGGTGTGCCGGACGGGCGGTTGAGCACGGGCGACCTGGTGCAGACGCTGTGGCGGCTGCGGCTGCCGGAGGGCGGCTGGTCGGCCCGTACGCAGGGCTCCGAGGCCCGGCCCGAGATCACGGCGCTGGTGCTGGGCGCACTGGCGCGGGCCGGGTCGTCCGGTGAGCGGCTGGCGGCGGAGGTGACCGGGTGCACATCGCGTTTCACCGCCGCGAACGACCCGGCGGGCCGGGATTCCACCCATGTCGTCACGACCGTGCTGCGCGGTCTGCTGCGCGCCGCGCCCGGTTCCCCGATCCTGCCCGAGCTGTGCGAGGCCCTGGTCGACGGCGCGCTCGACGACGAGCGCCGGGATCACCTGCGCTGCTGGGCGTACCGGCTGCGTCCGCCGTACGGGCCGGCGTCGGCGCTGCACACCGCGCAGGCGGTGGTCGCCCTGGACCGGGCGGCTCGGACGCTGGGCGAGACGGCGGCGGCGCGGGCGGCCCGGCAGGACGGGGTGCGCTGGCTGCTGGCCTGTCCGGGCGGGCGGCATGACGCCTGCCCGGATGTGACGAACCTGCGCGAGGAGGTACGCAGACCGCGCACCGGCGACCCGGCCCGGCACGAGGTGCTGAACGTGCGGCACTTCACCGCGTCCTGGCTGGTGCGCGCCCTGACCACACCCGGCGCCCGGGAGGTCGCGGTGGCGGACGGCCTGGAGGCACGCTGGCGGGAGCGGCTCGACGGCGCGTTCGCCGCCGTGTGGGCGGGGCAGACGGACGGCATCTGGAGCTGGGACCGGGGCGACGGCACCGAGCTGCGCCGCCCCATGTGGATGACCTATCAGGGCCTTTCGGCGCTGCGGACCCATGCCGTATGGATGTATCAGCCGGATGATTGAACACACCGTCCGGGCAGGCGGTCGAAGGGCGGGTGCATGGGTGGGCAACAGGTCCTGGCGGCACGGCGGTTGCTGGCCGAGACCCTGGACGGCGAGCTGTCCGAGCACGAGCGGTTGCTTACGGCCCGCGCCGTGGTCGCCGAACTGGGCTCCCCGCAAAGGCTGTTGGAGCTGATCGCCGAGTTGGCCTCGGGCGCGGGCGACCCGGCCGGGTGTGCCCGGCTGTCGTACCGGCACGTCCTCGGCTTCGACAAGCTGCTGCTGGTCGACGGCGGTCCGCGGCACATGCTGCGCGCCCACGTCTGGCACCCGGGCACCGGTGCGGCGGGCAAGGAGGACGTCCACAACCACCGTTCGGCGCTGGCCTCCTGCATCGTGCGGGGCCGGCTGACGATGGAGCTGTACGAGGCGGGGGACGGCGGGATTCCGGCGGACCGCTACGAGGAGACGCTGTCGGCCGGTACGGCGGACTGGCTGCTGGCCCCGGCCGGGCGGGAGCCGCTGCGGCTGACCCAGGTCGGGCAGTACTCGGCGGGCAGCACCTATGCCCTGCCCGCGCACACCCTGCACCGCGCCTGGTGCGCCACGGACGCGGCGACGGTGACACTGTTCCTGGAGACCGGCGCCGGGCGGCGGCGGCACACGGACGTGTTCACGGTGGCCGGTCCGCATCCGGGGGCGGTGGCCAAGGTGCCGCTGGACGTACCGGACTATCTGGCCGCACTGGACGATCTGGCGGGGCTGCTCAGGAACTCATGCGCGTGACGGCCTGGCGCACGACGTCCAGGTTGTAGTCGTCGATGTCGACGCGGGACAGTTCGCCGAGGGCCAGCCAGGCGTAGTCCTGGTCCGGCTCGGGCAGGGTGATGACCCGGGTCAGCGGCCGGATAAGGAAGTTGTCCTGCCAGTTCTTGACCTCGTGCCCCCGGTGGTCGCTGACGAAGGAGGACTCGCCGACCCGGCGGACGATCTCGCCGAGCAGGCCGGTCTCCTCCTTCAGTTCCCGCAGTGCGCCGTCCGCGGGGGTCTCACCCGGCTCCAGCTTCCCGCACGGCACACCCCACACCCGGGGCAGGAACCGTTCCCGCTCGCTGCGGCGCACCAGGAGCACCCGCTCCCGCTCGTCCATCACGACGGCGGCCGCCAGTCGCCTCTCGCCGGGGATCTCCAGGTCCATGGTTCCTCGGTCCCTCGCCGGTACTGAGTCCAAAGGGTCTGATACCCAGGAAAGCTCCCACCGTACCAGCGCGCGCCGGGCCGGTCTGTGCCCTCGCTCTCATCCGGCCGCGGCTCCGGCGCGGGCCGTCGGGTCTCCATCCGGTCGCCGCTCCAGCGCTTGTACGTCGTCGTACGAGGGGGTCGTACCGCGCGGCGCGCGCCCGCCCGCGATGTCGGCCATGGCGTCCAGGGCGGCGCCCAACGCCCTGCGGTACAGCAGCGAACCGAGGCTGATCCGGCGTACGCCCAGGTCGGTGAGGTGGGGGACGGTGGGTCCGGTGGGCGAGTAGAGGATGTTCAGGGGGGCGTCGAGGTGCCGTACCAGGGCGGCGATCTCGTCGGGGTCGCTCAGGCCGGGCACGAACACGCCGTCCGCGCCCGCCCGTTGGTAGACGTCCAGCCGCTTTCCGGTGCCCTTCCCGTCGCCCAGCCAGTAGGTGTCGGCCCGTGCGTTGACGAAGAGGCCCGGGGCGGCGGACTTGACGGCGGTGATCTTCGCGGCGTGCCGGTCCACGGGTCCGAGCCCGTCCTCCAGGTTGATGCCGACGGCCCCGACGGCCCACAACTGCCGTGCCAGCTCGGCCACTTCATCGGGGTCGTCGCTGAATCCGCCCTCCGCGTCGACGGAGAGCAGGAACGGCTCGGTGCCGAGCGTCAGGGCAAGCCGGAGGGTGTGGTCGCGGGTCGCCGCCGCGCCGTCGGGCAGCCCGACCGCCGCGGCGACGCCGAGGCTCGTCGTGCCGATCGCCGCGAACCCGCGTGCGGCGAGGGCGGCGGCCGAGGCGTGGTCCCAGGCGTTGGGCAGCAGCAGGGGCGCACCCGGACGACGGTGCAGCTCACCGAAGGACCGGGCCGCTGCCGGCATCGTGTCCGGTACGGTTGCCGGCGCCGTTTCCCGTGCGGCATTCTGCGCCGCTTCACGTGCGATGTCGGTCATACGGCCGACGCTAGACCCGTTTCGCTTCGGCACCGGCCGAAACGTCGGTCCGGAGCGCGTCGCGGCGACGGCCATGATCCACCACAGCACCATCCCCCTCGGATCCCCGCTTGGCGGCTGTCCGGCCCGGTTACGCCGGTGGCCGTCCGCTGTCGCCGTGGGCGTAGCGGGCCAGGCGGTCCGCGAACGCGCCGACGAGGTCGCGCAGTTCGGCGGGGCGCTCGATGACGAACGGCCGGTCGAGTGCGGCGAGCACCGGCGGCAGCCAGTCGAGGCGTTCCGCCCGCAGTTCGACGCGCCGCCAGCGCTCGGCCGTCCGGTCCTCGTCCGCCGCGGGCGCGTGCTCGGCCAGGCGTGCGACGCCGGCGGGGAGGCGGGCGCGGATCTGCTCGACCGTGCCGTGGATCCGCAGGGTCACCTCGTGCCGGTACTCGGCCGCGGCGAACCCCGACAGCATGCGCTGCGCAGGACCGGGACCCGTGGGCGCCTCGAAGGAGCCGGGCAGGGTTCGCGCGTCCGCGATGCGATCGAGCCGGAAGGTCCGGTCCTCGCCGATCCCGGCGTCCGTGCCGGTGACGTACCACCGGCCCGCATGAGCGACGATGCCGTACGCGTGCAGCGTGCGCTCGGTGCGCCGGCCGTGGCCGTCGGTGTATCTGAGCGAAACCGGCCTGCGGTGGCGCACCGCGTCGGCGAGGGTGAGCAGGATCCCGGCGTCCGGGCCGGCGTCCGGGCCGGGCCGGTCCGTGAAGTCGAGGGATTCCAGGAGCGTGTCGAGCCGGCGTGCCAGGTGTTTGGGCAGCACCCGCCGGATCTTGGCCGACGCCGTCTCGCTCGCCGTGCGCTGCGTCGTCGTCAGCCCCGCCCGGCGGCCCGCGACCAGGCCGAGCAGCACGGCCAGCGCCTCGTCGTCGCCGAGCATCAGCGGAGGCAGCCGGTACCCGGGGGCGAGCCGGTATCCGCCGTAGCGGCCGCGCACCGACTCCACGGGCACGTCGAGTTCGGTCAGCTGGTTCACGTACCGCCGCACGGTGCGCCCGTCGACGCCGAGCCGATCGGCGAGTTCGGCCACCGTCCGGGTGCCGCCGGACTGCAGCAGTTCCAGGAGCGTCAGCACGCGGCCGGTGGGGCGAGGCATGAACGCAACCCTAACGCGGATACAGGACCGGTTCTGTCCCCTATTTCTCCTAACCTGCGAGGCCCGACGACTTCATCAGCCGAGGAGATCACCATGGACTTCGTCTCGATCCGCATCATCACCGGCGACGTGGCGCGCCTCGTCGCCTTCTACGAGCGCGCCACGGGCGTGCGGGCGGCATGGGCCACGGAGGACTTCGCCGAACTGAGGACCCCGAGGGCCACCCTCGCGATCGCGAGCACCCGCACCGTCCCGCTGTTCGCCCCGGGCTCGGCCCGCCCGGCGGACAGCCACAGCGTGATCACCGAGTTCCTGGTCGACGACGTGGACCGCGTGTACCGGAACCTGGGCGACACCGTCACCGACTTCGTCACCGAGCCCACCACGATGCCCTGGGGCAACCGCTCGCTGCTGTTCCGCGACCCCGACGGCAACCTCGTCAACTTCTTCACCCCCGTCACCCCGGCGGCCGTAGAGAAGTTCACCCGCTGACACCGGCCGCTCCGGTGCGGCGTCGGTCAGCTCCGCGCGCCGCGCCCGTCCGCCGGGAAGGCGGTGGTCGCGGTGCGCCGGAACTCGCTCGGGTTGACGCCGCGGACCCGTTTGAACGCCGCGCTGAACCCGAACGGGTCGGAGTAACCCACGGTGCGGGCGATCTCCGCGACGGTTGCGGCCTCCCGCTCTACCAGGAGGTCCGCCGCGAGCGTCATGCGCCAGCGGGTGAGATAGGTCAGCGGCGGTTCGCCGACCAGGTCGGCGAACCGCTTGGCCAGCGTCGAACGCGACACCTTGGTGCGCTCGGCCAGCGCGGTGACCGTCCAGGGTGCCGCCGGTTCGGCGTGCAGCAGACGCAGCGCGTCGCCGACCACCGGGTCCCGCTGGGCGGCCCACCAGGCCGGGGGCTCGCCGCCGGGCCGGTCGAACCACTCCCGCAGCGTGCAGACCAGCATCCAGTCCAGCAGCCGGTCGAGTACGACCTGCTGGCCCGGTGCGTCGACGGCGACCTCGGCGGCGAGATGGTCCAGCACGGGGTCGGCCGTGCCCCCGGCGTCCACGCGCAGCACGACGGGCAGCGCGTCCAGCAGTCGGCGGCTGATCTCGCCGCGCACCGGATAGGCGCCGACGATCAGCGTCGTCGCACCGGGGCCGGCACCGGTGTCCCCGCCGGGGTCGTGCCAGCCGCGCCGGTGCCGGGTCCCGCCCTGCTCGGGCGTCGCGCAGTGCTCGCCGCAGGCGACCGGTTCGGCCCGGGTGCCGACCTCGTCGACGAAGGTGAAGGTCGCGGGGCCGCGCACGACGATCGTCTCGTGGGCGCGCAGCGGCTCGGGCGGGCCGTGCTCCGGCACGATCCAGCCCGCCCCGGTGAGCACGGTGCACAGGGTCAGCGGCGCGCCGTCCACGAAGTGCAGTGCCCAGGGCGGGGACAGGGTCGAACTGCCGGACAACGAGCCGTGGGCCCGCACCCCACGGATCAGGTCACTGAACACGTCCACCTCAGCGAGGTTAGACGCACACACAGGCGATCCGGCTTCTCGCCTATGGGATCGTCCGAGTCGGCCGGGTTCAATCGGCCTCATGAGCAACGACACCGCTCTCGTCCTCGGTACGACGGGCAGGACCGGCCGACGGATCGTCGCCCGGTTGCGGCCGCGCGGCACGCCGGTGCGTGCCGTCTCCCGATCGAGCCCGACCCGGTTCGACTGATCCGACCCCGGCACCTGAGGACGGCGCCCACTACGACGGATGACCTCGCCACCGTGCTGGGACGGGCGCCCCGGACCTTCGAGGACTACGTCGTGCGGGCCGCGGCGGCGGGACCCTGGCGGCGCTGCCCCCAACCATTTCCCCTCACCACCGGAAGGACTGTGATGAGCACCGACGCCGGTTCGCTGACCCCGCAGGACCTCGAATTCCTCCGACGCCCCCTGCACGGCTTCCTGTCCGTGGCCGCGGGGCCGCTTCCGCCACAGCCCCGCCCGGTGTGGTTCGAGGCCACGGCCGAGGGCACGGTCCAGCTGTTCACGGCCCCGGACTCGGTCAAAGTGCGGCGTCTGCGCCGGGACCCCCGTGCCTCGCTCGTCGTCGCCGCCCCCGTGGGCGAACGCGAGCGCTGGCTGTCGGTCACGGGCCGCACCACGGTGGAAAGCGACGGAGCCCACGATCTGTGCGCCCGCCTGGCCGCCCGCTACTGGAACCTCAGCGACCCGGTCCGCGCCGACGAACTCGCCGGAATCCTGGCCGCGGACCAGGTGCGCCTCGTCATCCACCCGGAAACCGTAAGCCGCTATGTGAACTGAAACGGTGTCGGTTCCGGGGCGGAACCGGGCCGCCGGCCTGGGACGCCCCGGTTCCGGTCGGGGCGCCCCAGGGCTTCATCCCGCCCGCACGGCGCCCCCGGGCACCGGACGCCGGGCGAGAAGCTCATCACGGACCGGGCCGGTGGTGCCGGGCGGTACGGCGATGCGCAGACCGCTGAAGCGGCTCACTGCGATCACCTCCGTCCTGGCGAAAGGTCCGGCGGCTGGACCGTACCGCTCCCGACAAGCGCTTTCTAGACCTCGGTCGTCGGTCATGTGCCCGGCGGGCGCCCGGCCCGGCCCCTGAGACGCCGCCGGGCTGTGCGCGGCATCGGTTAGCGTCGGGGCATGAGCAGCGACAGCACACCCCCGCTCGCCGAGGCGCTGCGCGCCGGAGCGGTCGTGCTCGACGGCGGCCTGTCCAATCAGCTGGAATCCGCGGGGCACGACCTGGGGGACGCGCTGTGGTCGGCGCGGCTGCTGGCCGAGCGGCCCGAGGCGGTCGCCGAGGCGCACCTCGCCTATTTCAGGGCGGGCGCGAACGTGGCGATCACCGCCTCCTACCAGGCCACCTTCGAGGGCTTCGCGCGGCGGGGGATCGGCCGCGCGGAGGCGGCCCGGCTGCTCGCGCTCAGCGTGGAGCTGGCCCGGGACGCCGCGCGGCGCGCCCGCGCCGAGGGGATCACGCGTCCGCTGTGGGTGGCCGCGTCGGCGGGGCCGTACGGCGCGATGCTCGCGGACGGCTCCGAGTACCGGGGCCGGTACGGGCTGAGCGTGGCGGAGCTGGAACGCTTCCACCGCGCGCGCCTGGAGGTGCTGGCCGGTGCCGCCCCGGACGTGCTGGCCCTGGAGACCGTTCCGGACACCGATGAGGCGGCCGCACTGCTACGGGCGGTGCGCGGTCTCGGCGTGCCCGCCTGGCTGTCGTACACCGTGGACGGGGACCGCACCCGGGCCGGGCAGCCCTTGGCGGAGGCGTTCGCCCCGGCCGCGGACGCCGACGAGGTGATCGCGGTCGGCGTGAACTGCTGCGCCCCGGAGGACGTCGGCCGGGCGGTCCAGACGGCCGCGCGGGTCACCGGCAAGCCGGTCGTCGCCTACCCCAACAGCGGCGAGTCCTGGGACGCCGCGGCCCACGCCTGGTACGGCCGGGCCGGCTTCCGTGCCGAGCAGGTCGAGGAGTGGCGGGAGGCGGGCGCCCGGCTGATCGGCGGCTGCTGCCGGGTGGGACCGCGAACCACCGCGACGATCGCCCGCACCCTCACACCCCCCTGAGCGCCCCGCACACCCACCACCGCGCAAGGCGCAACAGCGTCGACCAAGCCGAGGAACAGCGGGCGGCAGACGCCCGCCTGATCGGCGGCCACCGCCGAGTGCGACCACGAACCATCACAACGATCACCCGCACCCTCACACCCCCCTGAGCGCCCCGCGCACACCCCACTCACCGCCGCACTCGGGCGCAACCGCGTATGCACCTGCGCCGCCGCACTCGGGCGCAGGTGCAACCCGCGTACGCTCCGCCCGTCAGTTTCGGCGCGACCACGTACCCCGTCCGCCGGCGGACTCAGCGCAACCGCGTACGCCCCACCCCCGCCCCCCCCAGCACAACCCGCGCCCCCGCCGCCGTCGACGTCAGCGCGAGCGTGCGCGCATCGTGCGGCGCAATCGGCGTACCGCGGAGGCCACTTCCGTGCCACGCACGGACGGAGCACCACCGACGGGGACGGGCTCACGGGCGTCACCGGCCGTCCACAAGGCGAGTTCACGATCGCGCGGACCGTACGCGGTATACGGATCGCCGTCCCCGAAGACCCGCACCGGGTGACGGTCGTCCCAGGCCCGCCACCCGGGATCACCGCCGGCGGCGAACCGTACCCAGGCTCCGTGCATGGCGTCGCACAGTTCCCGCGGGCCGCCCTCGCCCGCCAGCTTCCGTGACTCGGGGTTGTCCCCGGTGTCGAACACGAAGCCCAGTTCGAGGGCGTGGCAGGCGCCGAGGTCGGGGAGGTTGGAGGGCCAGGCGAACTCGTAGACGTGGCAGGAGCCGGGGCGGGAGTCGGCCAGCCGGTGCAGCGGGCGGCGCAGCAGGTGGTCGGTGACCAACTGGCCGACGATCTCGGCGGTGCGGGCCTCGGGGTGCAGGGCACGGTAGCCGCGCGGCACCTCGTGGCCGCAGTGGCAGCGGGCCATCGCGCCGGCCAGCGCGACCGGGCCGAGCCGGTCCACGTGGTCCATCAGCCCGCCGGGGACCAGCCACAGCCGGTACTCGTCGCGGGTCCAGCCGAGGAGGAGGTCGACGTCGCGCGCGGCGTTCCCCTCGGTCAGCGCCTCCAGCGGGTCGTACGGCACGATGTCGCCGTCGACGACGATGCCGAAGGCGGGGCCGCCCAGGACGGGGCTGCTCAGCCGGCCCACCTCGGCCTGGGTGCGCAGCAGGAGGTCCCGGTCGACGGCGGCGAAGGCCTCGGCGGTGGCGGGGATCTTCAGCCGGGTGGCCATGCGGCGCACCATGCGCCGTACCTTGTCCCGCTCGGCGGCCTCCGGCGGCCCGCTCTGCAGGATCGCCCGCCGCACCAGACCCTGGGCCTGCGGTGCGGCGATCAGCGCGCCGATGCTGATCGCCCCCGCCGACTGTCCGGCCAGGGTGATCCGGTCGGGGTCGCCGCCGAAGGCCGCGACCGACGCGTGCACCCACCGCAGCGCGGCCAGTTGGTCGCGCAGTCCGGCGTTGGCGGGCGCGTCCGGGAACAGTCCGTACCCCTCGACGCCGAGCCGGTAGTTGAGGGAGACGAGGACGACGCCGTCGCGGGCGAAGGCGTGTCCGTCGTAGACCGGCACGGCGGAGGAGCCCCGGGTCAGGGCGCCGCCGTGCAGCCACACCAGGACCGGGAGCCGGGCGCCGGGCCCCGGCTCGGGGGTCCATACATTGAGATTGAGGCAGTCGTCGCCGGGCACGTCCGGGTCGGACAGATAGTGCGCGAACGCCTCCGAGTACGGTGGCTTCGGCGCGGTCGGCCCAAAGGCTCCCGCGTCCCGCACGCCGTCCCAGGGTGCGGGCGGCTCGGGCGGGCGGAACCGGCGGGGCCCGAAGGGCGGGGCCGCGTACGGGATGCCGCGGAACACCGCGACGCCGCGCTCGTATCTGCCGCGTACCGCCCCGTACGGCGTGGTGACCACGGGGCCCGCCTGGTCTGCCGTCATCCGCCCACCAGCTCCTCCCGCCGCGCGCTTGCACCGGTGACATCAGAGCACTCCATCGTCCGCCGGTATTCCGGGCTGCGCAGCGCCCGGAAGGCTGTTCGGCGTACGCCGGCGTGCCGTGGGACGGCGTGCGCTGTGGTCCGGGTTTCGAAAGCCCACCCGCCCGTGATTCCGCGCATTCCACGAGAGCGCCGGCCGGCTGCGCACGCTGGAACTGCTCGATCTGCCCGAGCCGCCGACGGCCGTGTGCGTCGGCTCGGACCGGATGGCCCCCGGGGTGTGCGGGGCACTGGCCGAGCGGGGGCTCGCGGTGCCGGACGACGTGAGCGTGGTCGGCTTCGACGACCTGCCCGTGGCCCGCTGGTCCGTCCCGGCGCCGACCGCGGTCCGCCGGCCGCTGGCGGAGACGGCGGCCACGGCGCTGCGGCTCCTGGTGCGGATGACGCGCGGCGACCACCCGGAGGGAACCCGCACGCAACTGTCCACCCGGCTCGTCCACCGCACCGGCACGGCCACCCACCCCGGACCGGCACACCGACCCCGCCCCCCGCCGTGCCGACCCCGCAGCGGACGGAGCCCCCGGCAGCGACAACGGCCGGCGGACCCGGGCAGCACGAGCGCTGTCGCCCTGAAGGGGCGTGGGGAACCGCACGCCCAGCCACAACGCTCCCGCACCCGGCCACTGCCGCGCTGCCCCACCCGGAGCCGGCCGCGCGCCGTGGTGTCTGCACCGATGCGGAGGTGCGGCCGGGCACCCTTCGGCGGGGCCCGGCCGTCGGCTCCGGTGGGGTCAGTCCTCGTCGTCCGCGGCGCCCTCGCCCATGAGGGCCTGGATGGCGTCGACGGCGCTGCCGTCATGATCGCTGCCCGCGGTGCCGCGGCCGGTCTGGAGGTTCGCCGTGCGGTCGACCTCCAGGATCGAGTCGGACCGCGAGTTGTCGAGGACGGTGATCAGGCTGCCGTCCGCGACCGCGGGCGTGGCCGCGGCCCCGAGCAGGGCCGCGGCGGCCACCGTCGCCGCGCGCAGCCCGGGCAGGGCACGCATCACACGCCCACGCTCTCGGGCACCTGCCGGTCCCGGGCGATGTTCTGCTCCAGCAGCCGGGTGGACGCCCTGACGCCGACCCCGCTCGCCGCGTCCACCTCGGCCAACCGGCCGTCCGCCGCCTTGAGTTCGGTGAGCGCTGAGTCCATCGCCTGGTGGGCCGCGAACAGACACGGCGTGCTGTAGATCGCGACGTCCACGCCGAGGTCGGTCAGCTCGCCCAGCGACAGCCGGGGCGACTTGCCGCCCGCGATCTGGTTGAACAGCAGCGGCTTGCCGCCGACGACCTCGCGGATCCGGCGGATCCACGCCACGCTGCGCACCCCGTCGACCAGCACCACGTCGGCGTCGGTGGCGGCGAGCCGCTCGGCCCGGTGCAGGATGTCGTGCTCGTCGGTGGCGTCCGTACGGGCCACCACGACCAGGTCCTGACGGGTCGCCAGCACCTGCTCCAGCTTCTCCAGGTACTCCTCCAGCGGCAGCACCTGCTTGCCGTCGGCGTGGCCGCAGCGCCGCGGGCGCTTCTGGTCCTCCAGGATCACCCCGGAGGCGCCGATCCGCTCCAGACCCTCGACGACGTGGCAGGCGACCTCGGGGTCGACGTAGCCGTCGTCGATGTCCACCAGCAGGTGGTGGTGCGGGAACGCGCCCCGCAGCCGCTGGACGAACGCGACCATGTCGGGCCAGGCGATGAACCCGATGTCCGGCAGGCCGTAGTACGAGGCCGCGAAGCCGAAGCCGGAGACGAACATCCCGTCGTAGTGCTGGGCCGCGATCGACGCCGAGTACATGTCGTACACGCCGATCAGCGGAGTGGTCCCCGGCGCGGCGATCCGCTCGCGCAGTTTCTTCCCGTGCGTCATGGTCTGACTTCCTCCCGTAGGGGGTGGTCCTTTACCAGGACAAGAGGATGTCTATGGGTTCGCGTGACCATCACCCTGCGCGCGCTTTACTCACTCCATCGGCGCAAGCGGTTCACCGGAGAAACGTCACTGGTCGTCGTCGCCACGGGCCGCCCAGCCGATGCCATCGCGCAGGTGGGCGCGGAAGTCGCACCACTCATCCCGCTCCGCCCCCGGCGCCCGGGGAGATGTCCGATTCGTTCAAGACCGGCGGCCCGCCCGCGCCTACGGTGACGGCATGACTCCACGATTCGCCGTGATCGGCGTGGTCGCCTCCGACCTGCCCGCCTCGCTCGCCTTCTACCGCCGCCTCGGTCTGGACTTCCCCGCGGGAGCCGAGGAGCAGCCGCATGTCGAGGCGGAACTGCCCGGCGGGCTGACCTTGGCCCTGGACACCGAGGAGACCGTCCGCTCCTTCGCCCCCGGATGGCGCCCGCCGGCCGGCGGGGGCCGGGTCGCGCTCGCCTTCCGATGCGCCTCGCCGACCGAGGTCGACGCCGTGTACCAGGACCTGGTGGACGCCGGTTACCACGGAGAGCTGAAGCCGTGGGACGCCTTCTGGGGGCAGCGGTACGCCACCGTGCACGACCCCGACGGCAACGGCGTCGACCTGTTCGCGCCGCTACCCGCCGCCGAGTAGCCGCCCCAGCGGCATACCCGCCAACTCCCGTACGTCCCGGGACAGATGGGGCTGGTCGGCATAGCCGGCCCGGATCGCGGTCTCGGCGAGCGGCACCCCGGACCGGGCCAGCCGCAGGGCCCGCTGCAGGCGCAGCACGCGGGCCAGCGTCTTCGGGCCGTAGCCGAACGCGTTACGGCTGCGGCGGTGCAACTGGCGGGCGCCGATACCGAGTTCGTCGGCGGTGGCGGCCACCGGACGGCCCGCTTCCAGGGCCTCGACCAGGCGGGTCACCCAGCGCTCGGGCGCCGCCAGGTCGGCCGCCCGCTCCAGGGCGATGTCCTCCAGCGCCGTCACCGGGTCGGCCGCCGCGTCGACGCGGGCGGCCAGGCGGCGCACCTGCGTGGCGGACCACAGGTCGGCCAACTCCACCCGCTGGTCGCGTAGTTCGTGTGCGGGCACGCCGAAGAACGCGGGCGCGGTGCCCGGCCGGAAGCGGAGGCCGGCCCAGCGGCGGGCCGGACCGTGAGACGTGTACGCACGGGTGTCCGGGCCCGCGACCAGCAGCCGGCCCTCGTTCCACAGCAGGTCCATGCAGCCGTCCGGCAGCACGGGCCGGCCGGCGGCGCCGTCCGGGGCGATGTCGTCCGGGGTGATGTGCCACACCACCGCGCCGGTCAGCCGGGACGACCGCTCCTCGTACACGCGGGCCAGGTTACGCCGCCCGCCCCCGGTGCTTCTGCGGGCTGACCCCGTACACCCGTTTGAAGGCGGTGGACAAGGCGAACGAGCTGCCGTAACCGACCTTGCGGGCGGTGGCGGCGAGGGTGTCGTCGGTGTCGCGCAGCAGGTCGGCGGCGAGGGCGAGGCGCCAGCCGGTGAGATAGGACATCGGGGGCTCGCCGACCAGGTCCGTGAAGCGGCGGGCGAGCGCCGCCCGGGACACCCCGGCCTCGGCGGCGAGCGACGCGACCGTCCAGGGATGGGCCGGTTCGTCCTGGAGCAGCCGCAGGGCGCGGCCGACGACCGGATCGGCGAGCGCCCGGTACCAGGCCGGGGCGGCCGCGTCCGGGCGGGCGAACCAGGCCCGCAGGGCAGCGATGACCAGCAGGTCGAGCAGCCGGTCCAGGACGACCACCTGGCCCGGTTCGTCGCGCACGATCTCCTGCGCGAGGAACGGGGTGAGCGGGCACTCCCACACATCGGCGGTGAGGGTGAGCAGCGGCGGCAGCGCGGCCGGCGGCCGGCCGCCGATCTCGCCGTGCACCGGGTAGGTGCCGATCAGCATCACCGTGGCCCCGTCGACGCGGTCGCCCCAGGTGCGGACGCCGAGGTCCATGGATCCCCCGAGCGAGGTCCCGTCGGGGTAGCTGCACTCGCCGCCCGGCAGGATCAGCGCCTGTGGCGGGGTGTCGGGGTCGTCGGCGCAGGTGTACGGGGCCGGGCCGCGGGCGATGGCGAGATCCCCGGCGCGCAGCCGCACGCGCTCGCCGCTGTCCGGCGTGATCCAGGCGTCGCCGCGGACCATCAGCATCACCGTCAGCAGCGCCCGGTCGGCCACCCGCACGGCCCACGGCGGGTCGAAACACGCACGGATCATGAAGGCGCCACGCGCGCGTGGGCCCTCCAGCAGGCCGGCGAGTGCGTCCATGGAGGCCAGCGTAGACGCGCCCTCCGACAACCGGGCAAAGACCGCTGTCCGCACTCGGCGCAGCGGAGTTGACCCGACCACGTACCACCCATCACGGGGCGCCGCCAACAACACGGCCGGGCGTGAGGAAGCCGCCAAGCCGCAGGGGCACCCCGGGCAAGTCCCGGCCGCGAGGGCATTCAGGGGCGAGACCCCGACGCAGGACGCCGGCGCCAGAACGAACCACCGCCCGCGACACCACCAGGCACCGGAAGCGTGCCAGCCGCACGCCCCCGGAGTGTTCACAGCCGGTCATCGACACCGGGACCGGGCCCGGAACGGGGCGCCGCTGGCGACGCGGCCGGGGTCGGGGAGACCGCAGCCGCAGGGGGATCTGGGGTCGAAGTCCCCGGCGTGGGGGCGTTCGCGTTACTTGTCCGGCGAGGACGTGGGCTCGTTCGGCTTGGGGTGGGGGGTGTTCTTGAGGTGGGTGCGCAGGCGCGCGGTCACGTCTTCCGGGGGCAGGAACCGGGACCAGCGTTCGGGGAACTCGGACGGCATGTCGGGGTCGTCGGGGTCGTCGGGGTCCCGGATGGCGGCGGCCCTGGCGACGTACTCGGCGACCTGGACCTCGCGCTGCCGCTCGTTGGCGGCGCGGGCCGCGGCCGTGGCGGCGGCCGGCCAGACCCGGTCGATCGCGGCGTTCACGGCGGCGCCGACGAGCACAGCGAACGCGGACACCCCGACCCACAGCAGGACCGCCACCGCGGCGGCCAGGGAGCCGTAGATGGTGGCGCCCTCGATCGTGTGGGTCAGATAGATGCGGAGCAGGAAGCTGCCGAGGACCCACATCGCGAGGGCCACCAGCGCACCGGGCACGTCCTCGATCCACGGCGAGCGCACGGGCACGGAGACGTGGTACAGCGTGGTCAGGAAGGCGATCGACAGCACGATCACGACGGGCCAGTACAGGACCTGCACGACCGTCTCCGACCAGGGCACGATCCGCACCACCGCGTCCGGCCCCGCCACCATCAGCGGCAGCGCCACCGAGCCGATCAGCAGCGCGACGATGAACAGCAGGAACGCCATCAGCCGGGTCCGTACGATGCCCCGGACGCCGTCGAGGCCGTACATCACGGTGATCGTGTCGATGAAGACGTTCACCGCGCGGGAGCCGGACCACAGCGCGAACAGGAAACCGATGGAGATGACGTCGGGCCGGCCGCCCTGCATCACGTCGTGCAGGATCGGCTCGGCGATCTCCTTGACGCCCTTGTCCGACAGGACCGTGCGGGAGGCGTCCAGCAGATTGGTCTCCAGGCTCTGGATGGTGTCGGCGCCGGTCCAGTCGTCGACGTAGCCGAGCAGTCCGATCAGGCTCAGCAGCAGCGGCGGCACCGACAGCAGCGTGAAGAACGCAGCCTCGGCGGCCAGGCCCAGGATGCGGTACTCCAGGCAGGAGTTGACGGTGTCCTTGAGCAGCAGCCAGGCGGTCCTCCGCTTGGAGACGTTCCGGTAGAGGGCGCGTGCCCGGTGGAGGCGCCCAGAAGGCCGCTCGGGGATCTCACTTGCTGGCTGCACGACCCAAAGGTATCCGCCGTGCCGCGTCGCCCTCACCTTCCGGGGGTGCGGCCGGGGCGGGCGAGGGCCGGGCAGCACGTCCGGCGCCGCCTTTGTGTCACTGTGGTGCTCTCCGCCGTCGTCCCGGATAGGTTCGCAGACATGGCAGGCACCACCACCCACACCGTGACGAACCAGCCTCCCCCGCTGGTCGGCTACGACCTGTTCACCGCGGACCGCGCCCTCGCGGAGGCGGTCGAGCGGCACACCGACCCCGCCCTGCTCGACGAGGTGCGCGCCGAACTGTCCGCGCTCGGCCGGTCCGCCGGCTCGGTGCAGGTGCAGGAGTGGGCGGCGCAGGCGAACGAGAACCCGCCACGGCTGCGCACACACGACCGCTACGGCCACCGGATCGACGAGGTCGACTTCCACCCGGCCTGGCACCGGCTGCTGGGCAAGGGGATCTCGGCGGGGCTGACCACCGCCTGGGTCCGCCCGGCCGGGCATGTGCGGCGGGCCGCGGGGTTCCTGGTCTGGACCCAGGCGGAGGCCGGCACCTGCTGTCCGCTGTCCATGACCCATGCCGCGGTGCCCGCGCTGCGCGCCGACCCCGCGCTCGCGGCGGAGTGGGAGCCCCGGCTGACGTGCACGGTCTACGAGCGCGAGCTGCGGCCCGCCGGGGAGAAGCCCGGCGCTGTCTTCGGCATGGGCATGACCGAAAAGCAGGGCGGCAGCGACGTACGGGCCAACACGACGCGGGCCCGGCCGCTCGCCGAGCCCGGGACGTACGAGCTGACCGGGCACAAGTGGTTCTGCTCGGCGCCCATGTCCGACGGTTTCCTGGTGCTGGCGCAGGCGCCGCAGGGACCGACCTGCTTCCTCGTCCCGCGGGTGCTGGCGGACGGCAGCCGCAACGTCTTCCTCCTCCAGCGCCTCAAGGACAAACTGGGCAACCGCTCGAACGCGTCCGCGGAGGTCGAGTTCGCGGGGACCTGGGCGCGCCGGGTGGGCGAGGAGGGACGCGGGGTGGCGACGATCATCGAGATGGTCGCCGCGACCCGGATCGACTGTGTGCTCGGCTCGGCGGGGCTGATGCGGCAGGCGGTGGCCCAGGCGGTGCACCACTGCACGCACCGCGAGGCCTTCGGCGGCAAGCTGGTCGACAAGCCGCTGATGCGCAATGTGCTGGCCGATCTCGCCCTGGAGTCGGAGGCCGCGACGGCGCTCGGGCTGCGGCTGGCCGCCGCCTGTGACGACGGGGGCGAGCGGGAGCAGGCGCTGCTGCGGCTCGCGGTGCCGGCCGCCAAGTACTGGGTGACCAAGCGGTGTACGCCGGTGGCGGTGGAGGCGGCCGAGTGCCTGGGCGGCAACGGCTATGTCGAGGAGTCGGGGCTGCCCCGGCTGGTGCGCGAGTCGCCGCTCAACTCCGTGTGGGAGGGCGCCGGGAACGTGCAGGCGCTGGACGTGCTGCGGGCGCTGCGCCGCGAACCGCAGGCGCTGGACGCCTTCCTGCTGGAGGTCGGCCTGGCCCGCGGCGCGGACCACCGGCTGGACGGGGCGGTGAAGGCCCTGCTGACCGAACTCGGCGACCTGGAGAGCGTGGAGGGACGGGCGCGGCGGCTGGTGGAGCGGATGGCGCTGGTGCTCCAGGGATCGCTGCTGGTCCGGTACGCGCCGCCCGAGGTCGCCGACACGTTCTGCGCGTCGCGGCTCGGCGGCGACTGGGGCTCCGCCTTCGGGACCCTGCCGCCCTCGCTGGACCTGGCGTCGGTGGTGGACCGGGCGCGGCCGAAGCCCTGAGCGGCGGGCACGCGTCGCGGGGGTGGTGCTGCGCCGACACGGCACCACCCCCGTCTCGGGCCCGTCCGGGCCACGAGCGCCGCTCTGGGCGACGCACCTCAAGTTTTGGCCACCCTCGGGCCGACCACCAGGGTTGCAGGGGGTTGCAACATGTCGGCGGCTGTGCGCGGAGGGTATGCGTCCGGCACAAGCGAACCGGCAGTATGGGAAACGGCGGTCGGACCGGAGACGAACGCCCGGATGGCATGCCGACGACCGCTCGACGCTTGCGGGAGGATCCCAGTGGCGAACCCGCCGATGACCGTGGCCCAGCTCGCCGCCGTAGACGCCGCGCAGGCTGCGCGGTTGCTCAGCGAGGTGCGCGAGGCCACGCTGGCGGGCCGGCGTGCGCGGCTCGCACCCCGGCCGGTGATCGAGCAGTCCTGGGGGCGGATGTTGCGCGGCGGCGTCGACCCGGACCACGGCTTCAAGCCGGAGCCGCTCAGCCCGGACGAGGTGCGGCGCCGACGGGAGGGGTCGCCGCTCGCGCAGATCCTGCCGGTGCTGCGCGAGGGACTGCTTTCGGCCGTGGACACCGCCCACCACATCATGGTGGTCGCGGACGCGGACGGCCGGGTGCTGTGGCGCGAGGGTTCCGCATCGGTGCTGCGCAAGGCCGACGGTCTCGGTTTCGACCTGGGTGCCGACTGGCGGGAAGACGTCGTCGGCACCAACGGCGTGGGCACCGCGGCGGTGGTGGGCCGGCCCGTCCAGGTGTTCGGCGCCGAGCACTTCGTCCGCACGCACGCCTCCTGGACCTGTGCGGGCGCCCCGATCACCGATCCCCGGGACGGCCGGCTGCTCGGCGTGGTGGACGTCAGCGGCCCGCTGGAGACCATGCATCCGGCCACGCTGGCCTGGGTCGCCTCGGTGGCGAAGCTGGCCGAGGCGCGGCTGCGGGAGCAGCATCACGGGTCGCTGGAGCGGCTGCGTGCCGTGGCGGCGCCGGTGCTCGCGCGGCTGGCCGAGCGTGCCCTGGTGGTGGACGGGAACGGCTGGACGGCGGCGGTCACGGGGATGCCGTACACCCGGCGGGTGACGCTGCCCAAGTCGCTGACGGCGGGGCGGCGCTGGCTGCCGGGGCTCGGCGCCTGCATGGTGGAGCCGCTGGCCGGGGGCTGGCTGGTGCGCACGGTCGACGGGCAGCCGCCGCCCGCCGCGACCCGGGTGGTGCTGGATCTGGCGCGGCCGCACCGCCGGTCGGTGACGGTGTCCGCGGGTGCGGCCTCCTGGTCGCGGGAACTGAGTCTGCGGCACGCGGAGTTGCTCTATCTGCTGGCCGTGCACCGGGACGGGCGCAGCGCGGCGGACCTGGCCGAGGACGTGTTCGGCGATCCGTCCCGCACGGTGACGGTGCGCGCGGAGCTGTCGCGGATACGGCGCTATCTCGGGGCGCTCCTGTGCCACAGGCCGTATCGTTTCTGCGAGGACGCCGAGGTCGAGCTGCTGCTCCCCGACCAGAGCCGCGACCTGCTGCCGCACTCGACGGCCCCGGCGGTCACGGCGGCACGCGGGCGGTGAAAGGGTACGGCCAGTGGCATATGCGGCGCATCCGATTCGGCACATCCGGCGGTATCTTCCGCATATTTGCAGGGTCTTCGACCGCCGCGGCCCGCTCCTGCCGTAGCATCCCCCTACGGGCTCCCCACCTGCTCCATGGTCAACGTACGGACCATCAGGCGCAGTTGGCCCGCCTCGGGAGGAACTATGAAGCATCGCGGCAGACATCGCCGGCGCAGGCGGGGCCAGGCGCTGCGCGGCGTCCTGGCCGGGGCCGCGCTCGCCCTCACCGCGGCCGCCACCCTGATCAGCGCCTCGCAGGCCACGGTCGCCGACGACCCGGGCGCACTCAAGCCGCTGGCCTCCGCCGCGGATACCGCGAAGCTGCGGCTGGAGGAGCGCCCGGTGCCGCGCCGGACCCTGGACCGGCTGGCCTCCGCGATGGGCAGTCCGGTCGGTGTCGACGCCGTCCTCAGGAGCGCCGACCGCACGCTGCGCACCGCGGCCGAGTGCCCGGCCGGCGACCGGGACGCGCTACCGGTCGCGCCGGCACCCCGGCGCGCGTACTGCTGGGATCCCGCCGACGCCGTGCGGGACTGGCGGACCGCCTCGGTGACCACCTCGGCGGACGCGGACGACGACGGGCTGTGGGGCGAGCACCGTGTGCTGCTCGCGGGCGCCACGCACAGCACCACGGACGGGCCTGCCGCCGACCGGGGCCTGGCCCGGGTCGCCTTCGTGAACGCCGACGACCCGGCCCGGCCCTCCTACCGCTGGGTGCTGCTCGTGGTCCCCACCGCCGACGGCCGCGACTACCGGGGCCTGTCCTCGCGGGTCTCCGGCATGGTCTGGTACCAGGACAAACTGCTGGTCACCACGGCCGCCGACAGCACCGAAGCGCTCTATGTGTACGACCTGAACCGGATCCAGCGCACCACGGTCGACGGCACGGCGATCGGCCGCGTACCGGGCGGCTGGTCGGCCGACGGCCACCGGTATGTGATGCCCGCCGTCGCCGCCTACCGCTACCCGGCAGGGCGGTGCACCGCGACCGGCTCCCCGTGTCCGGGCACGATCTCCCTGGACCGCGGCACGGCGCCGGACAGCCTGGTCGTCGGCGAGGAGACCGCCGCCGGCGGCGACCGTCGGGCCCGGCTGTGGCGCTACTCGTTCAGTTCCGACCCGGCCCGCAGTGGACTGCTCGCCACCGATGCCGCGGGACGTGCGGACGCGGTGGAGGCGTACACGACACGGGCCGCCGGCATCCGCGGGGTGCTGTCCCACCGGCCGCCGGGCTCGGCCCGCACCGCCTGGTACCTCGGACACCCGCCCGGCGACCTGGACGGCCACGGCAGCCTGTGGCGCCAGGACACCAAGGGGGCGCGCTCGGCACGCTGCGGCTCGGACGCGGCGCACCACTGCTGGGCGGAGCACGCCGGGTCGCTGTCCTACGCGCAGCCGACCGGCGAGGTGTGGTCGGTGACCGACCGGATGCTCTTCACCGTCCCGCTGACCTCCATCGACAGGTCGCTGGGTTAGATGATTCGCTGACCCGCATGAGCACCGTCACCGTCACCACCTGGTCCCTGGAACAGATCTCCCCGGCCGACCTGCTGCCCGCCGCCGCACCCGACGGCGATGTCGGGATCGTCCGCGCCCAGGTCCCCTCCCCCGAGTTCAGCCGCTTCCTCTACGCCTCGGTCGGCGGTGACATCCGCTGGACCGACCGGCTCGGCTGGAGCCACGCCCGCTGGCTGGAGCACCTGGACCGGCCCGGCGTGGAGACCTGGGTCGCCCTCGACCGGGGCACCCCCGCCGGCTATGCGGAACTGGTCCCGCAGGACGACGGCGTCGTGGAGATCGTCCACTTCGGTCTGCTCCCGGCGTTCCGGGGGCGCGGGATCGGCGGCCATCTGCTGTCGTACGGCGCGGGCCGGGCCTGGGGCCTCGCGGAGCGGTGGCCCGAGTTGACCCCGACGAAGCGGGTGTGGCTGCACACGTGCAGCAAGGACGGTGCGCACGCGATGGACAACTACCTGCGCCGCGGGTTCCGGCTGTTCGACACCAAGGTCGAGGAGGAACGGGAGGTCCCCACACCGGGTCCCTGGCCCGGCGCATACCCTGCCTGACCTGCGTCGACAAGGTTCCCCGCGGCACTTGTGACCGATGACACCCTCGTCTCGCATGTCGAGACCAGGGTGTCCGCATGACGGACGAAGCTGGACTGTGTCCAGAACGCCGTGACACGCTTCCGTCATGCCTGGAACTGGAATCGCCTTGGTGAGTCGGCGGCACGTCGACCTCGGCCGCATGTCCAGCGCCATCTGTCCGGCGAGCTGAGCACCCCAGCGAAGCCGACATTCCCCGCATTCCCCCGCTTCTTGCGCAATGGTGCGCAGGAATGCCTCTACGCGCCCGCAGCGCAGGTCAGAGCCGTTTCCGCCTGTCCCGAAGGACGTACTCACCATGGCCGCCACTCCGCCGAACCCTGCTGCCTCCGCGCCCCGCCGCAAGGTGAGCCGTCACCGCGGAGAGGGTCAGTGGGCCGCGGGGCACTTCACCCCGCTCAACGGCAACGAGCAGTTCAAGAAGGATGACGACGGTCTCAATGTGCGGACGCGCATTGAGACGATCTATGCGAAGCGCGGTTTCGACTCGATCGACCCCAACGATCTGCGCGGCCGGATGCGCTGGTGGGGGCTGTACACCCAGCGCCGCCCCGGGATCGACGGCGGCAAGACCGCGATCCTGGAGCCGGAGGAACTGGACGACTCCTACTTCATGCTCCGGGTGCGGATCGACGGCGGACGCCTCACCACCCGGCAGTTGCGGGTCATCGGCGAGATCTCGCAGGAGTTCGCGCGGGGCACCGCGGACATCACCGACCGGCAGAACATCCAGCTGCACTGGATCCGGATCGAGGACGTCCCCGAGATCTGGAACCGCCTGGAGGCCGTCGGGCTGTCCACCACCGAGGCCTGCGGTGACACGCCCCGCGTCATCATCGGCTCGCCCGTCGCCGGCATCGCCGAGGACGAGATCATCGACGGCACCCCGGCCATCGAGGAGATCCACCGCCGGGTCATCGGCAACCCGGCCTTCTCGAACCTGCCCCGCAAGTTCAAGACCGCGATCTCCGGTTCGCCGCTGCTCGACGTGGCGCACGAGATCAACGACGTCGCGTTCGTCGGCGTCGAGCACCCCGAGCACGGACCCGGCTTCGACCTGTGGGTCGGCGGCGGCCTGTCCACCAACCCGAAGATCGGGCAGCGGCTCGGCGCCTGGGTCCCGCTCGACGAGGTGCCGGACGTCTTCGAGGGCGTCCTGTCGATCTTCCGTGACTACGGCTACCGGCGCCTTCGCACGAGGGCGCGGCTGAAGTTCCTGGTCGCCGACTGGGGCGTGCAGAAGTTCCGGCGGGTGCTGGAGGACGAGTACCTGAAGCGGCGGCTGGTCGACGGCCCCGCGCCCGCCCAGCCCGAGGAGCGCTGGCGCGACCACGTCGGGGTGCACCGGCAGCGGGACGGCCGGTTCTACGTCGGCTTCGCCCCGCGGGTCGGCCGGGTGGACGGCGCCACGCTCGCCAAGATCGCCGACCTCGCCGAGGCGCACGGCTCGGGCCGGGTACGGACCACCGTCGAGCAGAAGATGATCGTGCTGGACGTCACCGAGGAGCAGGTCGACTCGCTGGTCGCGGGCCTGGAGTCGCTGGACCTCACCGTGCACCCGTCCCCGTTCCGGCGCGGCACCATGGCCTGCACCGGCATCGAGTACTGCAAGCTGGCGATCGTCGAGACCAAGGCGCGCGGCAGCTCGCTCATCGACGAACTGGAGCGCCGCCTCCCCGACTTCGACGAGCCGATCACCATCAACCTGAACGGCTGCCCGAACGCCTGCGCCCGCATCCAGGTCGCGGACATCGGCCTCAAGGGCCAGCTGGTGCTCGACGCCGACGGCAACCAGGTCGAGGGCTACCAGGTGCACCTGGGCGGCGCGCTCGGCCTGGAGGCCGGGTTCGGCCGCAAGGTGCGCGGCCTCAAGGTGACCGCCGAGGAACTGCCGGACTACGTGGAGCGGGTCCTCAAGCGCTTCGCGGCCGAACGCGAGGACGGCGAGCGGTTCGCCGCCTGGGCCGCGCGGGCCGACGAGGAGGCCCTGTCATGAGTGAGCGGGCCGCCCCCTTCTACTGCCCGTACTGCGGGGACGAGGACCTGCGCCCGAGCGAGCAGAACCACGGCGCCTGGGAATGCGCGGCGTGCAACCGCGCCTTCCAGCTGAAGTTCCTCGGGCTGCTCGCCCGGGGCGTGAGCAGGAGTGCCGGCCCCGGCTCTCCGCAGGCGCACGCCCCTGCCGCGGGCGGCCTTCGGCAAGCCGACGACGGAGGGCACGATCGCATATGACGACCGCTCAGCAAGAGCGTACGAGTGACGAGTTGCGGACGCTCGCCGAGCAGGCGGGACGTGAGTTGGAAAGCGCGTCCGCGCTCCAGATCCTCCAGTGGGCGGCGGACACGTTCGGCCGCCGCTTCTGTGTGACGTCCTCCATGGAGGACGCGGTGGTCGCCCATCTGGCCTCGCGGGCCATGAAGGGCGTCGACGTGGTGTTCCTCGACACCGGCTACCACTTCCCCGAGACCATCGGCACCCGCGACGCGGTCGAGGCGGTGATGGACGTCAACGTCATCACCCTCACCCCGCGCCGGTCGGTCGCCGAACAGGACGCCGAGTACGGTCCGAGGCTGCACGACCGCGACCCCGACCTGTGCTGCCGGCTGCGCAAGGTGCAGCCCCTGGAGGAGGGCCTGAAGGGCTATCAGGCCTGGGCGACCGGGCTGCGCCGCGACGAGTCCACGAGCCGGGCGAACACTTTGGTCGTCGGCTGGGACGAGAAGCGGCAGAAGGTCAAGGTCTCCCCGATCGCCCGCTGGACCCAGGACGACGTGGACGCCTATGTCGCCGAGCACGGCGTGCTCACCAACCCGCTGCTGATGGACGGCTACGCCTCCATCGGCTGCGCGCCCTGCACCCGCCGGGTCCTGGCGGGCGAGGACGCGCGCGCCGGCCGCTGGGCCGGACGCGCCAAGACCGAGTGCGGGCTGCACGAATGACGATCATCGAGACCCAGGAGACGCACGTGACGAGCGGAGCCACCGTCTGGCTCACGGGTCTGCCGAGTGCCGGCAAGACCACCATCGCGTACGAACTGGCCGGCCGGCTGCGCGCGGCGGGGCACCTCGTCGAGGTGCTCGACGGCGACGAGATCCGCGAGTTCATCTCGGCGGGGCTCGGCTTCAGCCGCGAGGACCGGCACACCAACGTGCAGCGCATCGGCTTCGTCGCCGAACTGCTGGCCCGTAACGGCGTCACGGCGCTCGTCCCGGTGATCGCGCCCTACGCCGACAGCCGCGAGGCGGTCCGCAAGCGCCACGAGGAGAACGGCACGTCGTATGTCGAGGTGTATGTGGCGACCCCGGTCGAGGTGTGCTCCGAACGCGATGTGAAGGGCCTGTACGCCCGGCAGGCGGCGGGCGAACTGACCGGCCTGACGGGCGTCGACGACCCGTACGAGGAGCCCGAGGCGCCCGATCTGCGGATCGAGTCGCAGCACCAGAGCGTGCAGGAGTCCGCGGCGTCGGTGTACGCCCTGCTCAGCGAGAGGGGACTGGCATGACGACCGTCGCGAAGGCCGGCGAGGGCACGGGCACGCCGTACTCGCTGTCGCATCTGGACGCGCTGGAGTCGGAGGCGGTGCACATCTTCCGCGAGGTCGCGGGCGAGTTCGAACGACCGGTGATCCTCTTCTCCGGCGGCAAGGACTCCATCGTCATGCTCCACCTCGCGCTGAAAGCCTTCACTCCCGCACCCGTACCCTTCGCCCTCCTCCACGTGGACACCGGACACAACTTCCCCGAAGTCCTCCGCTACCGCGACCATGTGGCTGCCACACATGGCCTCCGCCTCCATGTGGCCTCCGTACAGGACTACATCGACCGCGGTGTGCTCAAGGAGCGCCCCGACGGCACCCGCAACCCCCTCCAGACCCTCCCCCTCACCGAGACGATCC
Organism: Streptomyces sp. NPDC004629; assembly: GCF_042873595.1. NCBI lineage: Bacteria > Bacillati > Actinomycetota > Actinomycetes > Kitasatosporales > Streptomycetaceae > Streptomyces > Streptomyces sp. NPDC004629. The sequence continues at coordinate 90,470 of NZ_JBIALO010000004.1, read as the reverse complement.
AGCACCAGAAGTTCGACGCCGTCTTCGGCGGCGGACGCCGCGACGAAGAAAAGGCCCGCGCCAAAGAACGCGTCTTCTCCCTGCGCGACGCCTTCTCCCAATGGGACCCCCGCCGCCAGCGCCCCGAACTCTGGAACCTCTACAACGGCCGCCACGCACCCGGCGAACACGTCCGCGTCTTCCCCCTGTCCAACTGGACCGAACTCGACGTCTGGCAGTACATCGCCCGCGAGGACATCGACCTGCCCCAGATCTACTACGCCCATGAGCGCGAGGTGTTCCAGCGCAACGGCATGTGGCTGACGGCCGGTGAGTGGGGCGGGCCGAAGGACGGCGAGACGGTGGAGAAACGACAGGTCCGCTACCGCACCGTCGGCGACATGTCCTGCACCGGCGCCGTCGACTCCGACGCCGACACCATCGACAAGGTCATCGCCGAGATCGCCGCCTCCCGGCTCACCGAACGCGGCGCCACCCGCGCCGACGACAAACTCTCCGAAGCCGCGATGGAAGACCGCAAGCGCGAGGGGTACTTCTAGCATGACGACGACGACCACCGAGCAACACCAAGCCACCACCCTGCTCCGGTTCGCCACCGCCGGCTCCGTCGACGACGGCAAGTCCACCCTCGTCGGCCGCCTCCTGCACGACTCCAAGTCGGTCCTCGCCGACCAGCTCGAAGCCGTCGAGCACGCCTCCCTCAGCCGCGGCAAAAACGCCCCCGACCTCGCCCTGCTCACCGACGGACTGCGCGCCGAACGCGAACAGGGCATCACCATCGACGTCGCCTACCGCTACTTCGCCACCCCCCGCCGCCGCTTCATCCTCGCCGACACCCCCGGTCATGTGCAGTACACCCGCAACATGGTCACCGGCGCCTCCACCGCCGAACTCACCGTCATCCTCGTCGACGCCCGCAACGGCGTCGTCGAACAGACCCGCCGCCACGCCGCCATCGCCGCCCTCCTCCGCGTCCCCCACGTCGTCCTCGCCGTCAACAAGATGGACCTCGTCGACTACCGCGAGCCCGTCTTCGCCGCGATCGCCGAGGAGTTCACGGCGTATGCGAAGGAACTCGGCGTCCCGGAGGTCACCGCCATCCCGATCTCGGCGCTGGCCGGCGACAACGTGGTGGAGCCCTCCGCCACCATGGACTGGTACGGCGGCCCGACCGTCCTTGAGCACCTGGAGACCGTCCCGGTCAGCCACGACCTGGCGCACTGCCACGCCCGGCTGCCCGTCCAGTACGTCATCCGCCCGCAGACCGCCGAGCACCCCGACTACCGCGGCTACGCCGGGCAGATCGCGGCCGGCACCTTCCGCGTCGGCGACGCCGTGACGATCCTGCCCGCCGGCCGGACCTCCAGGATCAGCGGCATCGATCTGCTCGGCACCCCGGTCGAGACGGCCTGGACCACCCAGTCGGTGACGATCCTGCTGGCGGACGACATCGACATCTCGCGCGGCGACCTGATCGTGCCCAGCAAGGACGCCCCGGCCACCACGCAGGACGTCGAGGCGACCGTCTGCCACGTCGCCGACCAGCCGCTGACCGTGGGCCACCGGGTGCTGCTCAAGCACGGCACCCGCACCGTCAAGGCGATCGTCAAGGACATCCCGTCCCGGCTCACCCTCGACGACCTCTCCCTGCACCCGCACCCGGGACAGCTCGTCGCCAACGACATCGGCCGGGTCAAGATCCGCACCGCCGAACCGCTCCCGCTCGACTCGTACGCCGACTCGCGCCGCACCGGCTCGTTCATCCTGATCGACCCGGGCGACGGTACGACCCTCACCGCCGGCATGGTCGGCGAGTCCTTCGCCGCGCCCGAGCCGGTCAAGGACGACGACGAGAACGACGGCTGGGACTTCTGAGCATGACCACGACCGACTTCTTCTCGACGTTCGCCAAGGAGGGCGGCCGTGTCGGCAGCGGCGCCCTCGGCAGCGGGCAGGGCGGAGTGGCGCGATGTGTGCGCTGACGTACGCGCACCGCCGGCGCGCCCTCACCCCCCGCATCCCTGCCCGAAGACCTGCCGAACTCCCGGCCACGCCCTGAGAGACCGTGACCGCCGGGCCAACGAGAGGAACACCTCCCGTGCCTGCCAACCGCTCCTTCGCACTCCGCCGCGGGCTCGCCGTGGCCGCCGCGCTCCCCCTGCTCGCACTCGCCGCCTGCGGTTACGGCTCCGAGTCCAAGGACAGCTCGTCCGACCAGAAGGTCGCCGCGGGCTCCGAGAAGACCGACGGCCTGGACTCCGTCCGGATCGGCTACTTCGGGAACCTGACCCACGCGACCGCGCTGGTCGGCAACCAGAAGGGCTTCTTCCAGAAGGAGTTGGGGGCCACCAAGGCGCAGTACGCCACCTTCAACGCCGGGCCCTCCGAGATCGAGGCGCTGAACGCCGGTTCCATCGACATCGGCTGGATCGGTCCCTCTCCGTCGATCAACGGCTACACCAAGTCCAAGGGCAAGAGCCTGAAGATCATCGGCGGTTCGGCCTCGGGCGGGGTGAAGCTCGTGGTCGACCCGGACAAGATCAGCTCCCTGAAGGACGTCAAGGGCAAGCGGATCGCCACGCCTCAGCTCGGCAACACGCAGGACGTGGCGTTCCTCAACTGGATCGCGGACCAGGGCTGGAAGGTCGACGCGCAGAGCGGCAAGGGCGACGTCACGGTCGTCCGCAGCGACAACAAGGTGACCCCGGACGCGTTCAAGGCCGGCTCGATCGACGGCGCCTGGGTGCCGGAGCCGACGGCGTCGAAGCTGGTCGCCGAGGGCGGCAAGGTGCTGCTCGACGAGGCCACGCTGTGGCCGGACAAGAAGTTCGTGATCACGAACATCATCGTGTCGCAGAAGTTCCTCACGGAGCACCCGAAGGCCGTCGAGGCGGTGCTGAAGGCGTCCGTCGAGACCAACAAGTGGATCAACGCGAACCCGGAGGAGGCGAAGGCGGCGGCCAACAAGCAGCTGGAGCGGGACTCCGGCAAGGCGCTGCCGGCCGAGGTGCTGGACCCGGCGTGGAAGTCGATCCAGATCACCGACGACCCGCTGGCCTCCACGCTCGGCACCGAGGCGGAGCACGCGGTCAAGGCCGGACTGCTGGAGAAGCCCGACCTGGCCGGCATCTACGACCTGACGATCCTCAACAAGGTGCTCAAGGCCGCGGGCGAGAGCCCCGTCGACGCCGCCGGCCTCGGCACCAGCTGACCCGCTCCTACGAGTTCCCAGGAGGTGACGACCATGGCCACGACGTACGCCAAGGCCGCCGAGGCCGTCGAGCACGCGGCACGCCTTGAGCATGTCTCGAAGTCCTTCGCGGGGCCGGGCGGGCAGCAACTCGTCCTGGACGACATCAGCCTCGATGTCGCGCCGGGCGAGTTCGTCACCCTCCTGGGGGCCTCCGGCTGCGGCAAGTCCACGCTGCTGAACCTGGTGGCGGGGCTCGACGAGCCCACCGCGGGTTCGATCACGACGGACGGCCGCCCGGCCCTGATGTTCCAGGAGCACGCCCTCTTCCCGTGGCTGACCGCGGGCAAGAACATCGAACTCGCCCTCAAGCTCCGGGGCGTCGCCAAGGCCGAGCGCCGCACCAGGGCCGAGGAACTGCTCGAACTCGTCCGTCTGAAGGGCGCGTACGGCAAACGCGTGCACGAACTGTCGGGCGGTATGCGCCAGCGCGTGGCGCTGGCCCGCGCGCTCGCCCAGGAAGGCAGACTGCTGCTGATGGACGAGCCGTTCGCCGCGCTCGACGCCATCACCCGGGACGTGCTGCACGACGAGCTGACCCGCATCTGGACCGAGACCGGCGTGTCCGTGCTGTTCGTGACGCACAACGTGCGCGAGGCCGTACGGCTCGCCCAGCGTGTTGTCCTGCTGTCCTCCCGGCCGGGCCGGGTGGCCCGGCAGTGGACGGTCGGCATTCCACAGCCGCGGCGCATCGAGGACGCTCCCGTGGCGGAACTGTCCGTCGAGATCACCGAAGTACTGCGTGGGGAGATCCGCCGCCATGGCCAGCACTGAGACGAAGACGGCGGACTCCGCCGAACTGCCCGGCATCGAGGCGGGCCTCGACGCGCTGGAGACCTCCACCGCGGGCCGCACACCGCTGCGCAAGACCCTCGTCGACAAGGTCGTACCGCCGGTCACCGCGATCGTCGTGGTCCTCGTGGTCTGGCAGGGCCTGATCTCCCTCGGCATCGTCGACGACCCGACCAAGCTGCCCTCCCCGGCGGCGGTGTGGCACGAGATCCAGAACGCCTGGTTGCAGGGCACGCTGCTGGAGTACATCTGGACCAGCGTCTCGCGCGGTCTGCTCGGCTTCTGCTTCGCGCTGCTCATCGGCACCCCGCTCGGACTGCTGGTGGCGCGGGTGCGGTTCGTGCGCGCGGCCATCGGTCCGATCCTGTCCGGGCTCCAGTCGCTGCCGTCCGTGGCGTGGGTGCCGCCGGCCGTGATCTGGCTGGGCCTGAACAACTCGATGATGTACGCGGTGATCCTGCTCGGCGCGGTCCCGTCCATCGCCAACGGGCTGGTGTCCGGCGTGGACCAGGTGCCGCCGCTGTTCCTGCGCGCGGGCCGCACGATGGGCGCGACGGGTCTCAAGGGCACCTGGCATGTCACGCTGCCCGCCGCGCTCCCCGGTTATGTGGCCGGCATGAAGCAGGGCTGGGCGTTCTCGTGGCGCTCCCTGATGGCCGCCGAGATCATCGCGTCGTTCCCGGACCTCGGCGTGGGCCTCGGTCAACTGCTGGAGAACGGCCGCAACGCCAGCGACATGGCCATGGTGTTCGAGGCCATCCTGCTCATCCTGTTCGTCGGCATCGCCATCGACCTGCTGATCTTCAGCCCGCTTGAGCGGTGGGTGCTGCGCAGCCGCGGGCTGCTGGTGAAGGGCTGAGGCACGGCATGCGCACACCGGTCCGCCCCGCGCTCGTGGTGATCGCCCACGGCAGCCGCGATCCGCGGCATGCCGCGACCGTGCACGCCCTGGTGCGGCGGGTACGGTCGCTGCGGCCGGGGCTGCGGGTGGCGACCGGCTTCCTGGACTTCGACGCGCCGTCCGTGCACACGGTGCTGGAGTCCCTGGCGGCGGAGGGCGTACGGGACGTGGTGGCGCTGCCGCTGCTGCTCACCCGCGCCTTCCACGCGAAGGCGGACGTGCCCGCGGTGCTGCGGGACGCCCCGCCGCGGCTGCGGATCCGGCAGGCCGACGTGCTCGGGCCGTCGCCGCTGCTGCTGGCGGCGCTGGAGCGGCGGCTGCGGGAGGCCGGGGTGACGGCCGCCGACAAGTCCTCGACCGGGGTCGTGCTGGCCTCGGCGGGGTCCACGGACCCGGAGGCGATCGCGGTGATCGCCTCCATCGCGCGGGAGTGGCGGCGCACCGGATGGCGCGCCGTGCGGCCCGCGTTCGCCTCCACCGGATCGCCCGCGGGGTTCCCGCCCACCGAGGAGGCGGTGCGGGAACTCCGCGGGCTGGGCTGCGCGCGGGTGGCGGTTGCGCCGTACGTCCTCGCGCCCGGTTTTCTGCCGGACCGGATCGCTCGGGGCGCGCGGGACGCCGGGGCGGACGTTCTGGCCGATGTGCTGGGTTCGGGGGCGGAGGTGGCGCGGGTGGTGCTGGAACGGTATGGCTCCGCCGGGTCAGCCGGATTCGCCGGGGGGCGTCGGCTGTTGGGGGCGGGTGCGGGTGCGTGGGGGTCTTTCGCGCAGTTCCCCGCGCCCCTGTAGAGCGCAGACGTCGTCTCTCCGGTGCGGGTGCGTCGCGGCTGGGCGCGCAGTTCCCCGCGCCCCCATAGGGCGCAGAACAGCCGCGGGTCTCTCCTGGAACGCCCCTGACACCTCGGCCGTCGGGTGCGGGTGCGTGGGGGTCTTTCGCGCAGTTCCCCGCGCACCCATAGGACGCGAGTAGTCGGTGTGATGCGGGGGTCAGATGCGGTCGGTTCTTCTCGAAATGCGGTGGCCGGGCGGCCCCTGCCGTGGGTCCCGGCCGCTCGATGCCAGCGCCCGCTCGAACACGGGCGCGTTCTCGGGCACCGGCACCGGGGCGGCGAAGCCGTCGTACTGCCGGTAGAGGTCGCCGTGCTTCTCCACCACCTCAAGGACCAGGCGGGCGGCGCCGGTCGAGATGCGGAACTCCTGGCCGGTGGCGACCGCCACGTCCCAGCCGTGCACCGCCGTCTCCTTGATGATCATCCCGGCGAGTTCGACGGCCGGCATCGTCGCCAGGCCGAGGTCGATCTCGCCCTCCCACACCGAGGGGTCTGCCCAGGCGGCGACCGCGCGGTCCAGTTGGGCGGCGTACGCCTCGGCCCAGCCGGCATCGGCGGTGAAGTCACGGGCCGTCAGCTCCTCGGACAGCGGCTTGCGCAGGGCGCGGTGCTCCAGGCCGTGGGAGGTGTAGAGAACCCAGTGGTTCACGAGGGCGCGGACGTTCCAGTCGGGGCAGTGCGTGCGGTCGTCGAGCCGGTCCGCGGACACCCCGCGCGCGACGCGGGCCGCCTCGGCGGCGCATTCGGTCAGGTACGGGTACAGAGCGTCGTACGTCATGCGGTCACGCTAGGGAGCACCCGGCGCGGGCCTCTTGAACAAACGCGACAGCCCGTGCGCGATCCTCTCCCGGGCGCCGCGCATCGGGCCGCGCCGGGTCACTCTGCCGCGGCGGTCAGCTCCACCAGTTTGAGGACGGTGTTCCAGTTGCGGCTGGTGGCGATCACGTCCCTGGTCCGGCGGGGCCGGGACAGCGCATCCGCCAGCTTGGAGCGGCCGAGGCCGTCCGGCGCGTACAGGTACAGGACGCGGTCGCCGAGCCGGAACTCCTCGGGGCGGTGGGCGTCCGCGTCGATGTCCGCGTAGCGGGCCGCGTCGACGGGGGCGGAGAAGTAGGTGGCGTGGAGCTGCCTTCCTTCGAGGTCGGCGGCCGGGAAGGGGCAGGCGTCCACGACGGCCTTCAGATAGGCGTGGTCGCGCACGATCACGTCCACGGCGAAGCCGAACCGCTCCCTCGATGCCCGGCCGATCTCCGCGGCCAGGGACTCCTCGTCGCCGTGGTCCGCGGCGAAGACGGCCTGGCCGCTCTGCAGATAGGTGCGCACGCCGGCATGGCCCAGGCCCTCCAGGAGCCCGCGCAGCTCGGCCATCGGGAGCTTTCTGCCGCCCACGTTGATTGCGCGCAGCAGCGCCGCGTACGTCGTCATCCGCACACGATAGCGACGAGCGGCCGTCGTGCCCCGTGGGGGCGGGCACGACGGCCGTGCCCGTGGTCGCGGGCTGGGCCGGACTCTCGCCGGTCGCACGGGAGGCGGCAACCTCTCCACGCGCCTGTGACATGTTCGACACGCCTGCGCCATCCCGAAGCGGGCTCGTCGCCCGGAGCCGACGCGGCGCGTTCGGCGACCCTGATCCCGCTCTCCGCGGCCCCGGATAGGTGTAGGGGACAACCGTACTCCTGGGCGATGAGCCCCCGGGGTCCCACGGAATGAGCCGGGCCGGCCGCGGTTCACCGGGCAGCACGACGAGACGCGCTTATCCGGCTCCTACCTTCGAAGCGAGACGTAGCGAACGTGTGGCGGCCGGGGCCGTCACCGCACACGAGGGGGCAAGCCCGTCATGGGGAACGGAGATTCGCGGGTGCGGGGCCTGGCCGCCCGGGCCGGCGGCTGGAGCGCACGCCACCGATGGGCTGCCGTCGGCATCTGGGTGCTGTTCGTCGTCCTGGCCACGGGGCTCGGTTCGGCCGCGGGACGGGTCGATGTCGACGCGAGCGATCAGATGGGGGGCGAGACGCACACCGCGGCGCAGATCATCGATGACGCGGGGATCAAGGAACCGGCCGGTGAGACCGTGCTGATCCAGGCCCGGGACGGCTCGGTCAAGGCCACCGACCCCGCGTTCAAGGCAGCCGTCGCCGATGTCGTCGAGGCGGTCGGGGCCACCGGCAAGGTCACCGACGTGACGTCCCCGTACGACACGGAGACGATCTCGAAGGACGGCCGCAGCGCGCTGGTGCAGTTCGACATGCGCGGCGACGCAAAGACCGCCGCCGACCGGGTCGAGCCGGTGCTGAAGGCCGTCGAGGGCGTGCAGAAGGACCACGGGTCGCTGCGGATCGAGGAGATCGGCGGCGCCAGCATGAACAAGCAGTACGAGGACGCCTTCGGGTCCGACTTCAAGCAGGCCGAGTACTCCGCCGTGCCGGTCGCCCTCGGCATCCTGCTGATCGCCTTCGGCGCGCTGGTGGCCGCGCTGCTGCCGGTGGCGCTCGCGCTCACCGCGATCATGGCGACGATGGGCCTGATGGGCCTCGTCAGCCACCTCCAGCCGATGAGCGACACCGCCAACTCCGTGATGCTGCTGGTCGGCTTGGCGGTCGGTGTCGACTACTGCCTGTTCTATCTGCGCCGGGAGCGCGAGGAGCGGGACGCCGGGCGGGATGCGGGCACGGCCCTCAGGATCGCCGCCGCGACCAGCGGACGCGCGATCATCGTCTCCGGTGTCACGGTGTGCGTGGCGATGGCGGGCATGCTCTTCACCGGGATCGCCGAGTTCAAGGCGATGGGTCTGGCCTCGCTGATGGTCGTGGCGGTCGCCATGGTCGGGTCGGTGACGGTGCTGCCCGCGCTCCTGTCGCTGCTGGGCGAGCGGGTCGAGAAGGGGCGGATCCCGTTCCTGCGCCGGCGCAACCGGGGCGTGCCCGCCGAGAGCCGGTTCTGGACCGCCGTGCTGCGGGGCGTGCTCGCCCGGCCCATGGTGTCCGTCGTCGTCGCGGCGGGCGCGCTGCTGGCCGTCGCGGCGCCCGCGCTGGGCATGAAGACCTCGCAGCTCACGCTGGACCAGGAGTTCGGGGACGGGCTGCCCATCGTGCAGACGTACAACCGGGTCAACGAGGCGTTCCCGGGTGGCTCCGAGCCGGCCGAGGTGGTCGTCCGGGCACGGGACATCAACGCGCCCGAGGTCAAGCAGGCGCTGGCCGACTTCAAGCAGCAGGCGGTCGACTCGGGTGCCTCGCGCGGCCCGGTGGACATCACGCTGCACGACGCGCAGAACGTCGCCCTGGTGTCCGTGCCGCTGGTCGGCGGCTCCGACATGGACAAGGCGGGCAAGAGCCTGGAGAAGCTGCGCGACGAGGTGCGGCCGGCCACGCTCGGCAAGGTCGACGGTCTCAAGGCGCCGATCACCGGACAGGTCGCCGGCTCCAAGGACTTCAACGACCAGATGGCCGGCTCCGTCGTCCCGGTCTTCGCGTTCGTGGTCGTCTTCGCCTTCCTGCTGATGCTGCTGTCGTTCCGCTCGCTGACCGTCGCGATCACGTCGATCGTGCTGAATCTGCTGTCGGTGGGCGCGGCCTACGGCATTCTCGTCGCCGTCTTCCAGCACGGCTGGGGTGCCTCGCTGGTGGGCGCGGAGGGTGTCGGCGCGATCGTCACCTGGCTGCCGCTGTTCCTCTTCGTGATCCTCTTCGGACTGTCCATGGACTACCACGTGTTCGTGGTCTCCCGGATCCGCGAGGCACGGCTGCGCGGGCGCAGCACGAAGGAGGCGATCCAGCACGGGGTGGTCACCACGGCGGGGGTGGTCACCAGTGCCGCGGTCATCATGGTCGCCGTGTTCGCGATCTTCGGCACGCTGTCCATGCAGTCCATGAAGCAGATGGGCGTGGGCCTCGCGGCGGCGGTGCTCATCGACGCGACCGTCATCCGCGGTGTGCTGCTGCCGGCCGTGATGGCGCTGCTGGGCGAGCGGAACTGGTACCTGCCGAAGTGGCTGCACCGGCTGCCCGACCTCACCCACGACGAGTCCCCGGAGCCACCGGCCCCGACACACCGTGCCGAGGGCGAACCCGTACGAGTCTGACCCCACCCCATCCCATCCCCCCTCCACGAGGGCCCGCCGTTCCCCCGGGGAACGGCGGGCCCTCGCCCGTCCCACCGCCGAAGCCGCTTCAGTGGCGGTGGGGCGGGAGTTCGGCCTCGATGAGGTCGGCTGCTCGTGGGGTGCCGCCCTCCTGGGCCATGTCGGACTGGATGTGCTTGAGCCGGCGGGCCACCTCGGGGTCGTCGACCAGGGCGAGCGCCGTGGCCCGCAGGGTCGCGGCGTCCGCCTGCTCGGTGTCGAGGCGCCGGGCCACCCCGAGCCCCTGGAGCACGTCGGCGTTGCCGAACTGGTCCACGGCCTGCGGTACGGCGATCATCGGCGTGGCCGTGGCCAGTCCCTCCTGGCTGCCGCCCGCTCCGGCGTGCGTGACGAACAGGTCGGCCTGCCTCAGGATCGCCAGTTGCGGAACCCACGTGCGCACCTCCACGTTCGCGGGTACGACGCCCAGGTCGCCGGGGTCGACATGCCGGCCGATCTGGAGCACCAGGTGCCAGCCGGGCAGGTCTCCGAACGCGGCGACGCACTCCCGGTAGAACGCGGGCTGCTTGGTGAACGCCGAGCCGAGCGACACCAGCGCCACCCTCTCGGCGTCGGCCGGGCGCCGCCAGTCGCCCTCGGCAAAGCGGTCGCCCTGGCAGGCGCCGACGAACGTGTGGACGCGCTCGTCGACCCGGTCGGCATGGGGCTGGAGCGCCTTCGGGATCAGGACGATGGAGCGTGCGGGGCGGCCGGCGAAGGGATCGGGGTGCTGGGTGATCCCGTTCTGCGCGAGCCAGGACTCGAAGCGGGCGTAGTAGGCCCGGCCGCGCTCGGTCTTGCGCGGCTCGGCCCACATCGGCTCGGCGACCTCCTCCTCGTAGCCGTCCCAGGCGACCAGGTTCGGCGAGAGGGAGATCGCGGGCACGCCCCACCGGTGGGCGAGGACCCTGGCCGGGTAGGAGGCGATGTCGTGCAGAACGAGGTCGGGTACGCCCTGCCCGTCGTGCTCGTAGGCCTCGATCAGCTGCGGCAGTGCCTGGATCGCGTCGTTCAGGAACGGCTCCACGTTGTCCAGCAGGGTGGTCCCCCAGGCTTCGGGGTCGGCGTCCGGGCCGGGCAGCGCGGAGGTGTAGCGCACCGGCAGGGCCCCGGTCGCGGCCACCTTCTCGGCGAAGGCCGGCGGGATCGCGTACGTCACCCGGTGCCCCCGCGCGACGAGTTCGCGGATCACCTCCAGGCTGGGGTTCACATGGCCGTGGGCGGCGATGGAGAACATGGCGATATGCGCGGGAGTGGTCATACCGCGAGGCTAAGCGAGACGATACGTCTCGTGCAATGAGGTTTTCCGGCGGATGCGGGCGCGGCCGGACAGGCGCCGGAGGAGCCCGACCCTCCGCACACGAAAACGCCCCTGCGCGCACGGAACACCGCGAGGCGGACGCCGCGCCGCGACATATGTCACCCCGGGCACCGGGCTCGCGGGAGCACGGGCCCGCCGGCCTGGGGCCTTGTGGTGCGGGTCAGCGTTGGTAGCGGGAGAGGATGAGGTTTCCGTCGTGCTCCAGGCGGTGGCGGAGTTCGTCCAGGTCGATGGCTCCGCTGTAGTACTCCTGGAGGGCCGGGGTGGCGACCTTGTCCTTCCATTCCGGGTAGCCGCGCACGGACTGGGCGGGTGCCGGGCTGAGGTGGGCGGCCAGGGCGGCCCCGACCGCCCAGCCGTCCTCGGCGGTGTGCAGCGCCGGATCCCGCAGGGCCCTGGTGCCGGTGGGCAGCATCCAGTCGCCGAGGGCCAGCCGCACCATGTTCCCGGGCCGCAGCAGGAAGTCGACGAACGCGGCGGCCTCCTTCTTGTGCGGGCTGTCCTCGGCGATGGACAGGGTCTGCGGACTGACCCCCTGGGTGAGCCCGTCGGCGCCGGCCGGGGCGGGCAGCACCTGCCACTCGAAGCCCTCGGGTGCCTGCTGCGCGACCTGCTGCCGGTAGGAGAAGCCCAGCGGGACCATCGCGTACCGGCCGCCGAAGAACCCGGGCAGCGTGTCGGCGCCGCCGCTGCCCAGCGTCGATCCGGGCGCGCTGCGGTCGGCGACCTGGTCGCGGACGGTGCGCGGCACCACCGCGTCGCCCGCTTCGAACCGCACCGTCACCCGGCCGTCCGCGCCCCGGTGGAAGAGCCGGCCGCCCGCAGACAGGGACAGGTTGAGCGTGGCGGAGACGGGCTCCTTGAGCGGCCAGGCCACCCCGTACTTCCCGGCTCCGCTGAGCCGTGCGGTCGCCTGCCGGAACTCGGCCCAGCTCCACGGGCGTTCGGGCGTCGGTATGCGCACGCCGGACGCCCGCAGCCAGGCCGCGTTCGCGATCAGCACCCGCGGCTCCTGGAGGAACGGCACGCCGTAGATGCCGTCCCCGAACATGGTGGTCCGCCAACTCCGTTTCGGGATGTCCGCCGTGAGCCGGTCGGACAGCAGGTCGGTGAGATCGGCGAGGTAGCCGCCGTAGGCGAAGTCCGCGAGGTCGTCGGAGGCGTCGTGGACGATGTCCGGGGCCTCGCCGCCCTCGAAGGCGGTGAGCAGTTGGTCGTGGACGCTGTCCCAGCTGCCCTGGACGTACTCGACCTGGACACCGGGATGCGTGGCGTTCCACTCCTGTACCAGTTCCCTGGTGGCGGCCACGGACTCCTGTTGCCAGGCCAGGGACTGGAACCGCAGCCGGATCGGGCCGGTGCCGTCCCCTCCGGCGGAGGAGCAGCCCGCGAGGAGCAGCAGGAGTGCGCCGAGCAGCATCGCCGTGCGGGTCCGCATCAGCTCTTCACCGCCCCTGCGAGCATGCCGCTGGTGATCCGTCGCTGGATGAGGGCGAACACCACCAGGGACGGCAGGGTCGCGAGGGACGCGGCGGCGGCCAGCGGTCCCAGGTCCAGGGCGCCCTCCGCGCCGATGAAGTGGGTGAGGACGACGGGCAGGGTCTGCTTCTCCGGGGTCTTCAGCAGCACCAGCGCGAAGAAGAACTCGTTCCACGCGGTGACGAACGCAAACAGCGCCGTCGCCACGATTCCCGGCGCCAGCAGCGGCGCGGTCACCGAGACCAGGGTCCGCAGCCGCCCGGCCCCGTCGACCGCCGCGGCCTCCTCCAGTTCGGCCGGCACCGCCCGCACATAGCCGGTGAGCATCCACAGGGCGAACGGCAGCGCCCACACGACGTAGACCAGGATCAGCCCGGCCAGGGAGTCGATCAGCCGCAGGCTCTTCAGCACCAGGAACAGCGGGATGATGACCAGCACGAACGGGAACGCCTGGCTGACCACCACCCATCCCGTGGCCGCGCGGGACAGCGCCGTGCGGCGGCGGGCGACCACGTACGCCATCGGTGTCCCGATCAGTACGGCGATCACCGCGGCCCCGAGCGCGGCGAGCAGGGAGTTGAGTGCCGCGTGCAGCAGCGGCTGCTCGTCGAAGGCCTGCCGGAAGTTGGCCGGTGTGGGATCCCGCGGTATCCAGGTGGGGTGCGCGCTGCCCAGTTCCCGCGGCGACTTGAACGCGGTGGAGACCAGCCAGAAAAACGGCAGGGCGAGGAAGGCGAGATAGGCGAGCAGCGCCGCGTACTGTCCGAGCCGCGCGCCGGTACGGGTCCTCACGCCTCGTCGCCTCCCCTCAGCCGGCCCGCCAGGAAGACGGCCAGGAGCACCGAGATCACCGCGACCATCACGCATCCCATCGCCGCCGCGTAGCCGAACTGCCCGTAGCGGAAGGCCTCTTCGTAGGCGAACAGCATGGGCAGCCGGGTGCGTCCGCCGGGGCCGCCGTTGGTCAGCACATAGACCAGGGCGAAGGAGTTGAAGTTCCAGATGAGGTTGAGGGCGGTGATGGCCAGGGCGACCGGTCTGAGGGCGGGCCAGGTGACCGTGCGGAACCGGCGCCAGGCGCCCGCGCCGTCCACCGCCGCCGCCTCGTGCAGTTCGCGCGGGGTGTGCTGCAGCCCGGCGAGCAGGGCGACCGTGGTCTGCGGCAGGCCGGCCCAGACCCCGACGACGACCACCGCGGGCAGGGCGGTGCCGAGCCCGCCGAGCCAGTCCCGGCCGTCGCCTAGGCCCAGGTCGCGCAGGGTCTCGTTGAGGACGCCGGCGTCCGGGTTGTAGACGAGCCGCCACATCAGGCCGACGACGACCTCGGGCATGGCCCAGGGGACGATCGCCAGCGCACGGGCGAGCCAGCGCAGCCGCAGGTCCTGATCGAGCAGCAGGGCCAGGCCCAGTGCGAGCAGGAACTGCGGGACGGTCACCGCGACGGCCCACATAAGGCCGATCCGGAACGACTCCCAGAACAGGGTGTCCCGGAGCAGGTCCCGGAAGTTGAGCCCGCCGATCCACTGTGTGGGCGCGGTGCGGCCGGACTGGGCATCGGTGAACGCCAGCAGGATGCCGTACAGCAGCGGTCCCACGCTCAGCACCAGGATGGGGAGCAGGGCGGGCAGCACCAGGAACCAGGCGCCGTTCCCGGCGGCCCGCCCCGTGGGCCGCGCCGCCGGTCGCCCTCTCGCCTCGGTCGGCACTGCCACGGCGTCTCCCCCCTCTGCGCGGCCCGCGCGGGCCCCGTCATGGTCGTGATGGCGGCGGGCCGCGTCAAGGCATCGCGCACAGGCCACGACCTGTACGGATGCGAGACTGGCCGACGGGCGACGCCATCGGGCGACGCCATGGGCACAAACACAGGCACGGACACGGAGGCGGACGATGGACGAGGCACGCGCACGGGACGTACTGGCCACGGCAGGGGTGCTGCCGGGGCCGGCCCGGGGCGCGCGGATTCTCGCCCTGGGCGAGAACGCGGTGTTCGCCGCCGGTGATCTGGTGGTCAAGGTGGGCCGGGACGCCGACCTGCTGGAGCGGGCACGGCGCGAGCTGCGGATCGCCGGATGGCTGGCCGAGGCGGGCGTTCCGGCGGTGCGTGCGGCCGACCCGGAGGCCCGGCTGGTGGACGGGCACCCGGTCACCGTGTGGCACCGGCTGCCCGCGGCTCTGCGCCCTGCCGAACCGCGGGACCTGGCCGAGGTGTTGCGGCTCGTGCACGCCCTGCCCGCCACTCCCTTCGCGCTGCCGCCGCGCGAGCTGCTGGCCGGTGTGGAGCGCTGGCTGCGGCTCGCGGGCGACACGATCGACCCGGCGGACGCGGCGTATCTGCGCGCACGGCGCGACGGTTTCGCGGTGGCCGCCGCCGCGTTGACCCCCGAGCTGCCGCCGGGCCCCATCCACGGTGACGCGCTCCCCCGCAATGTGCACATCGGCCCTGACGGTCCGGTCCTGGTCGACCTGGAGACCTTCTCCGCCGACCTGCGCGAGCACGACCTGGTGGTCATGGCCCTCTCCCACGACCGCTACGGCCTGCCCGCCGCGGCCTACGACTCCTTCACCGAGGCGTACGGCTGGGACGTGCGTGCCTGGGAGGGCTGCTCGGTGCTGCGCGGGGCCCGGGAGACGGCCAGCTGTGCCTGGGTCGCCCAGCACGCCCCGGCCAACCCCAAGGCCCTGGCCGAGTTCCGCCGCCGGGTCGCGTCGCTGCGCGACGGCGACGAAACGGTGCGCTGGCACTCCTTCTGAGCCGCTGCCGACCGGTCCCCGCCCCGCCCCCGCGGCCGACGCGGGTGTCAGCGGACGTAGGGCACGACCGGCCAGGCGGGCTCGACCGTCGCCGCGGGGTTCGAGGTGCGGCGCAGATATCTCTGGAGCGAGGCCGCCTGTTCGGCCGCCGCACGGATCTGGAGGTCGTGCAGCTCCGTCGGGGCCAGCGTGCCTATGACCGCGTGTCTTGCGCCCATGGATCGCGCCGCGCGCGCCGCGGCCACCGCGTCCGCGACCGCGTTGTGCGCGTCGTCGAGCGGCACCCCGTAGTGCTCGCAGAGCGCCCGGAGATTGCGCGATCCCTTGCGGTAGCGGTCCACGTGCTTGTCCAGGACCAGCGGGTCGATGACGGGCGACGCGCCTGCCCGCAGCCGGGCCGCCGGCGGCTGTATGCCGTGGCGTCGGCATTCGCGGTCCAGGAGCGAGAGGTCGTACCGCGCGTTCATCACCACCAGCGGGGTCCCCGAATTGAGCACGTCGGCCACCGTCGAGGTGATCTCCTCGATCGCGGGAGCCGCCGACACGCCGTGTCTGCGGGCGTGTTCCGTGGAGATGCCGTGGATGGCGGACGCCTGGTGCGGGATGCTGACCCCCGGGTCGAGCAGCCAGGTCCGGGGCTCGGGCGGTCGTCCGTCCGCGTCCACGGACACGACCGCGGCGGTGACGATCCGGTCGCTCTCGATGTCGGTCCCCGTGGTTTCCAGGTCGAAGGCGACCAGCGGTCCGCTGATCCAGCTCATCGCAGGACCCCGCTCACCGCCGCGGCCCGGAAGCTCCGCGGCCCTGCCGAAGCGTGCGGACCAAAGGCTGCGTTGACGGCGACGACGGGAGTGACGGCGCGCCGCTCGCGTGGCTCTCCCCCGGTCGTCTCCAGGTCGAAGCCGATCAGCGGCTCCCGGTGCCGGCCCATGGGCGGCCCCCCTTCCTGATGGTGCGTTCCCCCAGTGGTCCTTACGATCGCATGCGCCACTGACAATCCGAGGACCGCATTCCGCTTGTGCCCGGGGACGGTTCAGGACACGGGGCGCGAATCCGCCCAAGCCAGCTCGAACTCCTCGCGATAGGTCGGGAAGAGCCCGGCTTCCACCACATCGTCCGGCTTGACCAGGCGGCTGCCGCCCCGCAGCACCAGCACCGGCGACTCCATCCCCCGCGCCCCGCGCAGATAGGACTGCACCACGGCCACCCCGTCCGCGCCGTCGCCGTCCACGAGATACGCCGTGAAGCGCGGCGTCTCGTCGTACACCTGGATCTCGAAGGCGCCCGGGTCGCGCAGCCGGGCGCGCACCCGGCGCATGTGCAGGATGTTCATCTCCACCGACCGGCTCAGCTCGCCCCGTTTCATCCCCAGTTCGCGCTCCCGCCGCTTCACCGCGCTGGAGGCCGGGTTCAGGAAGAGCAGCCGGACCCGGCCGCCGGACTCGGCCATCCGCACCAGGCGCCGCCCGGAGAAGTTCTGCACGAGCAGATTGAGGCCGATCCCGATGGCGTCCACGCGGCGCGCGCCGCCGAAGATGTCCTCGGCGGGGAACTGGCGCAGCAGCCGCACCCGGTCGGGGTGCACGGCGACCACGTCCGCGTACCGGTCGCCGACGAGGTCCTCCACCGCGTCGACGGGCAGCCGTCGCGCCGAGGGCATGTCACCGCCCGTGCCGAGCATCTCCAGCAGCCGGGCGGAGGCCCGTTCGGCCTGGCCCAGGACGGCCTCGGACAGCGCGCGGTTGCGGGAGACAACGTTGCGGGTGACCTCCAGCTCGTCCAGGGCGAGTTCGACGTCCCGGCGCTCGTCGAAGTAGGGCTCGAAGCACGGCCAGTGCTGCACCATCAGCTCGCGCAGCTGCGGCAGGGTGAGGAAGCTGAGCACGTTGTCGTCGGCCGGGTCGAGCAAGTAACCCTTGCGGCGGCTGACCTCGCGCACGGCGACCGCGCGCTGCACCCACTCCTGCCCGGCGGGTCCGGCCGCCGCGACCACCCAGTCGTCGCCGTGGACCGGTTCGTAAACGGGCCGCAGGACGGCGGCCACGACCGCGCGCAGCCGCTGTTCGACCAGGTTCAGCCAGATATAGGCCCGGCCGGCCCGCTGGGCCCGGGTACGCACCTCCAGCCAGGCGTCGGTGTCCCAGTCCAGCTCCGGCCCGATGGAGCCCGCCGCGTCCATCGGCCGGGCCAGGGACACCGCGCCGGGCGGGACGTCTGCGGAGTTCCCCTCGTGACTCTCGTCACCAGGGGGTAGCTCCAGCCCTCCCGAGCCCACCCGTGCACCGCCTTCCGCTCCCCCGGGCATCCCCGTCCCAACGATCAAGGAAGGGTACTCCGGGAGCGGTCGGCGGTGCAGCCGGATGGACAGGGTCGTTGCTCAACTGCGAGGCTGCCAGTGTCCGTTCTGCCAGGAGAGCTGGTCGGGGGTGAGCGGATTCATGGCGGTGACGTCCCTGGGCGCGATGGAGAACCCCTGCCAGTGGACGGGCATCGGCTGCTGGTCCTCGTCCCGCGCTATGTGGTGGAAGCCCACGTTCATCCAGACCACGGGGTGGGTGAGGGTCTGACCGTTGACCCACTTGTCGACGGACTTGCCCGCTCCGGCCGGGCAGTTGCCGGTGTTGTTGCTGGCGAACTGCTCGCACTTGTTGTACTGGGTGAAGTACACGTCGTGCCGGGTGTAGCTGCGCCCGGGATACTTGGTCGTGGCCCCGGGGACGATCTCGTACGAACGGGCGTGCCCGTCCTTGTTCTTGCCGGTGGCGCTGACCACCCGCCACCAGCGGTAGGTCTTGTTGTCCCCGGCGAGTTCCTTGGTGACCTTGGTGCGGGTCGTCTTCGCGGTCGGGGCCTCCTGGCCGCGGGCCGGAGCGGTGACGGTCGAGTCGTACTGCTCGACCTTCGTCTTGGACGAGCCGTCGAGGCCGAAGTCCAGCCGCCAGAAGACGTTGTGGCTGTGGCTGGTGGCGTAGGCCTTGGCGCCCTTGCCGATCGGCCAGCCGCGGCCGTCGCCCGCGTCGTAGTCCTCGTAGGAGAGGCTGCCGGTCGCGCCGACGTTCATGGTGATCGTGCCGTCGTCCTGGAAGCGCCACTCGGAGATGTACTCGTACCAGCCGACCTGGTTGACCGTGTAGACCAGCAGGTCCTTGCCCTGGGCCTGGTAGACCTTGGTCGCGCTGTCGCCCTGCATCCGGTAGGCGTGGCCGCGGGTGCGGGTGGTGGTGCACAGGCCCTTGACGTTCGGGTGCTGCGGGTCCCAGGCGTCCGGCACCTTGACGGTCTTGATGGTGCCGCCGGGGCATTCGCCCGGCGCCAGGTTCATCAGGCCCTGCGCGAAGCCGAAGCCCGTCAGGTCGTCGTACTCGACGCTGCCGTCGTCGTAGGGGACGTGGATCTGTCCCAGACGGGCGCTGTTCAGCACCTTGATCGGCTTGGCCTCGCCCTTGGGCTGGTAGGAGACGTCGTCGAGGACCAGCCCGGCCTTGCTGTCGTAGCGCCAGCACATCCGCCAGGTGGTGCCGCCGGCGAGTTTCTGCTCGATGCGGTAGGCGGCGCTGCACTCGGCGGCGGCCGGCGCGGCGGTGCGCGGCTGGGCGACGGCCGGGCCCGTGCCGGTGGTGGCACCGGCCGCCAGCGCGGCCACGGACAGGCCGACGGCCGCCCGGGTGCGGGCACGGCTGATTCTGTTCACACGCATGAAGGAATGACTCCCTTGCAGGAAGGTGCGGGAGGTACCGGGATTCAGGAGGTACCGGGATTCACGGAAGCGTCCGAAGCGGCGGGCGGCCGCGGCTCAGCCGCGGTCGAGCGCGGCGACCTTGCGCGCGCTCAGGTCGACCACCAGGTAACGGGTGTCGATCCAGGGCCCGTTGACGACCTTCGGAAACAGCCGTACGCAGCGGTGCTCGCCGCACCGGTCCAGGGCCGCGGGCTGGGCGCCCGGCGCGGCACGGTAGACCGCGCCGTTGAGCAGCAACTGGTCCGGGGAGGTGAGGTCACGGCCGGTGGCGTCGCGGTAGTCGGCGCGCAGGCCCGCGCCCAGCGCATCGGCGATCAGCAGCCGGGCCGCCTCGGCGTTCTCGGCACGGCTCAGCGGCGGCTGGACGCCGTGCTGGACGCCGGTGCGCACCACCTTCCCGGCGTCCAGGTCGACGGTCCTGGTGACGAGGGTGTCGTCCCGGTAGTCGTAGTACGTCACGTCCGCGCGGCGCGGCGCGGCCGGGTCGTCCACCTCGCCGGCGTCCGGCTCGGCGAGGTCGACGGTGAGGCGCTGCGGGCCGCGCTCGCCCTCGACGTCCTGCGCGGCGCCGAGGCCCTGCCGGTCCAGGGCGATCCGTTCGACCCGGGCGATCTCGTCGTCGGTGAGCGGGTCGGTTCCCCTGCCCCGCGCGCCCTCCGCGGGCGCCTGCTCGACCACGCCCGGCGCGACCGCCCCGTCCTGCCCGGAGGCGGTCTGCCCGGACGCGGCCTGCTCGGACGCGGTCTGCCCTGTGGGCCGGCCGCCGGCCGCGCCGCCTCCCGTCCCCTCGGCTCCCGCCGTGCCCGGCAGGGTGATCCCGATCATCACGGCGGTCGCCGCCACCGCTATGGCGGCACCGGCCACCGCCTTGCCCAGATGTCGGTGCACTGTCTCGCGCACTTCTTCCCCCAACTCCCCCCGTGGTCACGGGAGTACGTGTCTTCCCCACTGGTTTGGCCCACGGCGTCACATGCGTCGCCGTGGGCTCTGGTCGCTCGGTAAGAGGGAGCCAAGTGGCGGCGGGTTCCCTCACTTTCCGCCGAAACTCGGGGCCAAGGCGCCCCCGGCGGCACGGCACACCTGGAAGAGTCGTATCCATGCAGGTCTGGCCTGGAGAGGCATATCCGCTCGGCGCCACCTACGACGGCGCCGGGACCAATTTCGCGGTCTTCACCGAGGCCGCGGACCGAGTGGAGCTGTGTCTGCTGCACGACGACGGCTCGGAGACGGCGGTGGAACTGCGCGAGAGCGACGCGTTCGTGCGGCACGCGTATCTGCCCGGCGTGATGCCGGGGCAGCGGTACGGGTTCCGGGTGCACGGACCCTACGACCCGGGGCGCGGGCTGCGCTGCAACTCGGCGAAGCTGCTGCTCGACCCGTACGCCAAGGCGGTCAGCGGCTCCGTCGACTGGGGCGAGGAGGTCTACGGCTACCGCTTCGGCGCGCCGGGCGAGCGCAACGACCTGGACTCGGCACCGCACACCATGACATCCGTCGTGGTCAACCCGTACTTCGACTGGGGCGACGACCGCAGGCCGCGCACCGAGTACCACCACACGGTGATCTACGAGGCCCATGTCAAGGGCCTGACCATGCGGCATCCGGCGCTGCCCGAGGAACTGCGCGGCACCTACGCGGGGCTCGCGCACCCGGCGGTGATCGAGCATCTGACGGGGCTCGGGGTGACGGCACTTGAGCTGATGCCGGTGCACCAGTTCGTCGACGACCACCGCCTGACCGACCTGGGCCTGAGCAACTACTGGGGCTACAACACGATCGGCTTCTTCGCCCCGCACAACGCGTACGCCTCCTGGGGCGACCGGGGACAGCAGGTCCTGGAGTTCAAGTCGGCGGTCCGTGCGCTGCACGAGGCCGGGATCGAGGTCATCCTCGACGTGGTCTACAACCACACGGCGGAGGGCAATCACCTGGGTCCGACGCTGTCCTTCCGGGGCATCGACAACCTGAGCTACTACCGTCTCGCGGACGACCCGCGCTACTACACGGACACCACCGGCACCGGGAACTCGCTGCTCATGCGGTCCCCGCACGTCCTACAGATGATCATGGACTCGCTCCGGTACTGGGTCACCGAGATGCATGTGGACGGCTTCCGGTTCGACCTGGCGGCCACCCTGGCGCGCCAGTTCCACGAGGTGGACCGGCTGTCGTCGTTCTTCGACCTGGTCCAGCAGGACCCGGTCGTCTCCCAGGTGAAGCTGATCGCCGAGCCGTGGGACGTGGGCGAGGGCGGCTACCAGGTGGGCAACTTCCCGCCGCTGTGGACCGAGTGGAACGGCAAGTACCGCGACACCGTGCGGGACCTGTGGCGGGGCGAGCCGCGCGCGCTCGCCGAGTTCGCCTCCCGGCTGACCGGGTCGTCCGACCTGTACCAGGACGACGGACGGCGCCCGCTCGCCTCGATCAACTTCGTGACCTGCCATGACGGGTTCACGCTGGGCGACCTGGTGTCGTACGGGCACAAGCACAACGAGGCCAACGGCGAGGACAACCGGGACGGGGAGAGTCACAACCGGTCCTGGAACTGTGGGGTGGAGGGCGAGAGCGACGACCCGGGCGTGCGGGAGCTGCGGGCCCGGCAGATGCGGAACTTCACGGCCACGCTGATGCTGTCCCAGGGCGTCCCGATGATCAGCCACGGCGACGAGTTCGCGCGCACGCAGCGCGGCAACAACAACGCCTACTGCCAGGACAACGAGCTGTCCTGGGTGCACTGGCCCGAGGACGGCCACGAACTGCTCGACTTCGTAGGGGCGATGGTGTGGCTGCGCAAGGACCATCCGGTCTTCCGCAGGCGCCGCTTCTTCCACGGCCGGCCGGTGGAGGGCACCCACGACGACCTGTCCGACATCGCCTGGTTCACCCCCGAGGGCCGCGAGATGACCCAGCGGGACTGGGACTCCGCGCAGGCCTCGGCGCTCACGGTGTTCCTCAACGGCAACGCGATCTCCGAGCCGGGCCCGCGCGGGGAGCGCATCGTCGACGACTCCTTCCTGCTGATGTTCAACGCCTCACCGCGCACCCTGGACTTCGTCGTGCCGGTCGATCACGGCCGGCAGTGGCAGATCACCGTCGACACGTCCCACCCGGACGGCGTACCGCCGCAACCCGGCCCGAAGGTGGCCGCGGGCGCCCGCCTCACCCTCCCGGACCGAAGCCTGGCGGTGCTGCAACGCCCCGCTTAGGCCGGGCACCGGCTGCCTTTCACGCGCGCGTGGGTGCGTGTGGAGGGACCGTGACACGAAAAAGGGCGGGATGGGTACATAGGTCTGCATGACGGATGTCCGCATGGCAGACGAGCGCCCCGCGCCGGTGGTGCCCACGGCCACCTACCGGCTCCAGGTGCAGCCCGAGTTCCCGTTCGCCGCGGCCGCGGCCGCCGTGCCCCATCTGGCCTCGCTCGGCGTGTCGCATCTGCATCTGTCCCCCGTCCTTGAGGCCGTGCCGGGCTCGACCCACGGCTACGACGTGGTGGACCACGCGCGCGTACGGGACGAGCTGGGCGGTGAGCGCGGCCTGCGGGCGCTCGCACGGACCGCGCGGGAGCACGGGCTCGGGCTCGTGGTGGACATCGTGCCCAACCACATGGCGATGGCCCCCCGGCACAACCGCGCCCTGTGGGAGGTGCTGCGCAAGGGCACCAAGTCGCCGTACGCGCGCTGGTTCGACATCGACTGGGAGGCGCAGGGCGGGCAGCTGCTGCTGCCGGTCCTCGGCGGTCCGCTGGGCGCGGAGGCCGAGCACCTGGTGGTCGACGGCGACGTGCTGCGCTACCACGACCACGCCTTCCCGCTGCGCGAGGGCACGGAGGACCTGCCGCTGCCCCTGCTGCTGGACGCCCAGTGGTACCGGCCGGTGTGGTGGCGGCTGGCCCGTACGGAACTCAACTACCGGCGCTTCTTCAGCATCTCCGAACTCATCGGCGTACGGGTGGAGGACCCGGAGGTGTTCACGGCCACCCATGCGAAGATCCTCCAGCTGCTGCGCGAGGGCGTGGTCGACGGGCTGCGCGTCGACCACCCCGACGGCCTCGCCGACCCCGACGGCTATCTGCGGCGGCTGCACGAGGCGACCGGCGGGCGCTGGACCGTCGTCGAGAAGATCCTGGCCGACGGGGAACGCCTGCCCGCCGCCTGGCCCGTCGCCGGCACCACCGGCTACGACGCCCTCCGGCACGTCGACGGCGTGTTCACGGATCCGGCGGGCGCGGAGGAACTGCTCGGCCACTACCGGCGGTTCGCGGCGCCGCCCCCGGACCGGGGCGGGGACTGGGCGGCCACGGTGCGGCGGGCCGCCCACCAGGTGCTCACGCACGAGCTGGCCGCCGAGACGGACCGGCTGACCCGGGTGGTGAGCCGGCTGTGTGCCACCTCGCCGGACCCCGCCCTGCGCGACCGTGCGCCCTGGGCGCTGGGCACCGCGCTGCGGGAGCTGCTGGTCCGGCTGCGGGTGTACCGGCCGTACGCCTCCGGGGACGCGGCCCGCGTGGTCACCGAGGAGGCCGCCGCCGAGGCCCGGCGCGCCTTCGCCGTGCCCGAGGAGGGCGAGGCGGTGGACGTCGTGCGCGGCCTGCTGCTGGGGCCGGGCGGGGACGGGGCGCCCGATGCCGGTCCGGCCCTCGCGGAGTTCCGGGCGCGGTTCGCACAGACCGCGTCGGCGCTGCGCGCCAAGTCCGTGGAGGACACCGCGTTCTACCGGTACGTGCCGCTGCTGTCCGCGACCGAGGTCGGCGGCGACCCGGGCAGCCCGGCCGTGTCCCCGCGGGACTTCCACGCGCACTGCGCGCGCGTGCAGCGCGACCGGCCGGACACCGGGACCGTGGTGTCGACCCACGACACCAAGCGCAGCGCCGACGTGCGCGCCGCGCTGGCCGTGCTCACCGAGTGCCCGTCGCGGTGGGCGGACGTCCTCGCCGGGGTGAGCCGCGACGGCGCGGTCGCGCCGGACGGGCAGCTCACCTGGGCGGCCTGGCAGACGGTGTTCGGGCTGGGCCCGGCGGACCCGGAGCGGGTCGGGCAGGCGCTGCTGAAGCACGCGCGCGAGGCGGGCCTGCACACGAGCTGGACGGAGCGGGAGACGGCGTACGAGGAGGCGGTCACGGAGTTCGTCGCGGCCGGGCCGTGCGGGCCGCCCGGCGAGCGCGTGGCCGCCTTCAGGGACGCGCTGGCGGCGCACGTACGGGCCAACGTCCTCGGCACCGCCCTGGTCCATCTGACGATGCCCGGGGTGCCGGACCTGTACCAGGGCACGCAGGACGAGTACCGGGCGCTGGTGGACCCGGACAACCGGCGGCCGGTGCGGTTCCCGACCGGGGCGGCCGACGGCTCCGGGGCGCCCCTGGAGCAGGGGCGGTCCGGGGAGAAGGCCGCGGTGACGGCGGCGGCGCTGCGGCTGCGCGCACGCCGGCCGGACGTCTTCGGGGCCGCGGGGGCGTACGCGCCGCTGGCCGCGAAGGGCCCGGCCGCGGCGCACTGCCTGGCGTTCGCGCGGTCCGGGGAGGTGGTGACCGCGGTGACGCGGCTGTCGCTGCGGCTGGCGGAGGCGGGCGGCTGGCGCGACACACGGCTGGCGCTTCCGCCCGGTCGCTGGGTGGATGTGCTGGACCCGGAGCGCACGTTCGAGGGCCACGCGCGCGTGGCCGAACTGTTCGGCCCGCGCCCGGTGGCCCTGCTGGAACGGGCCGCGGCGACGGTCTGACACGGGCGGAGACGGCGGGAAGGCGGCGGGCCGCCCACCGGCTCCGCGCCGCGAAACGCGTACCATGCCGGCGCACCGGTGCCGGCGGCGCGTCCGCGGCGCCGGTCCGCAGCCGCGCCCGGAGGCGGCCCATGTCCGGAGGCGGCCCGTGTCCGGAGACGGCCCATGCCTGGCGGCCCGTGTCCGGAGGCGGCTCGTGTCCGGCTCCCGGCACTCGGCGGGCGCGGCCCGTACCGGCGGCGGTGAACGCGGACTCCGTGCCTCCGCCGCGCCGTGCTTGACAGTTGCTTCCCGGCGTGCGGCACTGGGGATGGCGAAGTCAGGCGGACAAGTCGGGGGTGGGTCTGCTGCCGGAGCTGCATTACCCCAGCGTTTCCGAACTCACCGCGGTCGCACGGACGTTGGCCAGGGAGCGGCCCGGCCTGTGCGCACTGCGACAGGTGGGTGTCTCCAGCGCGGGCAGACCCCTGCACCTGCTGTCCGTGGGGCATGCCCGACGGGCCGTCCTGGTGGTGGCGGGTGCCCACGCCAACGAGCCGACCGGTGGCTCCACCCTCCTCGCCCTCGCCGAACGAGTGATGCAAGAGCGGGAGTTGAGGTCCACCACATCCTGGCATTTCCTGCTGTGCGCGGACCCGGACGGGGCCAGTCTGCATGTGGCGCCTGCGCCGCGCAGCCTCCTCGACTACCACCTCGGCTTCTACCGCCCCGCCGGGCCCGAGCAGCCGGAGTGGTCGCCCGCCGCGCTGCCGCCGGACCGGCTGCCGCCCGAGACCCGGACCCTGACCGGGGTGATCGACGAGCTGCGGCCCTATCTCCAGGTGACGCTGCACGGCACCGATCTGGGCGGCAGCTGGGTGCAGTTGACCAGGGACGTGCCCGGGCTCGCCGAGCCGTTCGGCAAGTCCGCCGCGGAGTTGCGCATACCGGTGGAGACGGGCGCCTCGGACGCGGCCGGGTGGCCCGCCTCGGGGCCCGGGGTGCGGGTGATGCCGGGGCCGGACTCCGGCGCCGCGTACCCGAGCATGCCGGACGACGCGCGGCGCAGCACCTGGTACCACGCGCACCGGTACGGCGGTCTGACGGCCGTGGTGGAGGTGCCGATGTGGGCGAGCGACCTGGTGGACGACCCGGCGCCGCATCCCGCCCCGGCGGCGGCGATACGCCAGCTGGCGCACCGGTTGCAGCAGGACGCGCTCCAGGTGGAGCGGGTGCTGGCCGAGGCGCTGCCGCGGCTGGACGGCACCGGGGGTCCGCTGCTGCGGGCCGCCCGGTGGGCGCTGGAGCTGATCCCGGGGCTGGCCGCGGACTGGATCGACACGCCGCCGGTCGACACGACGATGGCGTACGTCGGGAGCGTGGACGCGTTCGGGCGGCGGCTGCCGCTGCGGGCCGCGGCCATGCTGCTGCGGGTGCTCCGGGCCGCCGACGACCGTGCCGCGCCCGGCCTTGAACGCCTCGTCGCGGTCTGGTGCGACGCCTTTGCGCAACGGTTCCGCGCTCGTTGGGTGCCCCTGGAGCACCAGGTGGAACACCAGTCGCGCACGGTGCTGGCGGCGGCCCACCACGCACGCGACCGAGCCGTGTGACCCCGCCCCCGCCACCCACGGTCGGGAACGCACGCGCGCCGGACCCTCGCGAACAGGAGCGCGCCCCTCGCCGGACCGCCGCGAACACGAACGCGCCCCCCGCCAAGCCCCCGCGAAGGAACGCGCCCCTTGCTGGACCTCTGCGAACACGAACGCGCCGTTCGCTGCCCTCCACAAACCGGAGCGCGCCCCTCGCCAGGCCCCCACGAACGAACGCGCCCTCGCCGGGCCCCGCGAACACGAACGCGCCCCTCGCTGCCCTCCACGAACCGGAGCGCGCCCCTCGCCAGGCCCCCGCGAACGCGCCCCCGCGGGCACGGTCGCGCCGTTCGCCGGCCGCTCAGCCCGCCGCGAGCCGGAAGGCCACCCGGCCGAAGGCGATCTGGTCGCCCGCGCGGACCACGGCGGCGCCGATCACCCGGCGCCCGTTCACGCTCGTACCGTTGGTCGAGCCGAGGTCCCTGAGCACCCACATGCCGCCCTGGCGGCTGAGTTCGGCGTGCACCCGGGAGACCGTCTCATGGTTCAGCCGCAGCCCGTTGGCCGGGTCACGGCCGATGCGCAGCGGGTGACCGGCCGCCGGGTGGGGCAGCAGCAGCTTGGGCAGCCGCTCGGCGTGCCAGGCCCTGCGCAGCCGTACGGTGAACCCCGAGACCGCCTCGACGACGCCGAGGACGCCGCGCGTGAGGCGGCCCTCCCGGGGCAGGTCGGCGGTGAGCGCGGCGAGTTCTTCGGGCTGCTGCGCGGCGAGCGCCAGTCCCATGCGGCGCACGAAGGTGTCGTGCGACAGCCGGCCCGCGACGACGCCGTCGCGGAGCACCTTCAGCGCCTTGTCGCGCTCGGCGTCGGACAGCCGCGCGGGATACGTGTGGTGCTCGAAGGACGACGTCACGCTGGTGATTGTCGGTCAGTGAACCCCGGGTGTCCAGGAGACCCCCGCGATGGGAAAACACCCGCCACGCGCGCGTACTTCGGGCGACATGCCCCTGGAAAAGCCAAGATTCAAAAGCGGATCCACCCCGCTCACGGCACCATGGACGGGCTACATCACGGTGAGCAGACGAAGGGGAACCGTCCGTGCAGTTCGAGGTGTGGGCACCGCTGGCAGACCGGGTGACGCTCCATTGCGAGGGCGCCACGCGCGCGTTGGAACGCGATCCGGACCGGGCGGGGTGGTGGTCGGTGGAGGCGACGGCGGACGACGGCACGCGGTACGGGTTCGCGCTGGACGACGGACCGGTGCTGCCCGACCCCCGTTCCCGCCGCCAGCCGGAGGGACCGGACGGGCCGAGCGCCGTCGTGGACCACGCGCGGTACGCGTGGCGAGCCCCGTGGGCGGGCCGCGCGCTGCCCGGCGCCGTGCTGTACGAGCTGCACGTGGGGACGTACACCCCGGAGGGCACCCTGGACGCGGCGGCCGGGCGGCTCGGGCATCTGGCAGAACTGGGCGTGACCCACGTGGAGTTGATGCCGCTGTGTCCCTTCCCCGGGCGGCACGGCTGGGGTTACGAGGGCGTGTCGCCGTGGGCGGTGCACGAGCCGTACGGCGGGCCCGAGGCACTGAAGCGGTTCGTCGACCGTGCGCACGAACTCGGGCTCGGCGTGGTCCTGGACGTCGTGCACAACCACCTGGGCCCGGCAGGCAACCATCTCCCCGCGTTCGGTCCGTACTTCACCGAGACCCATCACACCCCCTGGGGCGCGGCCGTGAACCTCGACGCTCCCGGCTCCGACGAGGTGCGCGGCTATCTGGTGGGCAGCGCGCTGGCCTGGCTGCGCGACTACCGGATCGACGGGCTGCGCCTGGACGCGGTGCACGCGCTGCGGGACACGCGCGCGCTGCACTTCCTGGAGGAGCTGTCGGCGGCCGTGGACGGCCTCGCCGCCGAGCTGGGCCGGCCGCTGTTCCTGATCGCCGAGTCCGACCGCAACGACCCGCGGCTCATCACCCCGCGCGCGGAGCGCGGGCTCGGTGTGCACGCGCAGTGGAACGACGACTTCCACCACGCCCTGCACGCCGCGCTGACCGGCGAGTCCCAGGGCTACTACGCCGACTTCGCGCGGGCCCCGTTCGCCGCCCTCGCCAAGACCCTGACGGGTGGTTTCTTCTACGACGGCACGTATGCGAGCTTCCGTGGCCGGCACCACGGCCGGCCGCTGGACCGCACCCGCGTGGCCGGGCACCGGCTGCTCGGCTACGCCCAGACCCACGACCAGGTCGGCAACCGGGCCCGGGGCGACCGGCTGTCGGCCGCCCTCCCGCCGGGCCTGCTGGCCTGCGCGGCCACGCTCACGCTGACCGCGCCGTTCACGCCGATGCTGTTCATGGGCGAGGAGTGGGCGGCGGGCACGCCGTGGCAGTTCTTCACCGACCACACCGACCCCGCACTGGCGGATGCCGTACGGCAGGGCAGGCGAAGAGAGTTCGCGGCGCACGGCTGGGCCGAGGACGAGGTGCCCGACCCGCAGGACCCGGCGACCCGCGAGCGTTCCTGCCTGGACTGGTCGGAACCGGAACGCGAGCCCCACGCGCGCGTGCTGGCCTGGTACCGCCGGCTCATCGCGCTG
Organism: Streptomyces sp. NPDC004629; assembly: GCF_042873595.1. Classification (NCBI taxonomy): domain Bacteria; kingdom Bacillati; phylum Actinomycetota; class Actinomycetes; order Kitasatosporales; family Streptomycetaceae; genus Streptomyces; species Streptomyces sp. NPDC004629. The sequence goes on along the minus strand of NZ_JBIALO010000004.1, from coordinate 61,413 downwards.
CGCCGCGAGCAGCCGGACCTCACCGGTCCCGACCTCGCCGACACCAAGGTGGCGTACGACGAGGAGGCACGCTGGCTCGCCTTCCGCCGCGGGGACGTCCGGGTCGCCGTGAACTTCGGTCCCGGACCCGCGGCGATCCCGCTGGGCACCCACGGGGCCCGGGTACTCGCCGCCTGGACCCCGACCCAGCCCCCCGGCCCGGACGGCACCCTGCACCTCCCCGGCGAGTCATGCGCCGTACTGACCCAGGGCTGACAGACCACGAAGCGGGGCGCCGCGCCCACCGCGTGTGAGCGAGGGCGCCCCACTCGCCGCGAGCACGGCGTGTACGACGGGTTCCATAGCCGGTCCGGCCGAACCCGCGCCGGCGTTCCAGCAGGCTGGGGAAGAAGCTGCCGGTGCGGACCTTGGGGATCGCCAGGTCCGGATACCCGGCCTGCCTGGTCAGTACCTTCGCCCGGTGCCCGTTACGCACCGTCGTGCTGGTCTCGGTGTGCTCGCCGGGCTCGGCGCCGATGTGGGAGGTGGCCTCGGCCTCGACGAGTTCCCGCAGGATCCGCTGGGCCAAGACTCTCATCAACTCGATTCCGGTGGGCGAAGCCGTGCTCGACCGGCGCCCGTCCGACAGCGAGGACGCGGTTGGCTTCCTTCTGGCCGGGGGTGAGCTTGTGGGTGCGGCCGGCGGGAAAGCCGGTGACGATCACGGGGTCGCGTACGTCGTTGTCCAGGCCGCGCAAGCCGAGGTCCGCGAGGGCCCCGCGGCCGGCGGTGCGCAGGTGGGCCAGGATGTTGTCGTGGCGGGCGGCGGTGTTGTCGTGGGTGCGGCCGGGCCGGGCGGCGGATATCCGGATCAGGCGGCCCCTCTCGTCGGTGAGGGCGAGGAAGCGCAGGCCGTGGTGGCGATGTTTGCCGGAGTAGTTCTTGCGGTCGGCCTTCCCGGTGCGGCGCTGGGTGGGGATGAGGGTGCCGTCGATCAGGACCGCCTCCCCACCCTGCCGGGCGATCTTCTTGCACGCGCGGTCCAGGCGCGGGGCCTGTGCGGCGAGCAGTCCGATCGCCTCGTCGCGCCAGCGTCGGACGGTGGACTCGGAGATGTTGTTGCCGCCGGCCATGTCGGCCAGGCGCTGGTCGTGGCGCAGTACGGCCAGGACGATCACCGCGATCTTCCCGGGCGGCAGGATCTCTCTTCACACAGTGCCCAACGGCCGCCGGGGGCACCGTGGTTACGTACATGCTGCACCATTCCGGGCTGCTCTTGCCGGGCTCGCCCCGAGCGCCGATGCCAGTCAGCAGGTCCGTGGGGTGTCGCCGTCCTGATCGGCCGAGTGAAGAAGTTCGATGACGCGTTCCTCGTACCGGACGCGGGCTGGGGAGAAGTCGTACGGCATCTTGCCGATGGCCTCCATCGGGCTCATCCTCGCCTCGCCTTCCTCCTCGCCAGCGTGCTCGTCCTCCTGGTCCAGGAGGACGTCGAGGGCCTCGTCCAGGCCGGATCTGTCGATGGTGGCTGCCAAGGCGGCCTCATGAGCACACCGCTGGGCAGCCAGGTCTTCGATGCGGGGGTCGTCGGGGGGCATGGTGTCGTCCAAGGCCGCCTCGGCCTCGGCCAGGCGGTCTTCCTCGGCCCGCAGCTCGGGGTGGGTGGCCAGGACGATGAACCGGTTGGCCTGGACGGCGGCGCCCAGGGAGCCGAAGATACGCTCCGTGACCAGAAGGGTATCGAGATCGGCCTGGCGCAGGGCCCCGGGCGTCAGATCATTCAGGCGGCCACTGACCAGCGGTGAGAGCAGGCCCAGGGGGCTGCCCACCTCGCGGAGGCGGTGCACGGCGGCCCGCTGGGCTTCGATGGCGGCCGCCTTGGAGATGAGGGACTCCTCCAGCCGGGCCAGGGACTGCTCGATGCCGGTGGCGCCCTCAAAGCCGGCCCGGATGTCGTCCAGGGAGATACCCGCATCAGCCATCTTGCGGATCCACAGCAGGCGGATCATGTCGTCGTATACGTAGCGGCGGCGGTCGTCGCTGCCGCGTTCCGGTTCGGCGAGGAGCCCGATGGCGTGGTAGTGGCGGATGGCGCGGGGTGTGGTCCCGGCGAACGCGGCGGCATCGCCGATCTTGACCCGGCGGGGAATCGAAGGAAGGGGCATGCGCGGGAACCTCTCAATGTCGTGCTCGCCGCCTACTGGACCACATGCCGCTACGGCACATGCAAACCCCGCTGCCGCAGGCGCGCCCCGCGCTCCCGCACCATCAAGGGTCGTACGAATCGCCAGCCGCGGTCGGCCGGCCTGACCAGCTTCCCGCGCAACGGCTCCGGTCTGGCCCGCACGCTGACATCCACCCCCAGCACCTCGCCGACCTGCCGAGCCAGGCTCACTGGTCCGCCTCCGGTTCATCGGCGACGTCCGGGTCCCAGGTCTCGGGTGTGTTCCGGTAGGCAGCTCGGGTCACACGGGACCGTGTCCCGAGGTGGAGTCGATGGCCGCCTGTACGGCTTCCAGCAGCGCGGCGAGGCCATGGGCCTGCTCCCATTCCGCGGCCGTGTACCTCCAGATGTGGCTCCCGCCCGGGAATTCCGGCCGGCCATGCGTGATCTCCACGATCCGCTTCCCCTTCCGGTCGGGGCCGGTGACGCGTAGGTGCAGGTGCCGTATGTGGAAGCGGATAGGGTCACCGCCGAAGATCTCCAGTATCCGGCCGTCGAACGAGTAGAACTCTCTGCCGACCGTGGCCGTGATCTCGTCGTTCATGGGGGAACCATGTACGGTGATCAGTCGGTGCCAGGCCCCTGTCGCGCACCCCTTCCATCACCGCCCCCGCCACCGCGCCCATGCGGCGTCTGCGAAGGTCCGTGTCGAAGCGTCTCGGCAGCGGGAACTCCCGGCCGTCCTGCGCGATGACCTTGGCCGTGGTGAGGCCGGCGAGGAGGCGCTTGGTGTGCTGCAGGACCGCCAGGTAGTCCATCGGCACCGTCAGCCGCCGGGCGGCGTCGAACGGGGGCGTGCCGTCCGCCGGCCGGATGCGGAGCACCGTGTCGAGCACCGAACCGTGGTCCTGGAAGATGGTTCTGCCCCTCATCTCCAGGAACCGAGCACGCACCGGGCGACCGTCACGAGGCGACCAGCGTCGGCCGGCAGCACCGAACCCTGCTTGCTTGCACGGGAGTTGGTCCACGTTGGGGTCCCGGAACGCGACCGTCACCGGTATCCCCGGCTTCCTGGAGCCGCCGCGAGCCGACTGGCCCGCTCCGGCCCAGAGGTTCCACACGTCGGCACCCGCCTCAAGGACGCGCCTTGCGGGCGCGCCGCGACCGCAGGCCATCCCGAGCGCGCGAACGCCAGCCCGACCGGATCGGCGTAACTCTCTGGGCGGCCACCATGCGGCGAACCGCGACGAACCGGGGGCCGATCGGGCTATTGCGGGCATGTCCCAGAGGCTGCCCGATCCGTCAGGCAGCGTAAGGCACCCTGTTCACTCGCCCCATGGCAGCGCCCGCCCAGACAGTGTCTCCCCCGATCAGGGCCGGCATCGGGACGGCGCCGACTATCGGGCTGCGGGCATTGTGCCGTCGCGCCAGTCGTTCACCCGCTTCCGGATGCCTGCCACCATGGGGAGCGCGTCAACCGCCTCGGGCTCGAACCAGCGGACATCGGTGGATTCCTCGGACACGGCCAACTGCCCGGCCACGGGTCGAGCCAGGAAGCAGACGGAGAACTCCTGCCGGACCTCGCCATCATCGTAGGCAAAGACGTGACGGGGGTTGGTGTAGGTCCCGACGATGCCGGTGATCTCGACGTCAAGCCCGGTTTCCTCGCGGGTCTCCCGAATCGCGCAGTCCGGCAACGACTCGCCGATGTCCATGGCACCACCGGGAAGTGCCCACATGCCGTTGTCGCGCCGACGCTGGAGCAGAATGCGCCCGGAGCCGTCGACAACGACCACGGAAGCAGCCGGCACCAAGCTGTTCGCGGCCGAGGCGTTCGGGTCGTCCTCGTAGTCGCGCCTACTCATGCCCCTCCTCCCATACCGGGGTGCCCCGCTTCCACAGTTCCTCGGCGTGCGCAACGAAACGATCAAACATACCGTCGTCCTGATGACGGCGCAGATGCAGCGTAGGAGCATCGTGGCCGACGCTGTGCGTCAGCAACGGCGTGACGATCATGTCGTCATCGAAGCGGAACACTGACCCACCTTCGTCTCGCTCGCGGGACCGCGTGAGATCACTGTCAGGGCCACCGAGCAGGAAACGAACCCGACACCCTTGAGCGGCCTTGCGTCGCAACACAGCGCCGAACCGGGCCTGTTCGAGCCACAGGAAGTAGTTGGTGTAACCGGCGAAGGTCAGCTCTCGTCCGGCTTTGGCGATCAACGACCGCCATAGGGAAGCTGGGCAGCTTGACCGGTACGGATAGACGGCAACGACCTCACGGTCGGGACCGACCTTGATCGCCTTCTTTGTGGCGGCTGGCCACAGCATCACCTCGTCCTCCCCGAGTGCCTCGCAGACGGCCCACCGGTGGCGGGCACGGGGAACCCGTCCGCTCTCTGTGATCCATCGGCCGACCGTCTTGATGACGATCTGTCATGCGCGTCCGAAGCATGGCACGACGCAGCGCTTCATTCACAAGTACCCCTGGGACGTTAGGCACGCTTCTCACGGTAGGCGTACTCCGTACCTAACGTTCACGGAACGAAGTAGGAACGCGCCGCCAGAGGCGGAAGTGTGGTGAGTCACCGACAGGCCCCCGCGACCGAGGCGACGGTACGGGGGCGTGGCCACCGATCGGACCGGCTCCGGTCGCTCGCGCCCCAGGGAGTGACCGGAGCCCCCAGACTCCCGCCGGCTTCCCGCTCCCGACTCTCCCCGCGGGGCCAGCGGGCCCGCCACCCTCGTCGCGACATAGGAAGGTTTCTGGATCGTGTTGCCTCCTGCACCGCCAGGTGTTGTGGTCCCGTACATCGCCGGATGGAGCGAGGAAAGGCTCCTGTCCTGTCCGATCACCCGCCGCCGCATGGTCCCGGGGATCGCGTACGCGGATGAAACCCCGTACGACCGCGACAGCTTCGGCGTGCTCTGGGCCCGCTACGCCCTGCGGCCCAAGCAACGCAGGGGCAGCCCACAGCTGAGAAACGTCCACCCCTACCGGCAGCGCCGGGCGATGCTGAACATGATGTGCCAGGTCTGCTCCCGCATGCCGCCCGACCCACACGGCCCCCACCTCTTTCTCCTGCGGGACAGCGTCGGCCCGATCCGCGAAGGCGAGCGCACGACGAGTCCGCCGGTGTGCGTACCGTGCGCCGGGATCTCCGTCCAGCTCTGTCATGCCCTGCGGGGTGGGCGGTTCGTGGCGGCGTGGGCGAGGCGTGTGCCCGCGTGGGGAGTCGTCGGTCCCCTCCATCATCCACAGACGCTTCAGCCGATCCCGGGGTGCTCGATGGAGCACGTCAAGTACGGCTCGCAGTGGGCGCCGTGGGTCCGGGCCGCCCGCACCATGGTGGAACTCCGCGGAGTCACACCGGCGGACCTCGACCGCGAGTTCACGGCCCTCGGCCGTGACCGCCTGGAGGAGGAGTTCACCCGGGTCGCGCAGCTCACGACCGTATGAAGACTCCGCCACCTGGGCCAGAACCGTGCGGGGACCAGTGGATCTGATCGGGCACTCCATGGGCGGGGTCGTGGCCTACCTGCTCGCGGAGGACCATCCGCAGCGGGTGCGGCGGCTCGTCCTGGAGGATGTGTCGGTCCCCCGTCCCCGGGAGCCGAGCACGCCGGCCCGGCCGGACGGCGCTCTGACCTTCGACTGGGAGGTGGTGCTGGCCGTCAGACGACAGATCGACCAGTCCGATACCAGGTGGCTGGAGCGACTCGGCCAGATCACCGCCGAGACCCTCGTGCTCGCCGGCGGCCCACACAGTCATGTTCCCCAGGACGGTGTCGCCGAGCTCGCCCGCCGCATCCCTGTGGGGCGAGTGGTCACCATCCCGGTTGGACACCTGATTCACCACGCAGCGCCGGAGGCATTCACCGAGGCGGTTTCGGCGTTCCTGGGGGAGAACTTCCGTCCTGCCCGCCAAGCATGAGCGCGGTCAGAGGCCGTGACGTGGGGACGGCCGCACGAGTTCTTCGAGTGTGACCGGGAAGTGGGTGCGTGCGGCTTTGTCCCATCCTGCCTTCACAGGCGTCTCGCGTGCACATCTCGGGGCCGGCCGCAAGCATGAGCTGGTGTTCACCGAGTGCTGGTCGCGCTGGTCCGCCTGCGCACTCAGCTCCCGCAGAATTGTTCGGGGTCGGCCGCTCCACCGTCATCGAGGCCATCAGCGAGATCCACCCGCTGCTCGCCGCCCGCGGCTTCGCTGTCCCCGGCCCGTCTGGACTGCGCCGTTCGCAGCGTGCCGGGCGCGGGCCCGTTCCCGGGCGAGCGCCCGTCGGCGTACGACGAGTTGGCCGTCGCGTCCTTGAGCGGCCGGACCACGTCGGCGTGCACCGGCAACTCCGCGCGGACAGCTCTGTACTGTGAAAGTCCCAATGTTCGGGTGGGGTTCACGCGATGGTGTGATCATGTGCCGGGCGGTGGATGGGGGGTGGAGGGCGCGGGTAGGGCCCGGCCATGACGCAGCCCTTCGAACTCCCGCACTTTTACATGCCGTACCCCGCGCGGCTGAACCCGCATGTCGACGAGGCCCGTGCCCACTCGACCGCGTGGGCGCGCGAGATGGGCATGCTGGAGGGCTCCGGGGTCTGGGACCAGGCCGACCTGGAGGCGCACGACTACGGTCTGCTGTGCGCCTACACGCACCCCGACTGCGACGCCCCGGCCCTCTCGCTGATCACCGACTGGTACGTGTGGGTGTTCTTCTTCGACGACTACTTCCTGGAGAAGTACAAGCGCAGCCAGGACCGCGCCGCGGGCAAGGCCCACCTCGACCGGTTGCCGCTGTTCATGCCGCTGGACGTGACGGCCTCCGTGCCCGAGCCGGAGAACCCCGTCGAGGCGGGCCTCGCCGACCTGTGGGAGCGCACGGTGCCGTCGATGTCGGCGGACTGGCGTGTACGGTTCGCCGTCGCCACCGAGCACCTGCTCAACGAGTCCCTGTGGGAGCTGTCCAACATCAACGAGGGGCGGATCGCCAACCCCGTCGAGTACATCGAGATGCGCCGCAAGGTGGGCGGCGCCCCCTGGTCGGCGGGGCTCGTCGAGTACGCGACCGCGGAGGTACCCGCCGTCGTGGCGGGCTCACGGCCGCTGCGGGTGCTCATGGAGACCTTCGCGGACGCCGTGCACCTGCGCAACGACCTGTTCTCCTACCAGCGCGAGGTGGAGGACGAGGGCGAGAACAGCAACGGCGTGCTCGTCCTGGAGACGTTCTTCGGCTGCACCACACAGCAGGCCGCCGACACCGTCAACGACATCCTCACCTCGCGCCTGCACCAGTTCGAGCACACCGCGCTCACCGAAGTGCCCGCGCTCGCCCTGGAGAAGGGCCTCACCCCGGACCAGGTGGCGGCGGTCGCGGCCTACACGAAGGGCCTGCAGGACTGGCAGTCCGGCGGCCACGAATGGCACCTGCGCTCCAGCCGCTACATGAACGAGGGCGCCGCCACCCGCTCCCCGTGGCAGGGGCCGACCGGCCCCGGCACCTGCGCGGCGGACATCGGCGCGCTGCTCGCCTCCGCCGCGGCCGAACGGCTGCGCGCATACTCCCACATGCCGTTCCAGAAGGTCGGCCCGTCCCTGCTGCCCGACTTCCACATGCCTTTCCAGGTGGAGCTGAGCCCTCACCTCGACGCCGCCCGCGGCCGGCTCACCGACTGGATGCACCGCATGGGCATGCTGGCCGAGGGCGTCTGGGACGAGGACCGGCTCGCCGCGTACGACCTCGCGCTGTGCGCCGCGGGACTCGACCCGGACGCCACGCCCGAGGCCCTCGACCTCGGCTCCGCCTGGCTCGCCTGGGGGACCTACGGCGACGACTACTACCCGCTGCTGTTCGGCCACCGCCGGGACCTGGCCGCCGCCCGGGTCGCCACGGCACGGCTGTCGGCGTGCATGCCCCTGGACGGCGAGCCGGCCCCCGCCCCGGTGAACGGACTGGAGCGCGGCCTGATCGACCTGTGGGCGCGCACGACGGCCGACATGACCGCCGACCAGCGGCGCGCCGTGAAGGCCTCCGTCGACGTGATGACCGAGAGTTGGCTGTGGGAACTCGCCAACCAGGTGCAGAACCGCATCCCCGACCCGGTCGACTACCTGGAGATGCGGCGGGCCACCTTCGGAGCCGACCTCACCCTCAGCCTGTGCCGGATGGGCCAGGGCCCGGCGATCCCGCCGGAGGTCTACCGCAGCGGCCCGGTGCGCTCGTTGGAGAACGCCGCCGTCGACTACGCGTGCCTCCTCAACGACGTCTTCTCGTACCAGAAGGAGATCGAGTACGAAGGCGAGATCCACAACGCCGTCCTCGTCGTGCAGAACTTCTTCGGCGTCGACTACCCGGCCGCGCTGGGCGTCGTGCACGATCTGATGACCCAGCGCATGGCGCAGTTCCAGCATGTCGTGGCGAACGAACTCCCCGTCGTACGGGAGGACTTCGGCCTCTCGGACGAGGCCGTCCGGGCGCTCGACGGATACGTGGCCGACCTGCGGAACTGGCTGGCCGGCATCCTGAACTGGCACCGCACGGTCGACCGTTACAAGTCCGGCTATCTGGCCTGCCGCGCTCACCGCTTCCTGCCCGACCGGCCGCCGGCCCCCGCGCTACCGGTCAGCTGAGGTCCGGCACCGCCCCGCACGCACGGTGCTGCGCAGCTCAGTGGGTGACCTTCTCCCATGGCTTCCCGCCCTCGCCCCCAGGGCAGTCTCACTCGTTCGTGGCTCGTCGCGTCCGGGCCCGCCGGGTAGAGCATCTGCCGGAGGCGATCCATGGAACAGACTGCGTTGCGTCCCAAGCCCGTGCCCGGTCAGCAGCGGCCGGCCAGACCCAGGCCGCGTTCCGGCCCGCGCCCGCACGCCGTGCGACGCCGCGGCCGGCGGATCAGGGCCATACTGTTCGGACTGTTCGCCGGCACGGTGCTGGTGCTGTCCGGCGTCGGGCTCGGCGCGGTCGGCGCCACCGCGATCGGCACCGGCAAGCTGGCCCAGCTCCAGCGGCAGGCGCCGCACCCGCACCCGTCGTCGCCGGTCGCCCCCGCCGCCGCTCCGGGGCCCGGGGCACCGGCCGGCGCGACCCTCGGGGTCGAGGCCGTGGACGCCGAGAAGGCGGGCGCGCAGATCATCGCCGTCCATGACCCCGGTCCCGGCCACGCGGCGGGCCTGGCACGCGGCGATGTGATCCTCCAGTTCGGGCCGAGCCGCATCGAAACGGCCGCCGACCTCGTCCGGGCCGTCTCCCGCGCCCGCCCGGGGGAGCAGGTCACCCTCGGCGTGCGCCACCACAGCGGCGGCTACCAGCAGATGACCGTCGTCCCCGGCGTCGTCACCTGACACCCGCGAGCGGCCCGCAGGCGGCACCGGGGAGGACCGGCCGCCGGTACACCGCCGTCACCGCGACGCGAGCCGGTAACGGCTCGCGTCGCCCTCCGGGTCCGGGCAGGATGCTTCCCGTGGTTGTCCGCCCTGCCCGTGCACGCGTCCCCGGAGGCCCCGATGTCCGGTAGCCCGCCCGCCCCCTTCACCGCCGACGACTACCGGGCCCGCATGGAACGCGCGGCGCGCTCCGCGGCCGACGCGGGACTCGCCGGACTGCTGGTGGCGCCGGGCCCCGACCTGGTGTGGCTCACCGGCTACGCGCCCACCGCCGTCACCGAGCGCCTCACCCTGCTGGTGCTGGCCCAGGGCCGGGACCCGGTGCTCGTCGTGCCCGCCCTGGAGGCCCCGGACGCCCGGCAGGCGGCCGGCGCGCCCGCGCTGGCCCTGCGCGACTGGAGGGACGGCGCGGACCCCTACGCCGTGGCCGGCGACCTGCTCGCCCCGGGCGGCCGGTTCGGCGTCAGCGACAACGCCTGGGCGATGCACCTGCTCGGCCTGCAAAAGACGCTGCCCGACACCTCCTACGCCTCCCTCACCGACGCCCTGCCGATGCTCCGCGCCGTCAAGGACGCCGCGGAACTGGAGCTGCTGGCGGCCGCGGGAGCGGCGGCCGACGCGGCGTTCGAGGAGATCCGCAAGGCCCCGTTCGCCGGCCGCCGCGAGTCCGACGTGGGGCGCGACCTCGCCGACCTGCTGCGGCGGTTCGGGCACTCCCAGGTCGACTTCACCATCGTCGGCTCCGGACCGAACGGCGCCGACCCGCACCACGAGGTCGGTGACCGCGTCATCCGGCCCGGCGACATGGTCGTCCTCGACTTCGGCGGCCTGAAGGACGGCTACGGCTCCGACACCACGCGCACGGTCCACGTGGGTGAGCCCACCGACGAGGAACGCGCGGTCCACGACATCGTGCGCGCCGCCCAGGAGGCGGGCTTCCGCGCGGTACGGCCCGGCGTCGCCTGCCAGGAGGTCGACCGCGCGGCCCGTGCGGTGATCGAGGACGCCGGGTACGGCGCGTACTTCATCCACCGCACCGGGCACGGCATCGGCGTCACCACGCACGAGCCGCCGTACATGATCGAGGGCGAGGAGCAGCTCCTTGTGCCCGGCATGTGCTTCTCCGTGGAACCCGGCATCTACCTGCCCGGCCGGTTCGGCGTGCGCATCGAGGACATCGTCACCGTGACCGGGGACGGCGGCCGCCGGCTCAATGACACCACCCGCGAGATGGTCATAGTGGAGTGAGGGCACCGCCCCCGCGAGCAGGAAAGATCCCCTCGACGACACCCGGACGACTACGGCGCGATCATGACCCAGGCACCGACTCCCAGCACGGACACCGTCCGCCGGCTGATCCGCGCGCTCGTCCAGGAAGGCGCGGCCGGCGCCGCCGGACCCGATGTGCGGCCCGTCGCCGAGGGCGGCGAGCACGCCACGTGGTGGGTCGGCAGCAGCTATGTGCTGCGGCTCGCCCCCGACCCGGACGCCGCCGCCCGGCAGCGGCGCGAGCTGCGCGTGCGCGACCTCGTGCGGCCGCACCTGTCGGTCGGCGTCCCGGTCAGCGTGGCGCACGGCGAGTGGGCGCCGGGACTGACGTACACCCTCGACACCAGACTGCCGGGCGGCTTCGCGGAGGAGCGCGACGTGTCCGCCGTCGGCGAGGCCGACCTCGCCGGGTTGCTCACGGGCCTGCGCGAGGTGCCCGTACGGCAGGCCCAGAGCCTCGGCGTGCCGCGCGCCGCGCCGCGCTCGCTGGAGGCGCTGCGCCGGATGGCCGTGCCCGCCGCCGAACGTCTGGGCGCCGCCGACGAGTTCGATCCCGTGCTGCTGCGGCAGCTCACCCGGGCCGGCGCGGCGCAGCTCACCGCCCAGTCCGGCACCGCCGTCCTCGTCCACCACGACCTCAAGGGCGAGCACCTGGTGGTGAGCGACGACGGGCGGGTGCGCGGTGTCCTCGACTGGACCGACACGGCCGTCGGCGACCCCGCGGAGGACATCGCCGGGCTCGCGATCGCCGTCGGCTCCGGCGCGGCCGTGCGCGCCGCCACCCTCGCCGCCTACGGCGCCCGGCCCTGCCTGCGCGGACTGTGGCTCGCCCGCTGCGACACGGTGCTGCGGCTCGCGGACCGCCTCGACGGCCGTGACGTGGGCCCCCTGCCGCTGCTGCGGGCCCAGCTGCGGCGGGCCTGGGAGGCGATCCTGCTGGAACGGGTCACCGAGTTCAAACCCGACAAGCCGAACGAACCCGGCTAGTGCTGTGTCCGCAGGGGTTCGCCGGGTTGGTGGTCGTGGCGGTTGGATGGGGGGTGGCGTCCGAGACCTGGAGCGTTGGTGTCAGGAACGAAGGGTGCGCAGGCCGGTGCGGATTTCGTCGACCAGGATCTCGGGCTGTTCCAAGGCCGCGAAGTGCCCGCCCTTGTCGGCCTCGCCGTAGTGGATCAGGTTGCTGTAGGTGTCTTCGATCCAGCTTCGCGGCAGGCGTGGGATGTCCCTCGGGAAGACGGTCACCGCGACCGGAAGCGTCACCTTCGGGCCGGCGAAGGTCAGCGATTTGTTCTCCCAGTAGATGCGGGCGGACGACGCTGCGCTGTTGGTGAACCAGTAGAGGGATATCGCGTCGAGCATGTCGTCGGTGCTGAGGGCGTCCTCGGCGAGGCCGTGGTTGTCGGTCTTGGACTGGAACTTCTCGTAGATCCAGGCTGCCTGGCCGGCGGGAGAGTCCGCCAGAGCGAATCCGACGGTCTCCGGCTTCGTGCCCTGAAGGTGGTTCGACCCGCCGAGATCACCGGTGTAGAGGGCGAGGGTCTCCACGGCGTAGCGCTGTTCGGGCGACAAGGTGTCGGGTATCCGTGCGGGAAAGGCGTACTGGGTGTTCAGATGAATTCCGAGAAGCCCCTCGGGTTGCATGGCCCCGAGGGCGGTGGTGACGACGGCACCCCAGTCGCCGCCTTGCGCGGCCCATCTCGTGTAGCCGAGACGCTTCATCAACTCCGCCCATGCGCTGGCGATGCGCGTTACGGTCCACCCGGTCTCCGTGGGCTTCTGGGAGAACCCGAACCCGGGGAGCGACGGGACGACGACGTCGAATGAATCGGCGGCGTCTCCTCCGAACGAAACCGGATCGGTCAGTGGGCCGATCAGCTTCAGGAACTCGACGATCGAGCCCGGCCATCCATGCGTGAGTATCAGCGGCATCGCGTTGGGATTCTTTGACCTGACGTGGATGAAGTGGATGTCCAGCCCATCGATCTCGGTCAGGAATTGGGGGAAGCGATTGAGGTCGGACTCGAAGCGCCGCCAGTCGTAGCCGCGCTCCCAGTAGTCGACCAGAGATCTGGCGTTCTCTACGCGAACCCCTTGCGACCAGTCGCCCGCCGTTTCCGGATTCGGCCATCGAGTTCTGGCCAGTCGCTGCTTGACGTCGTCGATCTCCGATTCCGGGATCGAAACGGCGAACGGGCGGACGAGGGTCGAGGTGGGCGGCGTCGGTGCGGTCATTGCCTTCTTCTCTTCTCCTGGGCTTCGAAGCGCAGCGCAACTCTTCGCTGCACACGGGTGTACAGCCAATCTCACTGTACACCCGTGTGCAATACTGGTGCCGTGTCCACCGAGTCCGCCCGTGTGCGCTCGATGATCGAGACGCGCGATCGCATCCTCGACGTCGCCCTCGATGTGTTGGGAGAGAACCCCGACGCCGGAATGGGCGACATCGCCTCCGCTGCCGGCGTCGTCCGTCGCACGGTCTACGACCATTTCCCCTCGCGCCTCGACCTGGTCCGGACACTCACGGAACGGGCCGTCGCCGAGGTGACAGCCGTGCTCACCGAAGTCAACGCCTCAGGCGCGGAAGCGGACGCGACGTGGGTCGAATTCATCGGCCGTGTGTGGCCGGTGACGCACCGGTACCGAGTGCTGTTGGCGCTGCGCCGTGGCGAGTACGGCGAGGCGATCCACGGACTGCTCGGGCCAGTCGATGAGCTCCTCGCCGACCTCGTGAAGCGGGGCCAGGACGGCGACGTGTTCGCACAGCACCTGCCGGCGGGCATTCTGAGCCAGGTTGCCTACGGCGTCGTGTTCGCCATCGCGGACAGCGATCGGTCGAACCGGACCCTCGGCGCCCGAGCGGCGACGATCACGAGCCTGCTGATGCTGGGAGTTCCCGAGACGCGCGCGATCGCTCTCGTGGGCGACCAGCCCTGACCCGCGGCACTCAGGCAGAGCCGCGTATCGCCCTGCTCCGAACACGACATCGTCACCGCACCCCGGTCGGGGAGAAGCACAACTCGACGCGGCTCTAACGGGCCCGGTGCCGGATCTTCTCGCCCTTGTGGGCGGAGCTGAGCGGGAGGGACGGCCTGCCGCCCACCGAGGGGTCTAGGCAGGCCGGGCCGATCTCGTTGAACCGGTGGATCACGTCCCGGACGGTGTCCTCATCGTCCTGGGCCAGCTGGGCGATCACCCACATGCGGTTCCCGCCCGCCGAGGCCAGCAGCATCATCGCGGGCCGGTAGCGCACCGAGCCGGCCGGATCGGACGTAACCCCCCATCCAACCGTCACGACCACCAACCCGGTGACCTTCCCGGTGAGAGCACTAACCGCATCGCCCTGGCCGACGCCGATCCGGAGGCTGGCACGCCCGCCCCAGTGCAGGCCGGCCCCGCCGCACATCTTCGAGCCGCCCGCACCGGCCAGGACGCGAAGTTCTCATACGGCCGTGAGCTGTGCGACTCGGGTGAACTCTTCCTCCAGGCGGTCGCGTCCGAGGGCCGCGAACTCCCGGTCCAGGTCCGCCGGTGTGACCTCGCGCAGCTCCACCATCGTGCGGGCGGCCCGGACCCACGGGGCCCACTGTGAGCCGTATTTCACCTGCTCCATGTGGCACCCCGGGATGGGCTGGAGCGTCACGGGATGGTGAAGGGGACCGACCACACCCCACGCGGGCACACGCCTCGCCCACGCCGCCACGAACCGCCCACCCCGCAGGGCATGACAGAGCTGGATGGAGATCCCGGCGCACGGCACGCACACCGGCGGGCTCGTCGTCCGCTCCCCCTCCCGGACCGCACCACAGGAGTCCCGCAGAAGAAACAGGTGGGGGCCGTGCGGGTCCGCCGGCATGCGGGAGCAGACCTGGCACATCATGTTCAGCATCGCCCGACGCTGCCGGTAAGGGTGGACGTTTCGCAGCTGTGGGCTGCCCCGGCGCTGCTTGGGCTGCAGGGCGTAGCGGGCCCAGAGCACACCGAAGCTGTCCCGGTCGTACGGTGTCTCATCCACGTACCCGATCCCCGGGACCATGCGGCGGCGGGTGATCGGGCACGACAGGAGCCGTTCCTCACTCCATCCGGCGATGTAGGGGACGACGCCTGGCGGGGCCGGAGGCAACACGATCGAGAACCTTCCTGTGTGGAGACGTGGGTGAAGGCCCGGCACACCGCCCGGCAGAACGGGGTTTGGTGAGCCTGGCCGGGGGCTCCAGCCGCCCTCCGAGGGGTTACGAACGACCGGAGCCGGTCAAACGAGGTCAGCGGCCGATACCGGCCAGGAGGGCGCCCGTGAGGACGGCAAGGACCAGGGCGTAAAGGAACTGGCCCCACGGACTGTCCGGCCTCATACGCATCGGCGCCGCTCCCCCGAGCCGCCTCGGCTGAAGCGAGAACCCCGACCGCGAGAGGCATGTCAGCTACCCGCACAAGATCCCCCCAGGCCCGCACCGGCATGGCGTGGCTCGTGTCGGTGCCACCACTCGTACGACCCTGTCGGCGATGCGCCGGGAGGGCCGTACGCGCCGCAGAAGCGCGCGGGTAACCGGACGGTGTCGGAGACCAATTCGGCGACGACCAGCTCAGCCAAGGCCCCGAGTCCCGGCGGCTGCCGGTCGGTGTAAGCGGACCTGGCGAGATGGCGGACGACCGGCTCGACCGGTGAGCCGCCGCTCTTCGCCGGTCGAGTCTGGTCGTGGTCACCGATCGGCCTCCGCATGGAGTGTTGGCGCTGTCTCAGCTGACACCGTCGTGTGGTGAGTGTGCAGAACGGAGCCCATGTGTCGCGGCCTCCCAATAGGCTCGATTCAGGGACACCAACGACCTTAGAAAGAGGGCTGGTGACCCTGAAGTGACTGCGAGTACGGGTGGTTTCTTGCAAACCGCCGGGATTGGAACTCCCATGCGGCCAAGCGCTCGGCAAACCCTGACCGTCAGTACGGCAAAGGGCCAGCGTCCACGAACCGGCCTCCTCAGCGGCTACGTCGTGCGGGTGATGCGCGAGCAACACGGATACACGCAGGACGAGGCCGCCGAACATCTCAAGGTCTCCCCGGACACGATCGCCGGGTGGGAGACCGGACGGCGAGCCTTGACGGCCGTACCCGTCGCGCAGATGCTCGGCTTACGCCAAAGGCTGATGCAGATGGGCACTTCCCCCGCCCTGCTCCATGCGCTGCAACGCGCCCTGGAGGCGGACGTCCTTCTCGCGTCCGCCCTGGACGGAGACGCGCCCGTCGAAGACGCCGCGCTCGGCTCGATGGTGATGCAGCGCGAACTCGCCGAAGTTCTGGCATGGCCGCTCAACGGCGTACCGCCGCGCACAGTACGCGATCTTCCTGCGCGGCCTCGGCCGCGCCGCGGACCGGCACCGGCCGGGCCGGAGCTGACCGCCGCCGAGCGCCGAACCTTCTTTGAGCAGATGCGCCGCACAGCCGAACAAGCCCGTGGGTCGAAACAGTTCCTGCTGCGGCGACAGTCCCTCTACCTGTCCGGCTACGACCAGGCAACCGACACCGCCGACTGGCTCACCCACCAACAGCGAACCGAACGGCCAGGCGACTGGCTCACCGCCTGGCTCAACAACCGAAGCGTCGCCGCCGTCGCAGCCCGCCAAGGCGACCGCGACCGCATGGCCTACTTCGTCGACAGCGCGCTCCAAGACGACGACGCCGGCGAGTCAGCAAACCTCGCCTACTGGGCGTACTGGGTCGGCGAGACGAACGTGCCGCAGCTATCGGACGACTTCATCGCGGACGGCTCCCTCGGACCGTGGCCCGGAGACCGGCTCCTCGCTCACCTCGTCGAGGGCATCGCACCCGAGCATGGCTACGTGGACCTCAACGTCCACAGTGTGTGGTCGCTGCTCCAGGTCCGCCCCAACTTGCTGCGATCGGGAGCAGCGGCCCGCGCCCTACGCGATCGTCTCCCGATCATGTTGGATAGCGGTGAACTCTCACCGCGCGGACGGCGGGAGTTGGAGAGCATCCGGTACGCAATCCGCCTCGCCGAGGCGTGAGAGGAGCCCGACGGTGTCCGACGAACTGACCGCGGTGGCGCACTTCCTGTACGAGGCGGGGACGCTCAAGAACACCAAGCGCAGCGGCTGGTGGATGGCTGGAGTCAAGGACCCGGAGTCGGTCGCGGATCACTCCTGGCGCACAGCCCTGATCGCAACCGTCATCGCGAAGCTCGAAGGCGCCGACCCCGCACGGGCCGCGTTCCTCGCCGTCTGGCACGACAGCGGCGAGACCCGAACCGGCGACGTCAACCACCTCGGCAAGAAGTACACCCCGGGCGAAGCCGACCCCGAGGCGATCACCGCCGACCAAGTCGCCGGCATGCCCGCGGTCCTCGCCGACGCGGTCAAGGAACTGGTTGCCGAGTACGAGGCCAAGCAGTCCGCGGAGGCGCGGTGCGCGCGGGACGCGGACAAACTGGAGTGCATGATCCAGGGCATCGAGTACCGCGACCAGGGCTATGCCAACGCCCAAAGGTGGATCGACAACAGCCGCGGCCGGATCATCACCAAGAGCGGCCAGGCGCTCGCCGACGCCGTGCTGGCAACCGGCTCCCTGGACTGGCTCCGGGCTGCCCTCGGCGAGAACAAGAGCTGAGATCAGGCGTCGTAGCCCGCGTCCCGCGCCTCCGGCGCCGGAGGTCGCGCGCACCCAACCGCCGTGCCCGAGCCGGGACTCGCTCCCGGCCCCGGGGCGTATCTCGTTGCTCCATGGCCGGTGACATAGAAGGGACGGCAGAAGCGATCCGTCCGGTGCTGAACCTGCCGCCCTCGCACCACAACAACGGATCGTCGTCTCCGCGCTGCGGTCCGGCATCCGCTGATGGCCAGTCCAGTCCGCACATGAACGCACCATCGCGTGAACGCCACCCGAAAACTGGAACGCAGCGACATCACGCGCCCCAAAGGGGCGCGAGGAACGGCGCGAGCAACCACACACCACCCGCACCCGGCACTCAACACACCTCGGCACCCCAGTAGTCGCGCCGCACAACCAGACCACGGCAGGCTCAAGTCGCTTCGAGGGCTACCGGTGGGATGACCCCACGCTGACCTGGATCAGCGCATGCGTGCCCGCGGTGCGCCAGCGCTGTCCCTCGGCGCGGACGAGTTCGGCCTCGGTGTCCTCGGCCAGGCCGGTGACCACGTCGGACTTCAGCGTGCGCAGGGCGGCGACGGGGCCGGGCCAGTAGGCGGTGACCTCGTGGAAGGGCGTGGTCGGCGGCCACATCCGATCGCCCACCAGGCGCCGGTAGTTGAGGTCGCCCTTGACGATCGTCAGGTCGGCCGAGGCGAAGTCGGCGCGCAGGTCGTCCGGCATGTCCGCGTACGGCAGCGGGGCGCAGGAGAACGGGTGCGCGCGCACGTCGAGGCGCCCGTCGGCCATGGCCGCCCACAGCAGCCCCCCGTACCGGGCCGCCGCGCCGGGCGCCGAGGTGAGCCGGCGCAGCGCGTCCACCACGTCGGCGGTGGTCGCGTCGGAGACGTAGTACGGGTACGGCTTGGCGTGCAGCACCGCGTGCCCGACCCGGCCCTCGGCGAGCAGGTGGGCGATCAGCAGCAGGTCGGGGACGAGTTCGCGGCCCGCGTTGTCGGCGACCAGGCACAGCGTGCCCGGCCCGGCGGGCGGGAGCCGGGCCCACAGGGCGTCGCTGTCGTCGTGGACCAGCGCGGGGACCGCCGCCCGGTCCGCGCTGCCCTCAGCCGAGAGACGGAAGCCGAGGTCGGCGCGGTTGCCCCAGAGCGAGCCGTGCAGCAGGGCCTGGGCCCGCTCGTCGTGCGGCCGGTCCTCCAGCGCGTCCAGGGCGGCCAGTTCCTCGTCCGTCTCGGTGGCGTCGAGTTCGGCGAGTTTCACGGGGCGGAAGGGGTCGATGCCCTGCCAGGCGCCGGGGCCGAAGTAGCCGACGGCGTCGAGGAGCCGGCGGTAGAAGTGGCTCTCGGACCACAGCCACGGCACGTCGAACCAGGGCCGGCCGGTCTGCGCGTCCATGCCCCAGTCCCGCCATCGGTCACGGTCGGCCGCGTCGGCGGGGAGCGGTTCGATCACGCCGTCGGCGCAGCTCTTCAGCAGCGCGTCGAGCGCGCGGTGCCGCTCGGGGCCGTACGGGAAGGCGTCCCGTACCTGGCGGACGATCGCCGGGTGCCGTTCGGCGAGCACGCTGTGCGGGAACGAGCCGGGTGCGTTGCCGAGGATCACGGGCGCGGCGGGGGTGTCGGGCATGTCCGTCACCGTATCGCGCGGTTCAGACGGTTCTGATCTCCCGCTCCAGCTGTGTGGCGAGCGCCAGATAGCGGGCTCTGCGGGGCACCGGCACCAGGCCCCGGATCAGCAGGTGCCACATCTCGGCCATCCGGCGGGGCAGCCGTCCGGCGGGTTCCAGCAGGCGGCCGGCGACGCGGGTGCCGACGAAGAAACAGACCAGGGAGTGGGCGGCGGCCTCCACGTCGACGTCCGGATGGAGGTCGGACTCCTTGACGGCGCCCAGGAGTTTGCGGGTGGCCAGCTCCAGCCACTCGGTGAAGGGGTGTCTGAGCGGCGGCCGTACGACGATGTCCGCGGTGGCGAGGCGCAGTCCGGCCCGGGGGACGGGGCCCTCGACGGCGAGCCGGGCGATGCCGAACATGGTGCGGATCAGGGACTCCAGCGAGGAGCAGCCGCGGCGGTCCACCTCGGCCAGCACCTGCCGGGCGGCCCTGGACTGGAGTTCCATGATGGCGTGCGCCAGGTCCTCCTTGGCGGCGAAGTGGAAGTACAGCGCCCCCTTGGTGACCCGGGCGTGCTCGACGATGTCGCTCAGGCTGGTGGACTCGTAGCCGTGACGGTCGAACAGGTCGGCCGCCGCCGTGATGATCGTTGCGCGGGTCTGCTCGGCGCGTAACTGCCTCGCCATCTGCTGGACACTCCTTGACGGCCGGGAAAAGAACGGGACGTGCCGTTTGTTTTTTACCCCCCGCACACGATAGCTCACCGTGCGCCAGCGGTCGTTCGGGGTGCGGACCGGGCGCCCTGCGCGCACGACGGCGCCGCGGGCGGACCCGACGGCCCTGACTCTTCCGCAAACGGACGGCGTCGAAGCACGGAACTCCCTCGGTTCTCTCCCGGTTTGCGGAGGCTCCGGCGGACAGGTGTACGCCACACCGGTGATCGCCACGATACGAGGCGGACGGTCTGTTCTCAATGGCACGTCGAGGGGCCGGAAAACGGACGGGCCGGTCGGTGCACGTGCGCCTCGGCCGGCTCAGCAGCCCCTGGGACCACGCCGCTCGCGGTCATCACGCCGGCAACGGCCCGGCACACACCGGGCGGCGGGCGGCGGCACACCGCTGCCGCCGGTGCGATACGGCCGGAAAACACTCCCCTGGTCCCGGCCGGTCGACCGGTATGCGACGAACTCACCGCGCCGCGCACCTACTCGACCGCCCGGACGGTCAGGTGACCGTGCTGCCGGAACTTAACGGCGGTGCCGAGAGTTTCTACGGTGCTGTAGAGGCATTCGACTGTGTATTCAAGGAGTTCGCATGGCCCTGTGGGACCGCATCAAGGAGTCCGCATCGACGATGCAGACCCAGCTCGTGGCGAAGAAGAACGACCTGAAGAGCGGTGCCTTCCGTGACGCGAGCATGGCGATGTGCGCGCTCGTCGCCGCCGCCGACGGGACCATCGACCCGGCCGAGCGCCAGCGCGTGGCCCAGTTGATCGCCACCAACGAGGTGCTGCAGAACTTCCCCGCGGACGACCTGCGGCGCCGTTTCGAGGAGAACCTGGACAAGCTGACCGCCGACTTCGCCTTCGGCAAGGTCAGCGTGCTCCAGGAGATCGCCAAGGCGAAGAAGAAGCCCGCCGAGGCCCGTGCGGTGGTCCAGATCGGCATCGTCATCGGCGGCGCCGACGGCGACTTCGACAAGACCGAGCAGGCGGTGGTACGAGAGGCCTGCTTCACCCTGGACCTCCCGCCGCACGAGTTCGACCTCTGACAAGCGGCACCCGGCGGACCGCCCGACCCGCCATCGCCCCGTCCCGGCAACGCAACCGGGCGGACACGTGCCGCGTTTCGGCTCCGCGCGAGGTCGGTGGGGCGGCCGGGCACGGGGGGCGTGCGGCTGGGGCCTGTCCAGTCATTCGCCTCGGACCGGCCCGCGGCGTCCGGTGCCGCGCGGAGCACGGCGGAGGGTCGCCCTCGTACCGGGACAACGCGGCGAGGTCCGGTGCCTCGGGGCACCTCCCGGCGGTAGCCGGGGGCGCGTCGCGGGCCCGGCGGACATCGTCAGACGGCCTCGCGGGGTCCGGACGGCGGCCGGGGCACGGGCGGGGCCGTCACAGGTCCGCCAGGAAGGGCAGCAGTTCTGTTGCCGTGGTGATGTCGCCGGTCAGGGGGCGGTCCTCGGTGTCCGGTGGGAGCACGGCCGCGGCCAGGGCGAGGGCGGGCACGGGCGGGGCCGCCGGGTGCAGGCGCAGCGCCCGTACGGCGGTGACCAGTTCGCAGGCGAGGACGGTGGTGTACGCGTCGGCCGCCCGCTGGGTCTGCCGGGCGGCCTGGCCGGCGAAGCTGGCGGCCTCCTCCAGGCCGTGGGAGAGGACGGCGTGCCCGGCGGAGGCGGGGGCGGCACACGAACGCAGCTCCGCGAGGGCCGAGTTGGCGGTGTACTCAAGGATCATCACACCGGAGCTGCCGACCGGGCCGGTGGCGAGGAAGTCGGGCAGCCCGGTCAGGTCGCCGCGGACGAGCGCGGACAGCCGGGCGGCGGACAGCTGGGCCGTCTGCAACAGGGCCAGGTTGAGGCCGTCCAGGGCCAGACCCAGCGGGGCGGCGAAGAAGCCACCGTGATGGTAGGGACGGCCGTCCGCGGCCAGCACGGGATTCTCGGTGGGGGTGTTGACCTCCACCTCGACGATCCGGCGCAGCGCGTCGCAGGCGTCGAGGGCGGCGCCGTGCACCTGAGGGAAGGCGCGGAAGCCGTACGGGTCCTGGATGCGCCGCCCGGCGGTGACCGGCCGGTCGGGCAGCTCCAGCAGCCGGCGTACCTCGGCGGCGGCGCGGGCCGGGCCCGGGT
Source organism: Streptomyces sp. NPDC004629 (assembly GCF_042873595.1). NCBI lineage: Bacteria > Bacillati > Actinomycetota > Actinomycetes > Kitasatosporales > Streptomycetaceae > Streptomyces > Streptomyces sp. NPDC004629. The sequence goes on along the minus strand of NZ_JBIALO010000004.1, from coordinate 39,558 downwards.
AGGGGCGCAGCGCGTGCAGTGGGGCGGCGTACGCCTCCGGGGACCCGGCGACGGCGGCGAGGGAGAGCGCGGCGACGGCGTGCGTGGCCCGCAGCAGGACGTCCACGGCGTGTCCGGCGAGCGCGGCCTGTCCGAGCGCGAGGGCGTTGCTGCTGAGCAGCGCGAGCGCATCGCCGGGGCGCAGCGTGACGGGCGCGGGCAGCCCGGTGGGCGCGGCGTCCGCCGCGGTCGCCGGCGGCCGGGTGGTGTCGCCGTCCGCGGCCGGTGTCCGGGCCGTGTCCGCGGTGGCGGTCAGCCAGGGGCGTTCGCCGATGAGGGTGAGGCCCGTCTGGGCCAGGGCCGCCAGGTCGCCGGTGCCCACGCCGCCGTACGCGTTGACCGCCGGGTGGACACCGAGACGCAGGGCTTCGGTGAGGGCGGTGATGACGCGGGGGTGGATGCCGGAGCCGCCGGCCAGCAGTTGGTTGGCGCGGACCGCGAGCATCGCACGGACCTGCCGGGCGGGCAGCAGCGGTCCGGCGCCGCCCGCGTGGCTGCGCAGCAGCCGCAGGCCGTGCTCGGCCTCGTCGCCCGCCTGGATGGGGACGGAGCGGTTCGCGCCCACGCCGGTGCCGCGGCCGTAGAGGCGGCCCTTCGCGGCCAGGCGGCGCACGGTGTGCCAGGCGCGGTGCGCCCGGTCGAGTGCCCCCTGGGGGACGAGGGGGACGGCGACGGCGTCGGCGAGCCGGACGAGTCCGGGCAGGTCCAGGCCGTGGCCGTCCAGGACGACGCGGGTGTCCCCGGTGTCCGGGGACACCCGCGTCGCGCCGTTCGTGCTCGCGTCCACGGTGCGGACGTCAGCCGAGGCCGGCGGACTTCAGCCAGGCCTTGGCGACGTCCAGCGGGTCCTTGTTCTCCAACTGCACCTGGGTGTCGAGGTCCAGCAGGGTGGCCGTGTCCAGCTTGGCCGACACCGCGTTGAGCGCGTCGGTGCCCTCCTGGGAGAGCGAGCCCTTGTAGACCAGCGGCTGGACGTTGGCGAACCCGAACAGGTTCTCCGTGTCCTGCAGGACGACGAACTTCTCCTTGGAGATGGTCGGGTCCGTGGTGAAGATGTCGGCGGCCTGGACGGTGTCCTTCTTCAGTGCGGCCTGGGTGAGCGGGCCGCCCGCGTCGAGCGCCTTGAACGACTTGAACTCCACGCCGTACACGGACTTCAGTCCCTCAAGGCCCTGGTGCCGGGTCTGGAACTCCGGGGAGCCGCCGATGACCAGGTCCTTCGCGATGTCCTTGAGGTCGGCGATGGAGGACTTGTCGGTCAGGTCGTACTTCTTCGCGGTGGCCGCGTTGAGGGTGACGGAGTCCTTGTCCTGGGCCTCGGCCGGCTCCAGCAGGGTCAGCTTGGAGTCGAGCTTGGCCTCGATGGCGGCCGTGGTCTCCTCGATGGTCTTGGGGGTGGCCTTCGAGTCGAGGTAGGCGAGCAAGGCGCCGTTGTACTCGGGCAGAACGGAGATCGAACCGTTCTTGAGCAGGCCGTACGTCGTTTCGCGGCTGCCGATGTTGGGCTTGTAGGTGACCTTGATCCCCTTGGCCTTCAGGGCCTCGCCGTAGATGTCGGCCAGCAGGATGCTCTCGGCGAAGTTGTTGGAGCCGACGACGACGGTGTCACCGCTCGCCTTCTCGCCCTTGAGCGGGTCGTCGGACGTGTCGTCGGAGGAGGAACAGCCCGCCAGCAGGGCCGTTGCGGCGGCGAGCGCGACGGCTGCCGCGCTTCGGTTTTTCCGGATGAACCTGCTGGTGTGGGTGTTGGAAGTCACGGTTCCCGTTCCGGGTTCAGTGGTTGGTGGGGTCGGTGAACAACTCTGGAACAGCTCGCCACTGATCCAATCCAGCCTGTTCTCGCCCAGTCAAGTGCCACCGGGTCACCGATTGGCTTCGATCCGTGGCCAGTTGTGTATGGAGAGCGTTCGCTTTGTAACGGATTCTTGATGAAAGGCGAGCTGATCAGTCCTTCGAGGAAGCTGTAGTCTCACCGCAGTTGATAGCGGGCACAGCGGTGCACGGATTCCGCTTCGGCGTCGTTGCGCAACAGTTCCGGGGGCGAGGACGCCCCACCACCGGGGCGACGAGGCCCCCGCACAGCGAGGCGGTCACGCCCCGCGGAGACACCCCCCACGAAGGAGGACCGGTGTCCACGAACGAGGTGGACGCGCCCGCCCGGCACGCCCCGCCGACGCGGAGCGGCATCAGGGGCTTCGCCGACCGCTGGCCTTTCAGGCGCAAACTCAACCTGCTCGTCGGCGTTCCCTTGGCCGTGGTCGCCGCACTCCTGTCGTACCTGATCACGGATCTGGTCCAGCAGTCGAACACGGCGGGTTCGGCGGCGCAGCTCGTACGGGACAGCGCGCAGGTCGCCCGGCTGGTGGACCGGGTGGAGGCCGAGCACCAGCAGGCGATCCTGCTGTCGGTGCGCTACGAGTCCGGGTTCAGCAAGCCCTCCCCCGCCGCCTACCGGGCCGCCCAGAAGGCCGTGGACAGCCAGGTGCAGAAGGTGCTCGACACCTTCGGCGACCGGCTGCCGCAGAGCGAGGCGCAGGCCCTGCGGGAGGTCGAGGGCCTGTCCAGCCTGCGCGACTCGGTCGAGGCGGCCTATCTGCCGGCCGACAACATCGACCCCGCCTATGCCAACGTGGCCCAGGGCCTCATCGACGGGCTCGGCCTGGACCGCAACTCCTCGCTCGCCTCCACCTTCACCGGCAACCTGCTGGACTCGCTGCTGCGCGCGGACGCCGCCCACGGTGCCTTCGAGACCAGCGTGTTCTCGGCCACGACCGGGGACACCAACGCGCTGATCGAGTTCACCAACGCGGTCGGCTCCTACGACCTGTACAACCACCAGTCCGACCGCTTCGGCCGGTTCGCCACCGAGGCGCAGGCGGAGCAGCTGACCAGGATGGAGCACACCCCCGCGCAGCGCGCCATCGCGCAGTCCTTCGCCGAGTTGCAGATCGACACCAGCAGGCTGGAGGCGGGCAGCCAGGAGGAGATCCGGCAGGCCGTCAAGGACGCGCTGAACTCCTACGCCGACTACCCGGAGCAGGCCGCCGCCCGGCTGAAGATCACCACCTCGCTGATCGGCCAGATCGCCGAGCGGGCCGACGACGCCTCCCGTTCGGCCCAGTGGCGCGCCGGACTGCTGCTCAGCGGAGCGCTGGCCGGCTTCGCCCTCTGGCTCGCCCTCGCCGTGCTGGTCCGCCGCTCGGTGATCCGCCCGGTGCAGGCGCTGACCGGAGTGGCACAGGAGGTCGCCGAGGTGGCCGGCCGGGAACTGGCCCGGGTGGCCGACGACGACACCGAGGACGACCGGCCGCCCCGGCTGCGGGACATGCCGGTCACCGCGCGCGACGAGATCGGCGACCTGGCCGAGGCCTTCAACCATGTGCAGACGACCGCCGCCGCGCTGCTGGAGCGGCAGGTGCTCAGCCGGCGCAACACCGCCGAGATGTTCGGCAACGTCGGCCGCCGAGTAAGCAATCTGACCACCCGCCAGCTGGCGTTGATCGACGCGGTTGAGCGCGGCGAGACCGACCCGGCCGTGCTCGAACGCCTCTACTCCATCGACCACATCGCGGTGCGTCTGCGCCGCAACGCCGACAGCCTGATGCTGCTGGCCGGCATCCGCGAGACGGTGCTGGACTCCGGGCCCACGCCCCTCACCAACGTGGTGCGGGCCGCGCTCGGCCAGATCGAGGGCTATCAGCGGGTACGGCTGTACACCGCGTCGGACGCCATGGTCGAGCCCGACATCATCGGCGACCTCACCCTCATGGTGGCCGAACTCCTGGAGAACGCGGTGTCGTTCTCGCCGGAGGGCAGCCCCGTCGAGGTGACCGTCCGCTGCGGCGCCGAGGGCGCGCACGTCGTCATCACCGACCACGGCCTCGGCATGAGCGCGGAGCGCCTGGCCGAGGAGAACGCCCGGCTGATCCGCCGCGAACGCCTCGACCTCGTGCCGACGAAGGTGCTCGGCCTGTTCGTGGTGGGCACGCTCGCCCGCCGCTGGGAGATCGAGGTCGGGCTGACCCGGACCCCGGGCGGCGGTGTCACGGCCGAGGTGTCGCTGCCGGCCTCGCTGCTGCTCGCCATGAGCCCGGTGTCGGCCGGCGATGCCGCCCGGACCGAGCACCCGGCCGGCGCCGCGGCGGACGCGCCCGTGAGCACGGGCCCGCACCCGGCCACGGTCCTGCCCGCGCAGTCGCCGCGCCCGTCCGCCGCCGGCGCGCCCCCGGGTCCGTCGTCCGCGCACCCGGACCGGGCCGCCGCGCACGACCTCAGCAATGCCGCCGAGCCGCACGGTCCGCTCCCCCGCCGCCTGCCCCGGCGCGAGATGCCGCAGGGCGCCGACGGCACTCCCCCGGCGACCGTGGAGAATGCCGCCGTGACCCATGGCACCACCGCGGCCCACGACGAGGCCGCGGTCCCCGGCGACCGGCCCCCGCTGATCCCGCGCGCCCGCACCGAGATGCCGCCGTCCGCCGCCCGCGCGGACGACGCCGCCACGGGCGCCCGCCCGCTGCGCCGGCGGGTCCGCGGGGCCACGCTCCGCACGACCGCGGGCGCCCAGCAGGGCGTACCGCAGGCGGTGCGCCCCCGCGACGCACAGGCCGAGCGCGACGCCCTTGAGGAGTTCGAGGCCGCGGTCGCGCGGGCCCGGCTCGACAGCGACACCGGCTCTCTCGCGCGCCCCGGAACCGGGGACCAGCGCGCGGACCAGCCGCATGACCAGAACCACCATCCGGAAGGAGCCGAGCAGTGAGCACGTCGACAGGTGACACCCCGACGGGCGGCACCACGCCGACCGACCTGCAGGCCGCCGCGGCCGACTTCACCTGGCTGCTGAACCGCTTCGCGACCGAGACCGCAGGCGTGGTCGACGCGATCGCCGTGTCGTCGGACGGCCTGCTCATCGCCGTCTCGGAGCTGCGCGAGCGCGCCCACTCCGAGCGGCTGGCCGCGATCGTCTCCGGCATCACCAGCCTGGCCGCGGGCGCCTCCGGCAACTACGGTCTGGGCGGCCTCAACAAGGTCATCATCGATCTGGAGGGCGGTCATGTCATCGTCTCCGCGATCGGCAGCGGCGCCGTCCTCGGCGTGGTCGCCGACAAGGAGGCCAAGCTGGGCAACATCGCCTACGAGATGACGCTGTTCGCCAACCGCGCCGGGGCCGCGCTCAGCCCCCAGCTGGTGCTCGAACTGAAGAACAGCGTCGGCGTCGCGTCGGCCCGCTGACCGGCGGCCCGCCCGCCGAGACCGAGAGAGAAAGCGTAGGAACCCATGGCGGACGGCTCCCCGCCCCCGGGCCCCGACCCGGTCGGCCCGGCCCCCGCCGTGCGGCCGTTCCTGGTCACCGCCGGCCGGGTCGCGGACAGCGATTCCGGCCGGACGATGCCCGTCGAGACCCAGGTGGTGGCCACCGTCGCGGGTCTGGACGCGCTCGACGGGCTCTCCTTCGAGCGGCACTACATCGTCGCCGCCTGCCGGCTGCCGCAGTCGCTGGCCGAACTCGCGGCCCGGCTGCGGCTGCACCTCAACGTGGTCCGCGTGCTGGCCGACGACCTGCGCGCGGCCGGGCAGTTGACGGTGTACGTGCCCGACTTCGACACCACCCACGACGCATCCGTCCTGCGCAGGGTTATCGATGGCCTGCGAGCCATCCCCGACTCCCGAGGGGTACTCCGTGACACCGACTGAACCACTGGTCCACGGCTCTGCCGCGCACACCGCCGTACGACCGCCCCTGCCGGTGAAGATGGTCATCGCGGGCGGTTTCGGCGTGGGCAAGACCACGACCGTCGGCGCGATCTCCGAGATCGAGCCGCTGACCACCGAGGCCGCCATCACCGAGGTCGCGGCGGGCGTCGACGACCTCACACACACCCCGCGCAAGACCACGACCACGGTGGCGATGGACTTCGGCTGCATCACCATCGACCCGACGCTCAAGCTGTACCTGTTCGGCACGCCCGGGCAGGACCGGTTCGGGTTCATGTGGGACGACATCGTGGAGGGCGCGGTCGGCGGGCTCGTCATCGTCGACACCCGGCGCCTCGACGACTGCTACGCGGCCGTCGACTACTTCGAGCACAAGGGCATCCCGTTCGCCGTGGCGGTCAACGCCTTCGACGGCACGGTGGAGCACACCATGGACGAGGTCCGCTGGGCGCTGGACGTCGCCGACGGCGTCCCGCTGGTGGTCTTCGACGCCCGGGAGCGGGGCTCGGTGCGGGACGCGCTGCTCGTCGTACTGGAGCTGGCGCTGGCCCGCACCGAGCGCTGACCGTCAGCCGCTCCTGCGCACGCCGGGCGACACCGCGATCCGGGCCACCGCCCAGAACACCGCGAGTGTCGCCAGGGCCATCACGGCCACCAGGGTGGCGCCGCCCACGACCTTCTCGTAGTTGTGCTGGTAGAGGCCGTCGACGATGTAGCGGCCGACCCCGCCGAGACTGACGTACGCGGCGATGGTGGCCGTGGAGACGATCTGGATGGCCGCCGAGCGCAGTCCGCTGAGGATCAGCGGGAGCGCGACGGGCAGTTCGACCCGCAGCAGGATCCGCGACTCCGCCATGCCCATGCCGCGGGCGGCGTCCACCGGGGACGGGTCGACGGAGCGCACCGCCTCGTACGTCGTCACCAGGATCGGCGGGATGGCGAGCACCACCAGCGGGATCATCACCGGGAGCAGGCCGAAGCCGAGCAGCACGAACATCAGCACCAGCAGGCCGAAGCTGGGCAGCGCGCGGGCTGCCGTGGCGATGAACGCGAGGACGTTGCCGCCGCGTCCGGTGTGCCCGGTCAGCAGGCCGAGCGGCAGGCCGATGGCGGCCGCGACGGCGAGCGCCAGCAGCGAGTACTGGATGTGCTCGCGCAGCCGGGTGGGGATGCCGTCGTAGCCGTGCCAGTGGGCGCCGTCGCTGAAGAAGGCGTTGACGAAGTGGAGTACGTTCACCGGACTGCGTCCTCCAGGGCGACCGCGGTCGGTTCGGGCCGGGTGGGCTGTGTGCCGGCCCCGGCGGTGCGGACCGTGCGGGTCTCGCGCGGCATCCATGGCGTCAGGAGCAGACGGACGGCGACCAGCACGACGTCCGCGAGGACGGCGAGCACGGCCGTACCGACGACGGACAGCCAGACCAGGCGGGGCTGGTTGTAGATCATGCCGTCGTGCAGCAGATTGCCGAGCCCGCCCTGGTTGCCGATCAGCATGCCGACGCTCACCAGGGAGATGCTGGACACGGTGGCCACCCGCAAACCGGCGATGATCGCGGGCACCGCGATCGGCAACTGCACCTGGAGGTAGCGGCGTACCGGCCCGAGCCCCATGGCGGTGGCGGCGTCGAGGGTCTCCTGCGGCACCGAGCGGACCCCGTCCACGATCGCCGGGACGAACACCACGAGGCTGTAGACGGCCAGCGGGATCATCACGGTGGTCTCGCTCTGGCCGGTGTAGTCGATGAGGACCACGAAGAAGGCGAGCGACGGGATCGCGTACAGCACGGTCGTCACGCCCAGCACGGGCGCGTAGAGGCGGCGGAAGCGCACGCAGAGCTGGGCGATCGGCAGCGCGACGAGCAGTCCGGCGAGCACCGGCAGCAGCGCCTCGCGCAGATGCAGCCCGACCAGGCCGAAGTAGCTGTGCTGGAGGTCGCTCGGGATGTCGAAGAAGCCGTTCATCGGCCGGCCTTCACCGTGCTGCGCCCGGTGGCGTGCGCGGAGCGGATCGCCTCGCCGATGACCTGCTGCGAGACGACGCCGACGACCCGGCCGGTGGCGTCCACGCCGACGGCCCAGCCGGTCGGTGACAGCACGGCGCCGTCGAGTGCGGCGCGCAGCGAGTCGGTGCCGGGCACGAACGGCCGCCCGTACGACAGCAGGTGCTCCCGGTCGATCTTCCCTGCGGTGAGGTCGCCCGGCGCGCTCCAGCCGAGCGGCTTCCCGTCGAGGTCCGTGACGAGGAGGTACGGCGCGTCGTCGGCGGCGCGCGCGGCGATCTGCCCGGCGTCGGCGTCGATCGCGACAACCGGGGTGGTGCGCAGTACCAGCTCGTGCGACGGGAAGAACGACAGCCGGCGGATGCCCCGGTCGGCGCCGAGGAAGTCCTCGACGAAGGCGTCCGCGGGAGCGGTCAACAGCTCGGCGGGCGGGGCGAACTGGGCCAGTTCGCCGCCGGTGCGCATCACGGCGACCATCGTGCCCAGCTTGATGGCCTCGTCGATGTCGTGGGTGACGAAGACGATGGTCTTGCCCAGTTCCTCCTGGATGCGCAGGAGTTCGTCCTGCAGGCCCTTGCGCACCACGGGGTCGACGGCCGAGAAGGGCTCGTCCATCAGCAGCACCGGCGGATCGGCGGCGAGCGCCCTGGCCACGCCGACGCGCTGCTGCTGTCCGCCGGACAGCTGGTAGGGGTAGCGCTTGGCGAGCGAGGCGTCGAGCCCCACCCGTGCCATCAGTTCCGCGGCCCGCGCGCGGGCCCGCTGTTTGCTCCAGCCGAGCAGCCGGGGCACCGTGGCGATGTTGTCGACGATGGTGCGGTGCTGGAAGAGACCGGCGTTCTGGATGACGTAACCCATCGACCGGCGCAGCGTGTTGACGGGCTGCGTCTGGATGTCGACGCCGTCGAGGAGGATGCGCCCCTCGGAGGGGTCCACCATTCGGTTGATCATCCGCAGCGTCGTCGTCTTGCCGCAGCCGGAGGGCCCGACGAACACGGTGATCGAGCGGTCCGGTATCTCCAGTGACAGCCGGTCGACCGCCACGGTGCCGTCCGGGTACCGCTTGGTGACTGAATCTATCCGTATCAAAACGCCGAATACCCTTCGGGTTTGGCAGATATTGCCCACTTCCGGCCACGGTCTTCGGTGCGCAGGCCGTTGCGTGAAGAGTTTAGACCGGGACTGTTTCAGTACTTTGGCAGGCGACGGCTCGCCGCCGGGTCGTGACCGGACCGTGGCCGGATCGCTCTACGCGCGTTCGGTGAGCAACTCGGCCAAGTGCTCGACGAAGTGGACGAGCGAATCGAGTCGCGGTCCGGTGCGGGCTCTGCGGAAGCCGTGCCGGCGGCCCCAGAACGCGGCCTGGACGGCGTGGAACTGGCACCAGCGCCGGACGCGTTCACGGTCGAGTTCCGCGGCTTCGGCGTAGACGTCCAGGATGCGGTGGACGGCCCTGCTCAGATCGTCCACCGCGAGGAGCGCCGGCGCGCGGGAGTTCAGCAGGGTGCCGGCGTCGTAGGCGGGGTCTCCCGCGTACCCCTTGGGGTCGACGGCCAGCCATGGCTCGCGGTCCGCGCGCAGGATGTTCCGGGCGTGCAGGTCGCCGTGGACGAGGGTGTCCGGCTGGATGCGGCCCATCTCCCGTACGGTCGCCGCGGCGGCATCCCGCGCCCGGCGCGACAGCCCGTGCGCCAGCTCCGCGGCGTCCCGGAACAGCCGCTCCTCCCAGGCGTCGGCCTGCTCGCTGAGCCGCGGCAGACCGGGCGGCGCGGCCACGGCCAGCCGGCGCCCGAGCCGCCCGGCGACCACCACCAGCTCGTCGCCGTCCTCGGCCTCCGCGAGGGTCGCCGGCCGGGCCCGCTCCAGCAGCATGGCGAACCGTTCGTCGTCGCGTTCGTGCAGCAGGACGGCACCGCGCCCGGCCCACGCCACAAACGCGTCCGGCTCATGGACGTTGCCGGGGTGCGGAAACGACACCTTCAGCACGGCGGCTCCGGCGGCCCGTCGCACCGGGACGATGACGCCGACGCCCCCGTGCATGACCTCACCGTCCGGCACACACCCCCAGGCGCCCGCCAGCTCCTCCACGATCCCGGGCAGCCGGTCGAGCCATGCCGCCCCGGCCTCCCCCTCCCGCCCGACGGTGCCCCGCACGAACCCCTCCGGCACCCTGATCACCCCGCCACCCTACGCACCCCCGCGAGCCGCACCACAGCCGGCCCGGCTCCGCGGACGTCAGCTCCCGGCGGGGGCGAGCCGCAGGGAGATCGAGTTGATGCAGTACCGCTGGTCCGTCGGGGTCGGGTAGCCCTCGCCCTCGAAGACATGGCCCAGGTGGGACCCGCAGCGGGCGCAGCGGACCTCGGTGCGGACCATGCCATGGGAGCGGTCTTCCACCAGCTCCACCGCGTCGGAGTCCTTCGGGTCGTAGAAGGACGGCCAGCCGCAGTGGGACTCGAACTTGGTGTTCGAGGTGAAGAGTTCGGCGCCGCAGGCGCGGCAGGAGTAGACCCCGGTGGTCTTGGTGTCCGTGTACTCACCGGTGAACGCCGGCTCGGTGGCGGCCTGGCGCAGCACCGCGTACTCGGCCGGGTTCAGCTCCGCGCGCCACTGCTCGTCCGGCTTCTCGACGTCGTACGACATGGGTCTCAGCCCCTTCACTGCTGCGACAGGCGGTCCAGGATCAGCGGGCCCAGGTCGGTCACGTCGCCCGCGCCCATGGTGAGAACGAGATCACCGGGCCTCGTCATTCCCGCGATCACGGACACGGACTCCGCCTTGTCGTGCACGGCGCTGACGTCCGCGCCCGCCGCGCGCGCCGCCTCGACGATCAGCTCGCTGGTCACGCCGGGGATCGGGTCCTCGCGGGCCGGGTAGATGTCGAGGACGACCGAGGCGTCCGCGAGGGCCAGGGACCGGCCCATCTCCGTGCCCAGTTCCTGCGTGCGGGAGAACAGGTGCGGCTGGAAGAGCACGAGGATGCGGGCGTCTCCCGCGGCGGCCCGCATCGCCTCCAGGTCGGCGGTCATCTCGGTCGGGTGATGCGCGTAGGAGTCGACGACCCGCACGCCGGCCGCCTCGCCCGTCAGCTGAAGCCGGCGCTTCACCCCGGTGTAGGCGGCCAGCGCCGCCGCCAGCTCGGGCGCCGGGACGCCGAGGGCCACCCCCGCCGTGAGCGCGGCCACCGCGTTGTGCGCGTAGTGCCGGCCGGGCACGGAGACCGTGAAGGTCAGCGGCGCACCGTCCAGCTCCACGGTGACCTCGCTGGTGAGCCCGTGCGGGACGACGGACAGGATCCGCACGTCGGCGTCCGCGCGCTCGCCGTATGTCACCGTCCGCACCGAACCGGCCAGCCGCCGGGTCAGCTCCCGGGCGCCCTCGTGGTCCGCGGCGATCACCAGGGTGCCGCCGGGCACGATCCGGCCGGCGAAGGTCTCGAAGGACTCGTGGATCTCGTCCATCGAGGCGTAGTTGGCGTGGTGGTCGAGTTCGACGTTGAGGACGATCGCGACCTCGGGCGCGTACTTGTGGAAGCTGCGGTCCGATTCATCCGCCTCGGCCACGAAGATCTCGCCGGTGCCGTGCAGGGCGTTGGATCCGGGGGCGTCCAGGTCGCCGCCGATGGCGTACGACGGGTTCAGGCCCAGCTCGGTCAGCGCCACCGCCAGCATCGACGTGGTCGTCGTCTTGCCGTGGGTGCCGGCGACGGCGATCGGCCGCCGGCCGTCCATCAGGGCGGCGAGGGCGTCGGAGCGGTGCACCACCGGGATGCCCAGTTCGGCGGCGCGGGCCAGCTCCGGGTTGTCCGCGCGGATCGCCGACGACACGACCACGCAGTCGGCGTCGTCGGCGACGTGCTCGGCCGCGTGCCCGATGTGTACGGTCACGCCGAGCGCCCGCAGGGCCTCGGCGGTCGCCGACTCCTTGGCGTCGCTCCCCGCGACCTTGGCCCCACGCTGCGCGAGGATCTTCGCGATCCCCGACATTCCGGCGCCGCCGATGCCGATGAAGTGCGGTCGGTCCATGGCGGCAGGAAGGCCGGGTGCCATGCGAATCTCCCCAGGATCACGGTGCGGGCTGAGCACGCCTAGCCTATGCGCTCGGGCGCCGGGCTCCGCGCAGCGAGGCTCCGCGAGCACGGTGGTCACCGACGCGCGCCGGACGGCGATGGCGCGCTCCGTGCGCCGCCCCGGACCGGCAGCCGCCGCGGCGGCTCGCGCCGGTGGGGCGAGGGGCCTCCGGCCCGCCCTGCGTGGACGGCACCCCGGGCCCGTCCCACACGCCACCGAGGGACCGCCGACCGTACGCGAGGGACGCGGCCGTACACGAGCGGCGCGGCCGTGCCCGAGCGACGCGGCGGTACACGAACAGCGCCGTCGCGCCCGAGCAGCGCCGTCGTGCGCAAGCAGCGCCGTCGTGCGCAAGCAGCGCCGTCGTGCGCAAGCAGCGCGGCCGTGCCCGAGCGGCGCCGTCGGGCGCGAGCGACGCCGGTCCCTGCGCCCGGGGCGCGGGGGGCCGGGTGAGGGGTCGCCGCGGAGCGGCTACGCCTTGCTGTGCGAGAACAGCTTCAGCACCGGCACCCCCACCTTGTGCCGGGCCCGCGAGGCCCAGTCCCGGTGGAAGAACTCCTCCACGTAGTGCGGGTCGGTGAGGACGATCACCTCGTCGGCCCCGACCTCGTCGACGAGCACCTTCAGGGCGTCCAGCGGATGGTCCTCGACCAGCCGCCCCTGCGCCTGTCTGCCGGCCGCCCGCAGTGCGGTGAGGGACACCGACAGGGCCTGTTCGGCGGGCTCCTTCGCGGCGGCGCCCTCGGGTGTCTCCCCCTCGCGGGCGGCGTCGTCGAGTTCGCCGAGGGCGATGTCGTCGATGGCCCGCAGCAGCCGGTCGGCCTGGTCGCCCCGCGGCTGGAGCAGCACATGGAAGAAGACCGCCTCGTCTCCGTGCAAGGTGGTGACGAACTCCACGTCGGCGGACGTCAGGGCCTTCTCGATCATCAAAACGCTTGTGAACACCAGCGCCCCATTCTCCTTCGAGGGCCCCTTGGCCCCTCTCTCCTGCGTGGACCGTACCTGGCCCTGCGGAAACCATCCTGCCCCGTGGTCGCACGGGTCCTGCCGGATCCAGTGTGCCCGGCGGGGGCAAAACGGAACGACACATTCCGATGTTTTCAGGACCGCCGGTAGCGGGCGAACAGATATCCGGCCTCCGCCAGCAGCGACACGAGTTCGAAGCGCCGGGGCACGGCGACCGGCGGACCGTCCGCGATGCGCTGGGCGTTGCCCGCGGTGAGCATCGGCGAGAGCGTCAGGCACAGCTCGTCGAGCACCCCGGCGGCGACGAACCGGCCGAGCAGCCGGGGGCCGCCCTCGGTGAGCAGCCGGGTGTGGCCGAGCCCGGCGAGGGCCCGCACCGCGCGCACCGGATCCACCTCGGTGCCGTCGCCCGCGATCACCACCCGGGCGCCCGCCCGCTCGGCGGCGGCGATCCGGTCCCGGTCCGCCGCGGCGCCGGTCAGGACCAGCGTGGGCACCAGCGGAGCGGTGAACAGCGGGAGCGAGAAGTCCAGGTCCAGGCTCGCGCTGACGACCGCGATGGCCGGGGCCGGGCCCTGTCCCGCGGCCTCGCGGGCCGCCGCGAACTCGGCACGCGCGCGTGCGGGGCGGTACCCCTCCTTGCGTACCGTCTGGGCGCCGACGACCACGACGTCCGCGAGGGCCCGCAGCGTCCCGAAGATCCGCATGTCGGCCGCGCCGGAGATGGGCTGCGAACGGCCCTCGTACTGGGCGGCGCCATCGAGTGTGGACACCATGTTGGCCCGCAGCCATGCCTCCGCGCCGTGCCGGGCCGGCTCGGGATAGGCGTAGGCGGCGGCCAGCTCGTCGAGACTCCACTCCCGCTCCACGCGGTCGCTCGCGCCCGGGGAAGCGGAGGCCGCGGCTGCCCCCGCGGCGGCTCCCGCCCCCGCCCGCGCGGCGTCCGCGGCCAAGTCCTGGGCTGCTGTTTCTTCGGTCACAGGGAACAGGCGTCGCATGAGGTGCAGTGTGACACGGCGCTTACCATGGGGAACCGTGTCGTCCTCCACCGCCGCCTCCCGGCCCGGCTCCGCCGCCGACGCGGCCCCGCTGTCCCTGTGCTCCCGCGAGCCGCACGTCCCCGCGGACCGGCTGGTCGCCGAGATGGTGCCGCCGCCGCGCTTCGACTCGGTGCGCTTCGCCACCTACCTGCCGGACCCGAACCAACCCAGCCAGACCGAGGCCGTGCGGGCCCTTGAGGGCTTCGCGGCCTCTCTGGACGGGTCGTTCGCGACGGGCGGCGCGAAGCGCGGGTTCCTCGGCTTCGGACGGTCCAGGGCGAAGGTCCCGGCCGGCCCGCGCGGCGTCTACCTGGACGGCGGGTACGGCGTCGGCAAGACCCATCTGCTGGCCTCCCTGTGGCACGCCACCCCGGCCGAGCCCGCGCTCAAGGCGTTCGGCACCTTCGTCGAGCTGACCAACCTGGTCGGCGCCCTCGGCTTCCAGGAGACCGTGCGCACCCTCAGCGGCCACCGGCTGCTGTGCATCGACGAGTTCGAACTGGACGACCCCGGCGACACGGTCCTGGTGTCGACGCTGCTGGGCCGGCTGGTCGACGCGGGCGTGGCGCTCGCCGCCACCTCCAACACCCTGCCGGGCAAGCTGGGCGAGGGCCGGTTCGCGGCCGCCGACTTCCTGCGCGAGATCCAGGGCCTGTCCGCGCACTTCCGCGCCCTGCGCATCGACGGCGAGGACTACCGCCACCGCGGCCTGCCCGAGGCGCCGGCGCCGTTCTCCGACGAGCAGGTGACCCGGACGGCGTACGCCACCGACGGTGCCTCGCTCGACGAGTTCCCGCGTCTGCTGGACCACCTCGCGAAGGTGCACCCGAGCCGCTACGGCGCGCTGACGGACGGCGTGCGGGCCGTGTGCCTCACCGATGTGCGGGCGGTGCCCGATCAGTCCACGGCGCTGCGCCTGGTGGTCCTCGCGGACCGGCTCTACGACCGTGAAGTGCCCGTCCTGGCCTCCGGCGTGCCCTTCGACGCGTTGTTCAGCGAGGAGATGCTGAACGGCGGCTACCGCAAGAAGTACTTCCGCGCGATATCCCGGCTCACCGCGCTCGCCCGGGACGCGAAGCCCCTCGTGGCGGCCTGACAGTCGATCAAAGTCAGCGGGTCAACGACTGGTTCACGCCATAGGACCCGCAATTTTCAGGCTCTCCCACGCCCGAAACGTGGATTTAACCCTGCAAAGAACTTTGCAGGGTTAACGTGTTTCTTGACCATCCATTGACCAATGCTTGGTCCGTACTAGAGGTGTGAACGGTCGAGAGGGGGGCGCATGTTCCGAGGTGAAACGCGCCGGAGCACAATGACGCTCCTCGTCGCCGCCCTGCTCGCCCTGCAGTTCTTCGCACCCACGGATTCCTTCACATCCGCGCATACATTCCGTCATGTCGAGGCCAAAGGTCAATCCGGAAGCGAGTTTTCCGGACAGCCGTCGCGTGACGGCACGGGAACGCACCGCGACACGGGGTACGGCGAGGAGCCGCCCGGCGCGACGCCCGCCCGTGACCGTCGGCGCTCCGCCGCCTCTGGGCGGGTGCCCGGGCGCCCGCTGCCCGACCGGGCCTTGAGGAGCGCACGCGGGGCGAGTGCGCCCGGCGCCGCCTACCACCGCATCTCCAGACCCTCAAGAGCCCACACCCCGGCGGCGCTTCAGGTCTTCCGCTGCTGAGAGACGGGCAGCCCCCGCAACCGTCGTGCACGTCCGACGCGCCGTTCTGGCGCGCCAGGAGGAACAAGACACCATGCAGCCCCTCATCGACAACGCCCGTACCTTCGGACAGCGCCCTGAGGAGTTCGCCAAGCTCGCCGAGGGCCAGTCGCCGCAGGTCCTGTTCATCACCTGCTCCGACTCCCGGGTCGTCCCGGCCCTGATCACCGGCGCCCGCCCCGGTGAGCTGTTCGAACTGCGCACCGCCGGCAACATCGTCCCGCCCCTCGCCTCCGCGCACCCCACGGCCGAGGCGGCCACCATCGAGTACGCCGTCGAGGTGCTCGGCGTCCGTGACGTCGTCGTCTGCGGCCACTCCCACTGCGGTGCCGTCGGCGCGCTGGTGCGCGGCGACGACCTGACCGCCGTACCCGCCGTGCGCGACTGGCTGGCGCACGCGACCCCGCGCCCGGCCGGAGCGGCCGAGGACCCCGCCGTCACCGAGGGCGTGCAGAGCCACGTCCTGACCCAGTTGCTGCGGCTGCGCTCGTACCCGTGCGTGGCCCGGAAGCTGGCCCAGGGGCAACTCGCCCTGCACGCCTGGTACTACGAGGTGCACACCGGCGCCGTCCGGGCGCACGTCGCGCAGACCGACACCTTCGAAGCACTGTGAGCGGCGCCGTGACGAACACATTCCCTCATCTCAGGCAGGACTTCACCGCTTCCCTCGTCGTCTTCCTGGTCGCGCTCCCGCTGTGCGTGGGCGTGGCCGTCGCCTCCGGCGTACCGGCCGAACTCGGCCTGGTCACCGGCATCGTCGGGGGCATCGTCACCGGGCTGATGCGCGGCAGCAGCCTCCAGGTCTCCGGTCCGGCCGCCGGCCTCACCGTGCTGGTCTTCGAGTCGGTGCAGCAGTTCGGGCTGCCCGCGCTCGGGGTGATCGTGCTCGTCAGCGGGGTGCTCCAGATGACGATGGGCGCCCTGCGGCTGGGCCGCTGGTTCCGGGCCATCTCGGTCTCGGTGGTCGAGGGCATGCTGGCCGGGATCGGTCTGGTCCTGATCGCAGGACAGCTGTACCCGGCGCTGGCCGCCGAGGCCCCCGATTCGGGCCCCGGAAAGATAGCCGGACTCCCCGGGGCGCTCGCGGACGCCCTCGGTGACGCGGACGCGCTGGCCTCCCTCGCCCTCGGCGCGGGCACGATCGCGGTCCTCGTGCTGTGGAAGCTCGCCCCCGCCGCGATGCGCGTGGTGCCGGGCCCGCTGGCCGCGGTCGGCCTCGCCACGCTGGCCGCGATGGCCCTCGGCCTGCCGGTGGCCACCGTCGAGGTGCAGGGGCTGCTCGGCTCGATCCAGCCGCCGCCGCTGAGCGCCTTCGGTGAACTCGCCGGCCTCGGGGTGCTCGGCACGATCGTCGCGTTCACGCTGATCGCGTCCGCCGAGTCGCTGTTCAGCGCGGCGGCCGTGGACCGGCTGCACGACGGACCACGCACCGCGTACGACAAGGAGCTGTTCGCCCAGGGCGCCGGCAACACGATCTGCGGGCTGCTCGGCGCGCTGCCGATGACCGCGGTGATCGTGCGCAGCGCGGCGAACGTGCAGGCGGGCGCCCGCACCAAGGCCTCCCGGGTGCTGCACGGCGTCTGGCTGCTGCTGTTCGCGGCCCTGCTGCCGGACGTGCTGGGCTACATCCCGATCCCCGCCCTCGCGGGCATCCTGGTGTACTCGGGCGCCAAGCTCATCCCGGTGCGGGCGCTGGCCGTGCTGTGGCGCGAGTCCCGGGGCGAGGCGCTGATCCTGGTGGTCACGGCCGTGTCGATCGTCGCGGTCAGCATGTTCGAGGGCGTGCTCATCGGCCTGGCACTGGCGATCGGCAAGACCGCGTGGGAGGCCTCGCACGTCAGGCTGGAGTTCGTCGACAAGGGCGCCGGCCCCGTCGAGGCGTATCTGTCCGGCAACGCCACCTTTCTGCGGCTGCCGAAGATCCTCGACAGCCTGGAGGCGCTGCCCACGGACCGGCCGGTCCGGCTCGACCTGTCCGGCCTGCACCACCTGGATCACGCCTGCCGGACCGCGCTGGAGTCCTGGGCCGAGCGGCACAGCTCGGCCGGGACCGAGCCGGTGCGGCTCACGACGGCGCGGTGACGCGCTGGTCTGGTCCGGGGCAGGGGCGTGGCCCCGGACCAGACACCGGGCATATCGTTACAGGAACGGATGGAACGGACCTCTGAGCGGAGGAGGCCGTCATGCTCCCGGACCTGTTGGGCGCCCTCGTGGGCCTCGGCGCCGTCGGCCTGGTCTACCTGACCGCGGCGGCCCGTGTCGTCAAGCAGTACGAACGCGGCGTGGTCTTCCGGCTCGGGCGGGTCATGGACCCCGCGCGGGCGCCGGGCTTCACCATGGTGATCCCCGGGGTCGACCGGCTGCACAAGGTCAACATGCAGATCGTGACGATGCCGATCCCCGCCCAGGAGGGCATCACCCGCGACAATGTGACCGTCCGGGTCGACGCGGTCGTGTACTTCAAGGTCATGGACGCGAGGGCCGCGATCGTCAACGTCGAGGACTATCGGTTCGCCGTCTCCCAGATGGCGCAGACCTCGCTCCGTTCGATCATCGGCAAGAGCGACCTCGACGATCTGCTGTCCAACCGCGAAAAGCTCAACCAAGGCCTTGAGCTGATGATCGACAGCCCGGCCGTGGGCTGGGGCGTGCAGATCGACCGGGTCGAGATCAAGGACGTCTCCCTGCCGGACACGATGAAGCGGTCCATGGCCCGTCAGGCCGAGGCGGACCGTGAGCGCCGGGCCCGGATCATCAACGCCGACGCGGAGTTCCAGGCGTCGAAGAAGCTGGCGGAGGCGGCGCAGCAGATGGCCGACACCCCCGCCGCGCTGCAGCTGCGGCTGCTGCAGACGGTGGTGGCGGTGGCCGCCGAGAAGAACTCCACGCTGGTGCTGCCCTTCCCGGTGGAACTGCTCCGCTTCCTGGAAAAGGCGCAGCAGCCGACGGGCGCCGACGCGGCACCCCCCGCCGCACCCCACACGGAGGCCACCACCCCGAACGGCCAGGACCACTCCACCACCCGACCCCCGCGCCCGATCCCCCCGACCCCGGAGGACACCCCACCCCCCGCTCCCCACCCGGACCTGCCCTGAGCCCCGTCGCCCCGCGTCGGCCCTCGGGTGTCGGCCACTGCGGGCTACGGAGCTGCGGGCCACGCCCGGGGTGGGTGCGGCAGGGCTCGGATGCAGCCGCCCCCTCGACTGCACGAGTGGGCCCTGGGGCGATCCCGGTGATCCCTGCGGAGACTCATGCACCCATGCGGGCGTAGCCAGTCACGGTGTGTGAAGAGCGGGGTGGTCCCCGACGACCGTGGTGGAGCCTGGTCGGATCTCGGTGAAGCCGGCGTCCCGCACCAGGGGCAGTCCGCTGGTGGTGAGCCGGGGCCAGTCGGCGGGGTCGGCGGTGCGCACGGCCAGGGGGAAGCCGGCGTCCCGCCAGTCGTCCCGCTCCGCGGCGGACAGCTCCCACCAGGCGAGCTGGGCGCCATGCCCGGCCTGGGCCATCGCCTTGCCGGCCGACATGTCCAGCTCGGGGTTCAGCCACAGCACGGGCTGTGCCGGGTCGGGGTCGGCCGGCGGCTCGGGGTCGTCGAGTTCGGTGCCGGACACCTGGAGCCGGGCCAGGTCCTTGGGCCAGCCGTCCAGCGGAACCGGCGGGAAGACCCGTACCTCCGCGGACTTCCCGGTGACGGTGATGCCGGGCAGCGCCTCGGCCCGCCGCCACTCGGCGCCCCGGGCCCGCCGCACCACCTTGCGGATCCGGGCGTCCTGCCAGTCCCGCACGGCCCGCGCCCATTCCCCGTCGCCCAGCGCCCGCTCGTCCGCGAGCAGCATGAGCACGGCCCGGGCGGCGGTCTCCAGTGCGTCGGTGCGCGCGGGCGGCGCCGCCCGCTCGATCCGTACGACGAGCGGCAGCACGAACTGCGGGGCCGCGTCGCGCGGGGAGCGCTCGGCACGGAAGGGGCTGTCACCCAGGGAGTCAGGAACGTCGCTCACGACAGCCCACCTTACGGCTCCGGGCGACGGTGCCGCCGTGGGCCGGTGCGCACCGCCACGGGTCACCCCGAGCAGGCGGTGCGCTGCGCCTCCTGCCACTCGCAGACGGGGCACAACGTGATGCCCCGGTGCGAGGGCGGGTACTCGGTCGGCTCGCGGCACAACACGCACTCCGCGTACGGCGGGCCGCCGGCCGCGGCGGGCCCTTCGGGGCCGGCGGCCGGGCGGGGGTCCTTGTCGGTCATGCCCTCAGCGTAGGCGGGTCAGCGGTGGCTGCCGGTCTGCGAGATCAATGTGGAGACCTTCACGAACCGAAAGCCCCGCTTGCGCAGTTCCGGCACGATCGTACGCACGACCCGTTCGGTGGTCGGGGCGGCGCTGCGGGTGCAGTGCATGACGACCACCGACCCGGGCTGCACCCCGTCCAGCACCTGCTTGACGACCGCGTCGGCGTCCGTCGCGAACGCGTCCCCGCTGACCACGTCCCACTGCACCGCGGTGACGCCGAGCCCGCTCAGCGCGCGCAGCGACTGCTGGTCGTAGCAGCCGCCGGGGAAGCGGAAGTACGGCATCGGGTGCGGCACGCCCGCCTTGCGGAGGGAGGCGTACGCCTGCTCCACGTCCGCCCGCATCCGGTCGGCGGAGACGGTCGGCAGGCCGTAGCAGTCGGCGGTGAAGGCGTAGTGGCTGTAGGAGTGGTTGGCGACCTCGAACAGCGGGTCGCTGCCGATCGAGCGGGCCTGCGCCGGGTACTGCTCGGCCCATCGGCCGGTCATGAACACGGTCGCCGGGACTTTCAGGTCGCGCAGGGTGGCGATCAGGTCGGGGTTGTCGAAGTGCTCGCCCGCCGCGGCGCGCTTTCCTTGATCGGCGGTCATGTCGGCGTCGAAGGTGAGGGCGACCGTCTTGCCCCGGGTGCGCGGGCCGTTCATGAAGACCGGGGTGAGACCGCCGGGGCCCGGGGTGAGGGTGGGCGGTTGCGACGATGAGGGGGCCGAGGCGGCGGACCCCGCCGGGCCCCGGCCCGTGGTGTGCGGGGCCCCGGCGGTGCCGCACGCGGCGAGGGCCGCGCCCAGGGCGCAGAGAGTGGTGACGTGGCGTACAAGAGTGAACACAGTATGAAGATATGACTGGAAAGGTGGCAATCCGGATGACATGGCGAGCGGCCGGCACCTGCGTCACCCGCCCGGCCCCGCAGACCCCGCACCCCCACTGCCGCCGCACCGCTACCGCCCGCGCGCCGATGCCCTGCTAGGCGCTGCTGTGACCGCTCACCGGGACATCGCCGTCCTCTCCTGTGCGCCGCGCGTCGGCCAGGCATTCGTCGTAGCGGGCCTCGGCCTGCGGAATCGCTTCACGCTCGGGATCGAACAGGAACAGGATTCGCACCTCCGCGCAGGCCGCAGTGAGAGCGAGTTGATCAGTACCGCTGGTCCGTCCGGGGCGGCTCAGCGGGCGTAGTGGCCGGACAGGGTGCCGGAGGCGAGGGTGTGGCTGGCGAGGGCGCGCCGCAGGCCGTCGGCGGTGGCGGTCGCCGGCGTCAGGTCCGGTCTCCGGTCGGCGGCGTACACCGTGAAGACGTAGTGGTGGGGCCGGTCACCGCGCGGCGGGCACGGGCCGCCGTAGCCGGGCCTGCGGAAGTCGTTGCGGCCCTGCTCCGCACCCTCGGGCGCGCGGCCCTCGGCCAGCGCGGTGGTACGCGGGGCGATGTCCCACACCAGCCAGTGTGTGAACGGGCCCTGCGGGGCGTCGGAGTCCTGGACCAGCAGGGCCAGCGAGGTCGCCCCCGCTGGTACGCCGGAGAAGGCGAGCGGCGGCGAGATGTCCGCGCCGTCGCAGGTGTAGCGGCGCGGGATCGCCCCGCCGTCGGCGAAGGCGGCACTCGTCACCGCGATGCGGTGTCCGGACGACGCGGCGGGGGAGGAGGCCGGGGGCGCGGAGGCCCCGCCGCCGCAGGCCACGGCACTGCCGAGCACGACGGCCAGCATTCCCACGATCACCGGACGGTTGCGCATACCCGCAGGCTAGGCCCTGCCGACCGAGCACGGGCCACCCCGCGCCGCCCTGTCCCTGGGCCGGGACCCACTGGCTCCAACGCTGCACGGCGGCGCTCCGCTTGGTGGCTCACCGTCCTGGTGCGGAGACAGGAACGCTGGGGCATCGGTACGAAGCAAAGGCGAGGACCAGCACCGAGCGGGATCGCCGGCGGCTTCCGCGCCGTGGGCGCCGGGAACCTCAAATGTTGCTCTGAAGACACGGGCGGTGGGATTTGGTGCCGGGCGGGCGGGCCATACCTCCGTCACGCCACGACGGCGACGAGGAGGCACGGGAGGGGACGCGCGATGCGACGACTGGGGACGGGGATCGGCTGGCGGCCGGAGATCGCGGACGCCGTGGAGCGCATGCCGGGCATCGACTGGGTCGAGGCCGTCGCGGAGAACGTGTGCCCCGGGCATCTGCCCGCGTCGCTGCTGCGGCTGCGCGAACGTGGGGTCACCGTGGTCCCGCACGGGGTCTCGCTCGGTCTCGGCGACGCGGACCGGCCCGACGAGGGCCGGCTGACCGCCCTCGCCGAACGCGCGACGGCACTGGGCTCGCCCCTGGTCACCGAGCACATCGCGTTCGTCCGGGCCGGTGGCCCGCTGACCGCGTCCCCGCGCCTGGAGGCGGGCCATCTGCTGCCCGTGCCGCGCACCCGCGACGCGCTGGACGTGCTGTGCGCGAACGTACGCATCGCGCAGCAGGCCCTGCCGGTGCCGCTCGCCGTGGAGAACATCGCCGCCCTGATCTCCTGGCCCGGCGAGGAACTGACCGAGGGGCAGTTCCTGTACGAACTGGCCGACCGGACGGGTGTGCGGCTGCTCATCGACGTGGCGAACCTGCACACCAACCACGTCAACCGCGGCGACGACCCGGCGCGGGCGCTCACCGAACTGCCGCTTGAGGCCATCGCGTACGTGCATGTCGCGGGCGGATTCCAGCGCGACGGCGTCTGGCACGACAGCCACGCCCACCCCGTCCCACGGCCCGTCCTCGACATCCTGACCGACCTGGCCGCCCGGGTCACGCCGCCCGGGGTGCTGCTGGAGCGCGACGAGAACTTCCCCGAACCCGTGGAATTGGAGCGGGAGTTGGCGGCCATCCGGACGGCCGTGGACGAGGGCTCCGCGAATCGCCGCGCCAGCGTCTCGCAGCCGGCCCCGCGGGCGACGACGCTCACGGCCCCGCGGGCGGCCGGCGAGCCCGACCGGGAGCGGGTCGCGCTCGCCCAGGCGGCGGTGCTGTCCGCGCTGGTCGCCGGGACTCCGCTGCCCGAGGGCTTCGACCGGGTACGGATGGGCGTGCAGGCGCGAGCGCTCGCCGCGAAGCGGGCGGACGTGGTGGCCAAGGTCGCGCCCGAACTGCCCCGGATCCTGGGTGCCCGCTACCGCGCCACGTTCCTCGACTATGCGCAGGGGCAGCCGATGACCGGCGGATACCGCCGGGACGCGCTGGACTTCGTGGCGCACCTGCTGAGCGCGCGGCGCCCCGAAGACACCAGGGTACGGCGGGAGTTGCGCATGTGGTGGCTGGAGCGCTCGGGCCCGGCGCCACGCTCCCGGCACCCGATCGCCCGCGCCGGCCAAGCCGCCCGCCGGGCGCTGGCACGACGGGGGTGACACAGCGGGACCGGGTGACGGCGCCGGGAGCGAGGGGACGCCGCAAGTCACGGGGTGGCGGGCGGACGGGGGGTTGCGGTCCAGGCAGGGGGCGGCGGTCCGGGCAGGGGATGCGGGGCGGTCCGGGGGCGGTACGGGCCAGGCAGGGGCACGGTACGGGCCAGGCAGGGGCACGGTACGGGCCGGGCGCGGGGCGGTCTAAGTGCGGGGCGGTCCGGGTGCGGGGCAGTACGGTCCATGTAGGGGCGCGGTCCGGGCCGGGGGCGGTACAGGCCGGGGGCGGGGCGGTCCGGGCCGGGGTGCGGTCCGGGCCAGGGGCAGTACGGGCCGGCCGGGGGCGGTGTAGGCGGGAGGGGCGGTGCGGTCGGGGCGGGGGGGTGCAGTCCAGGCGGGGGGCGGTCCGGGCGGGATGCGGTGCGGGCGGGGCGGGGCTGGTTCAACCGCCGTTGCGCTGTTGCCCACTTCGGTTTCGGTTCGGCGTGCTT
Source organism: Streptomyces sp. NPDC004629 (assembly GCF_042873595.1). NCBI lineage: Bacteria > Bacillati > Actinomycetota > Actinomycetes > Kitasatosporales > Streptomycetaceae > Streptomyces > Streptomyces sp. NPDC004629. The sequence continues at coordinate 15,875 of NZ_JBIALO010000004.1, read as the reverse complement.
CGCCCGGTTCTGCCATGGCACGGCCGGAACGGTCTGCGCAGTAATATGCCAACCCGCACCCACCCGACGCACACCGGCATGCGGTGCCGCAAGCAGGAGGCACCATGCGACCGCACCCCCCGATCAAGGGCAGAGGCATCTTCAGCGGCACCGGGCTCATCATCGCGGGCCTGGCCGCGACGCTCGCGGCGCTGGTCTTCCCCGTCTGGTCCTACGCCGACCGATCGGGAACGACCGGCGCGGATGTGCTGAGCGCGCGGACGAAGACCACACCGTACGGCCCGCTGTCCGCGCTCGACCAGGACTTCGTCACCAGGGTCCGGCTGGCCGGGCTGTGGGAACTGCCGGCCGGTGAACTGGCGGAACGCAAGGGCACCACCGCGGCGGTGCGGACGGCCGGACAGCATCTGGTCGACGGGCACACGACGCTGGACGCGCATGTCCGCCTCGTCGCCTCGCGGCTCGGTCTGGCCCTGCCCAACGCGCCCACCGCGCAGCAGCAGGACTGGCTGGCGGAACTGGACGCCGCGCAGGGCGCGGACTTCGACCGCGCGTTCGCCAACATCCTCAGGCTGGCGCACGGCAAGGTGTTCTCGGTCGTCGCCCAGGTCCGGGCGGGCACCCAGAACGCGCTGGTGCGTGATCTCGCCGACGACGCCAACGCCACCGTCCTGGACCACATCAAGGTCCTGGAGGCGACGGGCTATGTCGACTTCGCCGCGCTGTCCCGGGACTTGGCGGCGAGCGGCCCGCCGTCCGCGTCCGACACCACACCGCCGCCGGTCGCCCCCGCCTCAGCCCTCCCGGTCACCCCGGCCCCCTCCCCCAACACCCCCTGACAGCGCCCCGAAGGGGCGCGGGGAACTGCGCGACCAGCCACGACGGCGCCGCAGACGATCAGCGGCACATCGCGGCACACCCAGAGAGCGACAAGCCACGACGAAGCCGCAGACAACCGACGGCACATCGCGGCACTCCCTGGGCGCGACCAACCACGACGAAGCCGCAGCCGACCGACGGCACATCACGGCCCACCCAGCGGAGCGTTACGCGAGCCCCGCGACCAGTTCGCCGATCTCCTTGCGGCGGCCGGTGAAGAAGGGGACCTCCTCGCGGACGTGCCGGCGGGCCTCAGAGCCGCGCAGATGGCGCATGAGGTCGACGATGCGGTGCAGTTCGTCGGCCTCGAACGCGAGGATCCACTCGTAGTCGCCGAGGGAGAACGAGGCGACCGTGTTGGCGCGCACGTCGGGGAAGCCGCGGGCCATCTTGCCGTGGTCCGCGAGCATCTTGCGGCGGTCCTCGTCGGGCAGCAGGTACCAGTCGTAGGAGCGCACGAAGGGGTAGACGCTGACGTAGGCGCGGGGCGTCTCGTCGGCGAGGAACGCCGGGACGTGCGCGCGGTTGAACTCGGCGGGGCGGTGCAACGCCATGTTCGACCACACCGGCTCCAGTGCGCGGCCCAGCCTTGTGCGGCGGAAGAGGTTGTACGCCTCCTGGAGCTGGTCGCTGGTCTCTGCGTGCCACCAGATCATGAGGTCGGCGTCGGCGCGCAGCCCGGAGACGTCGTAGGTGCCGCGGATCGTCACGTCCTTGGCGGCGAGCTGGTCGAACAGCTCCTGGACCTCGTCGGCGTAACCGGCGCGGTCCTCGGGCAGCGCGTCCTTCAGCCGGAAGACGGACCACAGCGTGTAACGGATGACCTCGTTGAGGTCCTTGGCCAGCTTGCCCTTGTTGGGGATCCTGCCGGACTCGGTGGTGGGGGCGTCGTCACTCATGTGCCTATTCTCCCGCTCCGCCCTGCGGGCCGTGCACCGGGTGGCCGGTCGGCTCCGCCCCGGCGGCGCCGACCGCGCGCAGGTCGCCCGCGAGCCGGTCCACGGCGGCCTCGGCGCTCGCGATGCACGCGGGGATGCCGACGCCGTCGTACTGGGCGCCGCACACGGCGAGAGCCGGGAGCTTGGCGACGTGCTCGCGGATGCGGGCCACGCGCGCGTGGTGGCCGACGGGGTACTGGGGCAGGGCCTCGGTCCAGCGGGTGACCCGGGTCTGCAAAGGCTCTGCGGTCAGGCCGGTGGCCTCGCGCAGATCGTGCCGGGAGACGTCGACGAGGCCGGCGTCCTCGCGGCCGAGGATCTCCGTCTCGCCGTACCGCCCGACGGAGGTGCGCAGCACGATCACCCCCGGGTCCTCCTCGGCGATCCAGCCCCACTTCCGGGAGGCGAAGGTGGACGCCTTGACGGTGTGCCCGTCGACGGGAGGCACGAGGAAGCCGCTGCCCTCGGGGAGGGTGACGGCGTCCCGCCGGTAGGCGAGGGTGACCAGGGCCATGGAGGCGTATTCGACGGCCCGCAGTTCGGCGGCGGCGCCGGGGGACTCGGCGGCCAGCAGGCCGGCGGCGACGGGCGCGGGCACCGCGAGGACGACGGCGTCCGCGTGCCGCACCCGGTCGGCGGCGACCACCCGCCAGCCGCCCGCCGCCTCCCGGCGCAGCTCCGTCACCACTGTGGAGGTGAGGACGGCGCCGCCGCGCGCCCGCACGGCCTCGGCGACCGCGAGCGGCAGCCGGCCCACCCCGCCCTCGATGCCCTGGAAGACCGGGCCGGGCCGCGGGTCCGCGGCGGGCCGCGCCTGGAGGCCGCGGACCGCCTCGGTGAGGGAGTCATGGGTCTGCAGGGCCTGGAACAGTTGGGGGACGGCCGCGCGCATCGAGATGCGGTACGCGTCGCCCGCGTACACGCCGCCGAGCAGGGGCTCGACCAGGCGGTCGACAACCTCGCGGCCGAGCCGCGCCGCCACGTACTCCCCGACCGCCACGTCGTCGCCGGTCTCGGTGCGCGGCAGGCCGGCCTCGCGGTCGATACGGGCGAGGCTTTCCTCGGAGACCACGCCGGCCAGCGCGGACGCCGTGCCGGGCACGCCCATCACATGCCCCTTGGGCATGGGGCGCAGCGCGCCGCGGGTCCAGATCGAGGCGGTCGTGGTGGCCGGTGTGCGCAGCCGGTCCGCGAGGCCCACCTCGCGCGCGAGGGTCACTGCCTCCGGCCGGCGGGCGAGCATCGACTCGGCGCCCAGGTCCACCCGCACACCCGCGATCTCGCCGGGCAGCAGTTTGCCGCCGACCCGGTCCGCCGCCTCCAGCACGGTCACCCGCGCCCCGCGGTCCAGCAGCCGGTGCGCCGCCGCCAGTCCCGCGATCCCGGCTCCGATGACGACGACATGGCCCGTGTCCGTACCCGATCCGTTCATGACTCCACCCTCTCAGACGCCGCCGACGGCCCAACCGGCGCCTCGTGTCCGGCTCGCATCGTGACCGTGACCTCATCGGGACCACGCTCCGCCAACGTCCCGCCGGGGTGCGGCGTCGAAGGAGCGTCAGTCGTCACACACCCTTGGGGGAACCGCCACATGCGCACACCACGCTCCGTACGCCCCGTGCCCGCCCTCGCCGGCATCCTGCTGGCCGCCACCGTCGCGCTGACCGGCTGCGGTGCCTCCGACATCGCGAGCGGCGGTGACGACAAGGCCGCCGCGAACAGCGCGGCCCAGCGGGGTACGGCCGCCGACGCCGGCTCCGGGGCGGTCGGCGAGGCCGGCGGGCCGGGCCGGACGGATACCGCCAAGACGGCCCCGAAGGGGCCCCGGATCACCGTTGATCACATCATCCGCACCGCCTCCTTGACCGTGCGGGTCGCGGACGTGCCCAAGGCACTGGACGAGGCCCGCACCGCCGCGGAGGGCGTAGGCGGCTTCGTCGGCCGGGAGAGCACCAGCCGGGACGCGGAGGGCCATGAGCGCACCCGAGTGGTCCTGCGCGTGCCCACCGGCGCGTACGACGATGTCCTCGTCGACCTCCAGGGCACGGGCAGGCTGATCTCGCGCACCGCGCGGGCCGAGGACGTCACCGACCAGATCGTGGACGTGGACAGCCGCATCGCCTCCCAGCGGGCCAGCGTCGCCCGGATCCGCGAGCTGATGGACCGGGCGGGCCGGCTCAGCGATGTGGTCACCCTGGAACGGGAGTTGAGCGGCCGCGAGGCCGACCTGGAGGCGCTGCTGGCCCAGCAGGCGTCCCTGAAGGACCGCACGAGCCTCGCGACCATCACCCTGACGCTGACCGAGGCGCCGGAGAAGGAGACGGCGAAGGACGACACCCCTGGATTCCTGGACGCGGTGTCCGGCGGCTGGCACGTTTTCGTCACGATGCTGCGCTGGATCGCCCTGGCCCTGGGCGCGGTGCTGCCCTTCGCGGCGCTTGCGGCGCTGCTCGTCCTGGGGTGGGTGCGGGTCCTGCGGCCCCGGCTGCCGCGCCGCACGGCGACCGCGCCGGCCGGCACCGTGGGGCCGCTGCCCCAGGCCCCCTCCACTGGCGCCGAGGGGTCCGACGCGGAGCGCGGCGGTGTGTCAGCGGGCGCCTAATGGGGTGCCCCGGGATGTGGGCGGGCGGGTGCGGCGTTCGTCGTGGCTGGGCGCGCCGTTCCCCGCGCCCCTGAAACGCTGGCGGCGCCCAGGAGGCCGGCGTAGGCCCGTGGCGCCTAACGGGGGTGCCTCGCTTTGCGGGTCGGCGGGTGCGGCGTTCCTCGTGGCTGAGCGCGCCGTTCCCCGCGCCCCTGAGACACCGGCGGCGTCCAGGATGTCGGCGTGGGGTCCGGTGGGGTTGAGATGTTGCGTGGTCGTAGCGTGTTCGCATGAGTGTGAACGGTGCGCGGGGTGGGGCCGAACGGCTCGTCGTGATCGGCGGCGACGCCGCGGGGATGTCCGCGGCGTCGCAGGCGCGGCGGCTGCGTGGGCCCGGCGAGCTGGAGATCGTGGCGTTCGAACGCGGCCACTTCACGTCCTACTCGGCGTGCGGCATCCCGTACTGGGTGGGCGGCGACGTCCCCGAACGCGATCAGCTGATCGCCCGCTCGCCCCGGGAGCACCGCGCGCGGGACATCGACCTGCGCATGCGCACCGAGGTCACGGAGATCGACGTGGCCCGGCAACGGGTACGCGCGCGTGACGTCGATTCCGGTGCCGAGTCCTGGACGTCGTACGACAAGCTGGTGATCGCGACCGGGGCCCGGCCCGTGCGTCCCGAACTGCCGGGGATCGACGCTCCCGGCGTGCACGGCGTGCAGACCCTGGACGACGGTCAGGCCCTGCTGGACACGCTGGCGCACACCGACGGCCGCCGCGCGGTCGTCGTCGGCGCGGGCTACATCGGTGTGGAGATGGCCGAAGCGCTCATCAACCGCGGCTACGACGTGACGGTCGTCAACCGCGGCGCGGAGCCCATGGCCACGCTCGACCCGGACATGGGCCGGCTGGTGCACCGGGCCATGGACGGCCTAGGCATCACCATGGTCAACGACGCGCCCGTCACCAAGCTGCTCACGGGGAACGACGGCCGGGTGCGGGCGGTGGCGACGGAGGACGCCGAGTTCCCGGCCGACGTGGTCGTCCTCGGGATCGGCGTGCGCCCCCAGACGGCGCTGGCCCGGGCGGCGGGGCTGCCGCTCGGCCGCCACGGCGGGCTGCTCACCGACCTGGCGATGCGCGTCCGGGGCCAGGAGAACATCTGGTCCGGCGGTGACTGCGTCGAGGTGCTCGATCTGGTCTCCGGCCAGGAGCGGCACATCGCCCTCGGCACCCACGCCAACAAGCACGGCCAGGTCATCGGCACCAACGTCGGCGGCGGTTACGCCACCTTCCCGGGCGTGGTCGGCACGGCGGTGAGCAAGGTCTGCGACCTGGAGATCGCCCGTACCGGGCTGCGCGAGAAGGACGCGCGCCGGGTGGGCCTGCGGTTCGAGACGGTCACCATCGAGTCGACCAGCCGGGCCGGCTACTACCCCGGCGCCTCCCCCATGACGGTGAAGATGCTCGCCGAGCGTGGCACGGGCCGCCTCCTCGGTGTGCAGATCGTGGGCAGGGAGAGCGCGGCCAAGCGCGTGGACGTCGCCGCGGTGGCGCTGACCGCGCGGATGACCGTCGAGGAGATGACGGCCCTGGACCTGGGCTACGCACCGCCGTTCTCACCGGTGTGGGACCCGGTCCTGGTGGCGGCACGCAAGGCGGCGACCAAGATACGCGCCACCACCCCCACCGCAGCCCTCCCGGCCCCACCGCCCAACGCCCCCTGACAGCGCCCCCAAAGGGGCGCGAGGCTGTATTGATATGCGGCTCCGCCGCGCGGGCGCGACCAGCCACGACGGAGCCGCAGACGAACGACGACATAGCGCGGTAGGACCAGCGGAGCTACGCCGTTCCGCTGATCCGTGGCAGCGATGCCACGGATGCGCTGGATGTCATGGCCTGTGGCTGCTCCGCGGCGGGCTTCGCGTGGGAGGCGGTCGCGCGGACGGACCGCAGGCGGTGACTGACCGCCTCGTCGAGGGTCACCGGCCGCTGCATCTGCGCGGCGAGCCGCCCGGCCTCCTGGCCGAGCCGGGCGACGTCCTCCCATGGGAGCCGCACCACGAGGGAGATCTCCGCCTCGCCGTCCGGCAGGGCCTGCATCGCGGGGAATGTCTGGGGGGTGACTCGGTCGTTCATCGCCTGGTCCTCACGTCGGTTGCCCAGGGATACGCGGCCGCGTCCGGCGGCGTTCACCGATTCGCCCGCCGCGTCGAGGGCAGTACTCCTGTGTGGTCATCCCCGTCCATGACGTGAACCCGGTGCGCGGCACCCCCTGGGTGACGTACGCGCTGATCGCCGCGAACTTCGTCGTCTTCCTGGTCACGCCCGGCATAGCGGGTTCCGTGGCCGGCGGCGGCGACCTGGCGCAGCTGTGTCATCTCCAGGCGTTCATGGACCACTACGCGGCGGTGCCCAGAGAGCTGATCCACGATCAGTTGCCGCGGCTGGTCCCGACCGGCGCGGTGGGTGTCGGCCCGCAGGGGCCGGGCTGCGTGGTGGCCCCGCCGGCCTACGACAAGTCACCGCCGCTGTCGGTCTTCACGGCGATGTTCGTGCACGGCGGCTGGCTGCATCTGCTGGGCAACATGCTGTTCCTGCTGATCTTCGGCAACAACGTCGAGGGCCGGATGGGCCATGTCCGGTACTTCGTCTTCTACGTCGTCTGCGGCTACGCGGCCGGGTACGGCTTCGCGCTGCTCAACGCCTCCTCGGCCGAACCGCTGATCGGCGCGTCCGGGGCGATCGCCGGCGTCCTCGGCGCCTACCTGGTGCTGTATCCGAAGGCGAGGGTCTGGGTCCTCGTGCCGTTCCTGATCTTTCTGCCGCTCAGGCTGCCGGCCTGGCTGGTGCTGGGCTTCTGGTTCGTGCTCCAGGCGGTGTACTCGTCCGGGCTCGGCGTCTCCGGCGCCGGAACGGTGGCGTACGCGGCGCACATCGTCGGCTTCGTCGTCGGCGTGCTGTTCGCGCTGCCGCTGCGGCCGGGCACCCCGCCCCCGCCGGAGCCGCCCCGGCTGCTGTTCGGCAGGCAGGCTCGGCCCTGGCAGACGTGGTGAGTCAGCGGGCGGTACGTGTGTGCACGTACTCCGCGAGCCGGGTGAGCGCGTCCGGGTCGGTGTCGGGCGGCACGCCGTGGCCGAGGTTGAAGACGTGGCCCTCCAGCCCGGCCGCCGCGTCCAGCACCTCGCGGGTCTTCGCCTCGACGACCTCCTCGCCGGCGAAGAGGACCGTCGGGTCGAGGTTGCCCTGGAGCGCCTTGCCCGGACCGACGCGGCGGGCCGCCTCGTCGAGCGGGACGCGCCAGTCGACGCCGACGACGTCCGCGCCGGCCTCGCCCATGAGTTTCAGCAGCTCGCCGGTGCCGACACCGAAGTGGATGCGCGGGACGCCGTATCCGGCGACGGCGCGGAACACCTTGGCGGAGGCGGGCAGCACGGAGCGCCGGTAGTCGGCGGGGGCGAGCGCGCCGACCCAGGAGTCGAACAGCTGGACCGCGGAGGCGCCCGCCTCGATCTGCACCTTGAGGAAGGCGGCCGTGATGTCGGCGAGGCGGTCGAGCAGGTCGGCCCACAGCCCGGGGTCGCCGTACATCATCGCCTTCGCGTTCTGGTACGTCCGCGACGGGCCGCCCTCGACGAGATAGCTGGCCAGGGTGAACGGGGCGCCGGCGAAGCCGATGAGCGGGGTCGGACCGAGTTCGCTGGTGAGCAGGCCGATGGCCTCGGTGACGTAGGTAATGTCCTCGGGGGTGAGGTCGCGCAGCCGGTCGAGGTCGGCCCGGGTGCGCACGGGGCGCTCGACGACCGGGCCGACGCCGGGCTTGATGTCGAGGTCGACGCCGATGGCCTTGAGCGGGACGACGATGTCGCTGTAGTAGATCGCCGCGTCCACGTGGTGCCGGCGCACCGGCTGGAGCGTGATCTCGGTGACCAGTTCGGGGCGGGTGCAGGACTCCAGCATCGGGATGCCCTCGCGCACCTTGCGGTACTCGGGCAGGGAGCGGCCGGCCTGGCGCATGAACCACACGGGGGTGTGCGGCACGGGTTCGCGGCGGCACGCCTTGAGGAAGGCGCTGTCGTACGTGGCTGTCGGCTGCTGGCCCGTGGGGCTTGCGTTGGCACTCACGACGGAAAGTCTCCCACGGCCCCGAACCCGGCCGGACCAGGCCCTGCACCGGGGGCGACGGCGCTCGCGGGCGCGTCCTTAGGTGGTGTCTCTCCCTGCGCGAAGCGCCCGTTCCCCTTACTCTTCCCCGCATGGCTGCGGCTCAGGGACGACTGTCGGACGGCGCTGGTGGGATGGACGAGGGGAAGGGGGCCAGGGAGACGGACCGGCATACGGACAGTTCGGCTCCGCCGGCTTTCCGGGCCGCGGTCGAGGCGCTGCGGACCGCGCGGCTGCGACCGCAGATCGAGGTGGATCCGACGCCCGCGCCCCAGCGGCTCGCCCCCTTCGCATACGCCCTGGAGGCGGCGGTCGTCGACGGCGACCAGGATCTGGCCGACGGGCGGCTGATCATGCTGCACGAACCGGCCGGGCACGATGCCTGGCGCGGTGCCTTCCGGCTGGTGACGCTGGTGCGCGCGGAGCTGGAGCCGGAGATGGCGGCCGATCCGCTGCTGCCGGAGGTGTGCTGGTCGTGGCTGACCGGTGCGCTCCAGGCGCGCGGGCTGTCGTGCGGCGAGGCGAGCGGCACCGTGACCCGCGCGGGCTCGCACTACTTCGGCGGGCTTTCCCCGCGTCCGCCCGCCTCGCAGATCGAGATCCGGGCCTCCTGGACGCCCCGGGAGGGGCTGGGCGGGGTGCCGGACACGGCGGCCCATCTGGCCTCTTGGTGCGATCTGCTGGCGCAGGTCGCGGGGCTGCCGCCGGCCGCCCCGGGCGACGCGTCGGTGGTGACCCTGCCGCAGCGCAGGGACCCGCAGTCCCGCTGACGGCCCCGGTCACCGGAGACGATCACCCTTCCATTGACCATCTCTTTGTCGATACGGCCACTTTCGATCCTTGAAGCGAACCCGCTCGAACCGACTCGATCTTCGGCTGATCGATCGCGCGTCCGAATTGCACGGAATGTTCTCACCAGATCGTGATCATTCTCTAAAGCCGAACGGGTTTGGTGCCGAAGACGACTGTGACCTTGAAAGCACGGTTCGTCCCGGCTTCACCCCCCACGAGCCGGCCCCGTCCCGCACCCCAGGAGGCCTGGTGTCCGTTCTCCTTGAGCAACCCGCAAGCCTGGTCGCCTACCGCCCGAACAAGCCGACCGCCATGGTGGTCGTGGCCGACCCGCGCGTCCGCTCCACCGTCACCCGCCATCTGTGGGCGCTCGGTGTGCGCGATGTCATCGAGGCCTCGTCCGTCGCGGAGGCTCGTCCCCGCATCGGCAACCCCCGCGACATCTGCGTCGCCGACGTCCATCTGCCGGACGGTTCCGGCCTGACCCTGCTGTCCGAGACCCGAGCCGCGGGCTGGCCCAACGGCCTTGCGCTGTCCGCCGCCGACGACATCGGCGCCGTGCGCAACGCACTGGCCGGCGGGGTCAAGGGCTACGTCGTCACCGGCACCCGGACCAACATCGGGCTCCCCACCCGACCGGGCGCCGCCCCCATCGGCGCGGCCGCCGCCCGTATGCACCGCCGCCCCCCGGGCGCCCCGAGCCACCCGGGCGGCTACCGTGAACTGTCCGGCCGCGAGGTCGAGGTGCTGCGGCTGGTCGCCGAGGGCCAGTCGAACAAGGCGATCGGCGTCTCGATGGGCCTGTCCGCACTGACCGTCAAGAGCCATCTCGCCCGCATCGCCCGCAAGTTGGGCACCGGTGACCGGGCCGGCATGGTCGCCGTGGCCCTGCGTACCGGCATCATCCACTGAACCCGCAGGCCACGGCCTGATCCGTATCCCGGCCCGGCACCCGTGTGCGCGGGACCGGCAGCCGTTCCCCGGCGGTGTCCCCCGCCGATCGTGTCCTTGTCTTCCTAGTCTTCCTACCGACCTGACTTGTTTACGACCCCCCGGCGCCCGGGGGGGGGGGGGGGGGGGGGGGCGGCGGCGGCCGCAAAAGGGAAAAAAATCAACATGAGCCCCCCCCCCCCCACCCCCCCCCCCACAACCACCCCCCCCCCCC
>NZ_JBIALO010000004.1:0-5346 GCF_042873595.1 Streptomyces sp. NPDC004629 | reverse complement strand
GGGGGGGGGCCCCCCGCGTTTGGGGTCTTTTTCTCCTTTGTCTCCCACCCGCCTTGATTTTTTCCCCCCCCCCGGCCCCCGGCCGCGGCACGTTCCGGCCGCGGGGCGCCTTCGATACACGGATACCCTTGACAGGTGACCGACGCCCAAGAGACCGCAGCAGACATGCCACTGCGCACCACCGGAGGGACCCCTCCGGACGACGGCGGATCTTCTGCGGCGGGGGCGCCGATCCCTTTGCTCGAACCGCGTGAGGGCGTTCCCCCCGTGATCGCCGACGAGTCCGCGCTGGCCGCGACGGTCGCCGCCTTCGCCGCGGGCACCGGCCCCGTCGCCGTCGACGCCGAGCGCGCCTCCGGCTACCGCTACGGCCAGCGGGCCTATCTGGTGCAGCTGCGCCGCGCGGGCGCGGGGACCGCGCTGATCGACCCGGTCGCCTGCCCCGACCTGTCCGGGCTGGGCGAGGCGCTGGCCGGTGCCGAGTGGGTGCTGCACGCCGCCACCCAGGACCTGCCGTGCCTGCGTGACATAGGCATGGTGCCAAGCCGCCTGTTCGACACGGAACTCGCGGGCCGGCTCGCCGGGTTCCCGCGGGTCGGCCTCGGCGCGATGGTCGAGGGCGTCCTGGGCTTCGTCCTGGAGAAGGGCCACTCGGCCGTCGACTGGTCCACCCGGCCGCTGCCCGAGCCGTGGCTGCGCTACGCCGCCCTGGACGTGGAACTGCTCATCGACCTGCGCGACGCGCTGGAGAAGGAGCTGGACCGGCAGGGCAAGCTGGACTGGGCCCTGCAGGAGTTCGCCGCGATCGCCTCGGCGCCGCCGCCCGAGCCCCGCAAGGAGCCCTGGCGGCGCACGTCCGGCATGCACAAGGTGCGGCGCCGGCGCCAGCTCGCCGTGGTGCGCGAGCTGTGGCAGACGCGGGACCGGATCGCGCAGCGACGGGACGTGTCGCCGGGCAAGGTGCTCAGCGACGCGGCCATCGTGGAGGCGGCGCTCGCCCTGCCGGGCACGGCGCACGCGCTCGCGGCACTGAATGGATTCGGCCATCGGACCGGGCGGCGCCAGCTGGAGCAGTGGCAGGCCGCGGTGGACCGGGCCAGGGCGCTGCCCGAGGTGGCGCTGCCGCAGCCGGGGCAGCCGGTCACCGGGCCGCCCCCGCCGCGGGCCTGGGCCGACAAGGACCCGGCCGCCGCCGCCCGGCTGTCCGCGGCCCGCGCCGCGGTCTCGGCACTGGCCGAACGGCTCGGCCTGCCGCAGGAGAACCTGATCGCACCGGACACCGTGCGGCGGCTGTGCTGGGAGCCGCCCAAGCCCACCGGCGAGGACTCCGTGGCCGCGGCCCTCGCCGGGTACGGGGCGAGACCGTGGCAGATCGAGCAGGTGACTCCCGCGCTCGTGGCCGCGCTCTTGGCCGGGGCGCAGGGCGGCCAGAGCCCCTCCTAGCCACCGCCGGGTGCGGCTCATCCGCTCGCGCCCCGGGAACGCCGGGAGCTGGGAACGCCGGAACACCGGGAACGCCGGGAACGCCGGGAACGCCGGGAACGCCGGAAACAGCGACGTCGAGATCAGGCCAAGATCCCGGGACGGAACGGTCCGCGGTGCCGCCGATGGTGTGACCTTCACCGCTGTCGCCTGCGGGACTGGGCAGTCACGTTACTCATAAGTAGCATGGGTTCTGAGCGCACGCTCAGCGTCGCGCGGCAGTGCCATCCCGCACCCTGGAGGAGAGCCATCGTGCCTCGTACCGTCAGGGACGTCGTCTTCGTCGACGGCGTCCGCACCCCGTTCGGCAAGGCGGGTCCGAAGGGCATCTACCACGAGACCCGCGCCGACGACCTCATCGTGAAGTCGATCCGGGAGCTGCTGCGCCGCAACCCCGGTCTGGACCCGAAGCAGATCGACGACGTCGCCATCGCCGCGACCACGCAGATCGGCGACCAGGGCCTGACCCTGGGCCGCACGGCCGGCATCCTCGCCGGTCTCCCCCAGTCCGTGCCCGGCTACTCGATCGACCGGATGTGCGCCGGCGCGCTGACCGCCGTCACCACCACCGCCGGTTCGATCGCCTTCGGCGCGTACGACGCCGTCATCGCCGGCGGTGTGGAGCACATGGGCCGCCACCCGATGGGCGAGGGCGTGGACCCGAACCCGCGCTTCGTCTCCGAGAAGCTGGTCGACGAGTCCGCCCTGTTCATGGGCATGACCGCGGAGAACCTGCACGACCGCTTCCCGCACCTGACCAAGCCGCGCGCCGACGCGTACGCGGTGCGCTCGCAGGAGAAGGCCGCCAAGGCGTACGCCAACGGCAGGATCCAGCAGGACCTGGTGCCGATCTCGGTGCGCCGCACCACCCCGGACGCGGGCGAGACCGGCTGGGGTCTGGTCACCGCCGACGAGCCGATGCGCCCCGGCACCACGCTGGAGAACCTGGCGAACCTGAAGACGCCGTTCCGGGTGCACGGCCGGGTCACCGCCGGCAACGCGGCCGGACTGAACGACGGCGCCACCGCCTCGATCATCGCCGCCGAGGACTTCGCCCGCGAGCACGACCTGCCGGTCAGGATGCGCCTCGTCTCGTACGCCTTCGCGGGCGTCGAGCCGGAGGTCATGGGCTACGGCCCGATTCCGGCCACGGAGAAGGCCCTCGCCAAGGCGGGCCTGTCCATCTCCGACATCGGCCTGTTCGAGATCAACGAGGCCTTCGCCGTCCAGGTCCTGGCCTTTCTCGACCACTACGGCATCGCGGACGACGACGAGCGCGTCAACCAGTACGGCGGCGCCATCGCCTTCGGCCACCCGCTGGCCTCCTCCGGCGTCCGGCTGATGACACAGCTGGCCCGCCAGTTCGAGGAGCAGCCGCACGTCCGCTACGGCCTGACCACGATGTGCGTCGGCTTCGGCATGGGCGCCACCGTCGTCTGGGAGAACCCGCACTTCGAGGGGGACAAGTGAGCACCACCGCGGATCTGTTGAAGGGTGCGGCCGAGCTGTTCCCCGACGAGGTCGTCACGCAGGCGCATGTGCGCCACCTCGACCTGCCGTCCGGCGCCGGCCGCTTCGCGCTGATCACGCTGGACAACGGCCTGGACCACACCAAGCCGACCACCTTCGGCCCGGCCTCGCTGGCGAACCTGAACACCGCGCTCGACCAGGTCGACAAGGAGGCCGCGGACGGCGAGATCGTCGGCGTCGGCATCACCGGCAAGCCGTTCATCTTCGCGGTCGGTGCCGACCTCAAGGGCATCGAGCTGCTGACGAAGCACGAGGACGCGCTCGCCATCGGCAAGGGCGGCCACGAGGTGTTCAAGCGCCTCGCCCACCTCGCCGTGCCGACCTTCGCCTACTACAACGGTGCCGCCATGGGCGGCGGCGTCGAGGTCGGCCTGCACTGCTCCTACCGCACGGTGTCCCAGGCCGTCCCCGCCTTCTCGCTGCCCGAGGTGTTCCTGGGCCTCGTGCCGGGCTGGGGCGGCTGCACCCTGCTGCCGAACCTGATCGGCGCCGACAAGGCGGTCTCGGTCATCATCGAGAACAGCCTCAACCAGAACAAGCAGCTGAAGGGCCGGCAGGTCTTCGACCTGGGCATCGCCGACGCGATCTTCGAGGGCGCCGACTTCCTGGAGCGGTCGCTGGTCTGGACGGCCCAGGTGATCAAGGGCGAGATCGAGGTGGAGCGCCCGGTGATCGACCGCGGCGATGCCTGGGACCAGGCCGTCGCCCGGGGCCGCTTCCTCGCCGACGGCAAGGTGCACGGCGCGGCGCCGGCCGCCTACCGCGCCCTCGACATCATCGCCGCCGCCAAGGACGGCGACCTCCAGCAGGGCTTCGACGCCGAGGACCGGGCGCTCGCCGACCTGATCATGGGCGGCGAACTGCGGGCCGGTCTCTACGCGTTCAACCTGGTGCAAAAGCGTGGCAAGCGCCCGGCGGGCGCCCCCGACAAGAACCTGGCCCGTCCGGTCACCAAGGTCGGTGTCGTGGGCGCCGGTCTGATGGCCTCGCAGCTCGCCCTGCTCTTCCTGCGCCGTCTCGAAGTGCCCGTCGTCCTCACGGACATCGACCAGGAGCGCGTCGACAAGGGCGTGGGCTACGTCCACGGCGAGATCGAGAAGCTGCTCGGCAAGGGCCGCATCAACAAGGACAAGGCCAACCGGCTCAAGGCGCTGGTCACCGGCGTCCTGGACAAGGCAGCGGGCTTCGCGGACGCCGACTTCGTCATCGAGGCGGTGTTCGAGGAGATCGGCGTCAAGCAGCAGGTGTTCGCGGAGGTCGAGGCGGTCGCACCGGAGCACGCCGTCCTCGCCACCAACACCTCCTCGCTGTCCGTCACGGAGATGGCGTCGAAGCTGAAGCACCCCGAGCGGGTCGTGGGCTTCCACTTCTTCAACCCGGTCGCGGTCCTGCCGCTGCTGGAGATCGTGCGCGGCGAACAGACGGACGACGCGTCGCTGGCGACCGCCTTCGCGGTGGCCAAGAAGCTGAAGAAGACCGCGGTCCTGGTCAAGGACGCCCCGGCGTTCGTCGTCAACCGCATCCTCACCCGCTTCATGGGCGAGATCCAGAACGTCATCGACGAGGGCACGCCGGTCGAGGTCGCGGAGAAGGCGGTGGAGCCGCTGGGCCTGCCGATGTCCCCGCTCGTTCTCCTGGAGCTGGTCGGCCCGGCGATCGGCCTGCATGTCTCGGAGACCCTCAACAGGGCGTTCCCGGACCGCTTCACGGTCTCCACGAACCTCGCGGCCGTCGTCAAGGCCGGCAAGCGCGGCTTCTACGTCTACGACAGCGGCAAGCCGGAGCTGGACCCCGAGGTCGCCGCGCTCCTGAAGCAGGGCGACGTCGTCCTGACCGAGGAGCAGGTGCGGGCCCGGGTGCTGGACGCGGTGGCGCAGGAGATCGGGCTCATGCTCGACGAGGGCGTCGTCGCCGAGGCCCAGGACATCGACCTCTGTCTCATCACGGGCGCCGGCTGGCCCTTCCACCTGGGCGGCATCACGCCGTACCTGGACCGCGAGGGCGTCTCCGAGCGCGTCAACGGCAAGCGGTTCCTGGCACCGGGCGTAGCCGACGTCCCGGCATAGCGGCACACCGACCGTTCCGGGTGCCCGTACCCCCCGCCGGGGGGTACGGGCACCCGCCCCAAAGGGGCGCGGGGCTGTATCGATATGCGGCTCCGCCGCACGGGTGCGCCCAGCCACAACGCCGCCGCAGACAACCAACGGCAGATCCCACCCCAAAGGGGCGCGGGGAACTGCTTGGGTTCTAGGAGTCGTTGCAACACCCCAGTTCAAGGGGTGCGATGGACTTCGAGATCCGTAAGGACCGGACAAGGCCTCAGGGCAGGAAGAA
>NZ_JBIALO010000003.1:387763-389738 GCF_042873595.1 Streptomyces sp. NPDC004629 | reverse complement strand
CATTCGTGCAGGTCGGAACTTACCCGACAAGGAATTTCGCTACCTTAGGATGGTTATAGTTACCACCGCCGTTTACTGGCGCTTAAGTTCTCAGCTTCGCCCACCCGAAAGTGAGCTAACCGGTCCCCTTAACGTTCCAGCACCGGGCAGGCGTCAGTCCGTATACATCGCCTTACGGCTTCGCACGGACCTGTGTTTTTAGTAAACAGTCGCTTCTCGCTGGTCTCTGCGGCCACCCCCAGCTCAGAGTGCAAAACCCATCACCAGGAATGGCCCCCCTTCTCCCGAAGTTACGGGGGCATTTTGCCGAGTTCCTTAACCATAGTTCACCCGAACGCCTCGGTATTCTCTACCAGACCACCTGAGTCGGTTTAGGGTACGGGCCGCCATAAAACTCGCTAGAGGCTTTTCTCGACAGCATAGGATCATCCACTTCACCACAATCGGCTCGGCATCAGGTCTCACCCACAATGAGCAGCGGATTTACCTACCACTCGGGCTACACCCTTACCCCGGGACAACCACCGCCCGGGATGGACTACCTTCCTGCGTCACCCCATCACTCACCTACTAACCGCTCGGTTCAGCGGCTCCACCACTTTCCATTCCCCGAAGGGTCCGGAACGGCTTCACGGCCTTAGCATCACGATGCTCGATGTTTGACGCTTCACAGCGGGTACCGGAATATCAACCGGTTATCCATCGACTACGCCTGTCGGCCTCGCCTTAGGTCCCGACTTACCCTGGGCAGATCAGCTTGACCCAGGAACCCTTAGTCAATCGGCGCACACGTTTCCCACGTGTGAATCGCTACTCATGCCTGCATTCTCACTCGTCAACCGTCCACGACTACCTTCCAGTGCCGCTTCACCCGGCAGACGACGCTCCCCTACCCATCACAGCCGGCGTTAACCGTCATGCTGCAATGACACGACTTCGGCGGTACGCTTGAGCCCCGCTACATTGTCGGCGCGGAATCACTAGACCAGTGAGCTATTACGCACTCTTTCAAGGATGGCTGCTTCTAAGCCAACCTCCTGGTTGTCTCTGCGACTCCACATCCTTTCCCACTTAGCGTACGCTTAGGGGCCTTAGTCGATGCTCTGGGCTGTTTCCCTCTCGACCATGGAGCTTATCCCCCACAGTCTCACTGCCGCGCTCTCACTTACCGGCATTCGGAGTTTGGCTAAGGTCAGTAACCCGGTAGGGCCCATCGCCTATCCAGTGCTCTACCTCCGGCAAGAAACACACGACGCTGCACCTAAATGCATTTCGGGGAGAACCAGCTATCACGGAGTTTGATTGGCCTTTCACCCCTAACCACAGGTCATCCCCCAGGTTTTCAACCCTGGTGGGTTCGGTCCTCCACGAAGTCTTACCTCCGCTTCAACCTGCCCATGGCTAGATCACTCCGCTTCGGGTCTTGAGCATGCTACTAAAACGCCCTCTTCGGACTCGCTTTCGCTACGGCTACCCCACCCGGGTTAACCTCGCAACACACCGCAAACTCGCAGGCTCATTCTTCAAAAGGCACGCAGTCACGAGACACCAGCAAGCTGATGCCCGACGCTCCCACGGCTTGTAGGCACACGGTTTCAGGTACTATTTCACTCCCCTCCCGGGGTACTTTTCACCATTCCCTCACGGTACTATCCGCTATCGGTCACCAGGGAATATTTAGGCTTAGCGGGTGGTCCCGCCAGATTCACACGGGATTTCTCGGGCCCCGTGCTACTTGGGTGTCTCTCAAGCAAGCCGCTGACATTTCAGCTACGGGGGTCTTACCCTCTACGCCGGACCTTTCGCATGTCCTTCGCCTACATCAACGGTTTCTGACTCACCGACCAGCCGGCAGACTGATCAAGAGAGATCCCACAACCCCGCATACGCAACCCCTGCCGGGTCTCACACGCATACGGTTTGGCCTCATCCGGTTTCGCTCGCCACTACTCCCGGAATCACGGTTGTTTTCTCT